>NZ_BJOU01000003.1 GCF_009932435.1 Gordonia crocea
TCGGGTTTGTGGGCGTAGATCATCGACGTGAACGCGCGCACCCCGAACGCCTCGAGACCGTCGACGCGGGCCTGCTCGTCGGCGCGGTAGGTGATCGGCCAATCCCGGCCCAGCAGCGGGGCCGGCCGAGTCGAAGTAGGCCCAGACCTTGTCCATCACATTGCCCGGCATGAAGTGGGTGTGGATGTCGATCACCCCGGGCAGCCCGAGCGGCTCCCACAACGCTCGGACAGCAGCGGCGTCGGCCGGGGAAACGGTGTCGTCACGTCATCGTCGGAACACACTGACCCAGACTAACCCCGCCCCGCGGGCGGGTCGGATCAGTCGTCGTCGAACACCGCGTCGATCGTCTCGGTCGCCGGCCGGAAGGTGGCGCCGAGGACGCCGCGGCGTTTGTCGGGGATCGGCGGTAGAGCAGGTACTGGGCGGCGGATTCGCTGAGTTGGTCGACGCCGGCCGGACCAGCGAGCGGAAGCGTCGGCGAGCCGGCCGATCCCGAGCAGCGCGCGGTTGGGGATCGGCACGTAGCGGTGTGCCGCCCCGAGGCGTGGGCGCAGCGCCCGGGCGAGGTCGGCGCCGATGATCCGGTGCCCGCCGGCCAGGATGCGGCGCGGGCCGTGCCCGGTTCGAGCAGGCGGACGTGCAGGTCGGCCGGTCGCGGACGTCGACGAGGGTCAGCCCGCGCGGCGGTGCGGCCCAGCACCCCGACGCCGCGAGGGTGCGCACGCCGTCGCCGGCCTCCCCTCGCGGTTGCCCGGCGGCCGACGGGCCGGCGACGCCGGTGGGGTAGACGATGGCGACGGGTGTCTCCCTCGTCCTGCAGCGAGCGGACGTAGACCTCCACCGCGGTCTTGGCCTGCCCGTAGGCGCCGGCGCCCCCGGGTGACCGGCAGGTCGCCGTGCAGACCGCCGCGTCGTCGGGTCCACAGCGCGGCGATGCTCGACACGTGCACGACCGGGTCGATGCCCGCCCGCACGGCCCCGCCGATCACGTTGCGCGCGCCCGCGAGATTGCGCTGCACCACCAGGCCCGCTCCCCGTCGCGTCGGTGCCGTGCAGGGCGACCTCGGCGGCCGCGTGCACCACGGCGTCGCAGCCCTGCAGGGCCCGGGCGACGCCGGCCTCGTCGGTGATGTCGCCGACCACGGCGTCGTCGGCGTCGAACCGAAAAAGGCTGCGGCGCGGGCCAGCTTGTCAGGGGTTGCGCACGAGGAAGCGGATCTGGTGGCCGCGGCGTGGCGAATCGCAGTCGGCTGGTCCACAGCCGCCGACGAATCCTGTGTGACAACCGGGGATCGAGGACGCGCGACGGCGGTCTCCTCTGCGGTGGGAGCGGAACGACTGTGGTATCGTCTCGGATGGCGGAGAGAATCCGGGAAACGTGCCTCTATTCTAAAACTAGGCAACGAACGTTATCTAGTTTCCTCGATGGCCCGCGTGTGCGCGCCGAATGTGGAAAACGACATAAAGAAGCACAGCCAGGGAGTCGTATCGATACGAAGGGGGTGGCGACCCGTTGGCCGAAGGACAAGTCGCAGCCGGTGCCGGAGAAGGGCTCGCAAGCCCGCTGGGACCCGAGTGGGTGTCCCGCGTCCTACCGCTGCTCAAGACCATCGCCAAGGTCTACCTTCCGCTCCGAGGTGCGCGGGATGGACAAGGTGCCCGACGGGGGAGTGTTGCTGGTCAGCAACCACTCCGGCGGCATGGTCGCCTACGACGTCCCGCTCATCGCGTCGCCTTCGCCGACGAGTTCGGCGCCGACCGACCGTTGTGCACGCTGGCCCACGACCTGGTGTTCCTGGGGGCGGGAGACACCATCTTCGGCAAGTTCGGCTTCCTGCGCGCCCATCCGCGCAACGCCGTCGCCGCGCTGCGCGAGGGCATGGCGACGCTGGTGTTCCCCGGCGGTGTCTGGGACGCGATGCGGCCCACCTCGGCGTCGGCGAAGATCAACTTCAACGGCCAACAGGGTTACGTGCGCACCGCCATCATAGCAGGGGTGCCGATCGTCCCCATCGTCACCATCGGCGGCCAGGAGACCCAGCTGTTCCTCAACGACGGCGCGGGCCTGGCCAAACTGTTGCGGCTGGACAAGCTGATCCGGGCCACCCGGGCGCCGCTGACCTTCGGCTTCCCCTTCGGGCTCACGCTGGGCATGCCGCCCAACGTGCCGCTGCCGTCGAAGATGGTGACCCAGGTGCTCGACCCCATCGACATCACCGCCGAGTTCGGCGAGGACCCCGACATCGACGCCGTCGACGAGGAGATCCGGTCGCGGATGCAGGCCGCCCTCGACGAACTCGACCGCGACCGTCGATTCCCGATCATCGGGTGAGGCCATGACCGCGTTGCGCAACCGACTCAGCCACTACGCGTGGATCGTCCGCGTCTTGGTGTCCAGCGGATTCCTCACCCTGCTGCGCCCCGACCGCTACCTGCGGATGGGGTTGTCGTTGCGCCGCCAGGGCGGGACGAACGCGGTCAGCGGCATCGGCCTCGCCGCCGCCCAATACCCCGACGCCGTCGCCCTGCACGACGAGGCCGGCTCGCTGACCTGGGCGCAACTCGACGCCCGGGCCGACGCGCTGGCCGTCGGGCTCAGTGAGTCGACCGTCCGGCCGCCGCGCACCGTCGCGATCATGTGCCGCAACCACCGCGGCATCGTCGAGGCGATCGCCGCGACGATCCGGTTGGGCGCCGACGCGGTCCTGCTCAACACCGGGTTCGCCGGGCCGCAGCTCGCCGACGTCCTCAAGCGCGAACAGGCCGACATCCTCATCGCCGACGACGAGTTCGCCGGCCTCATCGACCATGCCCGCCAATCTGATTCGGGCCTGCGGTGCCTGTGGTCGTGGCAGGAGGGGATCGGCCTGCGCGCCGATCCCGGCACCGTCGAGCACCTCATCTCCTCCCGGATGGGGCAGCGCCCGGCGCCGCCGCGCAAACCCGGCCGGATCATCCTGCTGACCTCGGGCACCACCGGCACCCCCAAGGGCGCCAAGCGCGGCGCCAGCGGATCGGACGTCTCGTCGCTCGCGGCGATGCTCGACCGCATCCCGTGGCGCGGCGGGGAGACGACGGTCATCGCGGCCCCGATCTTCCACGCCTGGGGCTTCGGCCAGATGGCCATCTCGTCGACGATGCACGCGACGATGGTCATGCGTCGCCGGTTCGACCCGCAAGGCACGCTCGACCTCGTGCGCGACCACGGTGCGAGCGGGCTCGCCGTCGTCCCGGTGATGCTCGAACGGATCATGGACCTGCCCGTCGATGTGCTCGACGCCAAGCCGATGCCGACGCTGCGGTTCGCCACCGCCAGCGGGTCGCGGATGCGCGCGGAATCGCTCACCGCCTTCATGGACCGCTTCGGCGACGTGGTTTACAACAGCTACAACGCCACCGAGGCCGGTCTGATCAGCACCGCGACCCCGGCCGACCTGCGGATCGCCCCGGACACCGCCGGGCGGCCCATCGCCGGCACCCGGGTGCGGATTCTCGACGACGATCGGCGCCCGCTCCCGGTCGGCGAGATCGGCGTCATCGCGGTGGCCAACGAGTCGGCCTTCGACGGATACACCGGCACCGAGACCAAGGACTACGCCGACGGCTACATGCTCTCCGGCGACGTCGGGCGGATCGACGGGAACGGCCTGCTCTACGTCGTCGGACGCGACGACGAGATGATCGTCTCCGGCGGCGAGAACGTCTACCCGCTGGAGGTCGAGCTGGTCCTCGACGCCCACCCGGGGGTGGCCGAGGTCGCGGTGATCGGCGTCGACGACGAGAAGTTCGGCCAGCGGCTCGCCGCCTTCGTCGTGCGGTCCGGCGGTTCCGACGTCGATGCCGACGCGTTGAAGGCGCACGTGAAGAGCCAGCTCGCCGGGTACAAGGTGCCGCGCGACATCCATTTCATCGAACTGTTGCCCCGCAACGCCACCGGCAAGGTGCTCAAGCGCGACCTCACCGAGGAGGGACGATGACCGGACTGCAGCGACTGTCGGGCAACGACGCCCTGATGCTCAACATGGAGAATCCGACGACGCCGATGCACACCCTCAAGGTGGCCATCGTCGACCCGTCGCGGCGCGGCCGCCCGATCACCCTGGACGAGCTCGTCGACGTACTGCCCCACTACCTCGGACACTTCCCGCGTGCGACACAGCGCGTGGAGGCGGCATCGGCGACCTACTCGGCGCGCCCGTTCTGGGTGGCCGACGAGAACTTCGACGTCAGCGCCCACCTCGACGAGCGGACCGCAGCCGCCCCCGGCGATCGTCGGGCGCTCGACACAATCCTGACCGAGCTGTCCGTCGAACAACTCGACCGGTCGCGGCCGCTGTGGGCGCTGACCCTCGTGAACGGCCTCGCCGACGGCCAGCAGGCCATCGTCGTGCGGGTCCACCACGCCGTCGCCGACGGCTTGGCCGCCCTCAACACGTTCATGACCGCCACCGCCGAGCGGGGCGGCACGGTGGCGCCCGCCCCGGTCGGCGACATCGAGGCGGTGCAGCGCGAAGAACTGCTGCGCACTGCGCGCGCCGAGTCCAAGAAGCTCTTCCGGGAGGTGCCCAAGGCCACCGGCCGGCTGGTCAAGGGCATCGTCACCTCGCGGCGGTTCGAGAACCGGCACCTGGTGCCCAAGCCGATGGAGTCGTCGCGCAACAGCTTCTCCGCACCCAGCGGCGGCGAACGGCGTTGTGCCAGTGCGAGTCTGCCGCTCGCGCAATTCCAGCAGATCGCCGTCGCCACCGGGACCACCGTCAACGGCGCCCTGCACGGGGTGATCGCCGGGGCCAAGCGCGCCGAGATGATCGCCCGCAGCGAGGACCTGCGCTCGCCGGCGGTGACGGTGTTCGGGGTGGCCGCCGACATGGCGTCGACGCGCACCGCGGGCAATGAGATCTCCACCGCGCTGGCCTATCTGCGCACCGACATCGCCGACCCGGTGCAGCGGCTGACCGCGACCGCGCAGAGCTGTGCCGCGGCGGTCACCAAGCGGCGCAGCATCGGCTTCGAGCTGACCGACCAGATCGCGGTCTACACCGGCCGCACCGGCCCGGTGTTCCGCAAGCTGGCGGCCCCGGTCACGCCGCGCGTCGTCAACAACATCACCACGGCCAACCTGCCGGGTCCCCGTGAGACCCGCTGGGTGGGCGACATCGAGGTGGTGGACTGGATCTCGTTCGCGCTGGCGATCGCGCCGGCCGACGTGAACCTCACCGCCTACAGCTATGCCGGCCGGATCAGCATGGGGCTCATCACGACGCCGGAGTCGATGCCCGATCCGGAGGGTTTCCTCGACCGCGTGCGCGAGTCGCTGCACGAAGTGCGCACGGCGTTGGTCGAGCGGGGGATGTTGGCGGCGCAGGACGCCGACCAATCAGCGGCCAAGCCGCCCACCAATCCCGCGGCGAAGCCGCCCAAGAGAGTCGAGTAGCCATCGTGGGTCTGACCATCTGGGATACGACTGTGGCCCGCGTGGGTCTGTTCGCCAACGTCGTGCCGCGGGCCGTCGCCAGTGCGCGCGCGGCGAAGAACGGCGATGAGCGCCTGGGCATTCCGCCGTCGAAGGTCGGCGCGCGCACGGTGGGCGAGTCGGCCGTCGACGAGCTGTTCGTCGCCCTCAACTCGGTGCTGCGCGACGTGTCGGAGATCGACGACCTCGCCGCCGCGGTGCAGCGTTGCGACGCGGCCGCGCCGGTGCTCACCGAGCTCGGGGTCACCGGGGTCAACCGCCCCCAGCCGGTGCCGACGATCTTGCGGCGCAGCCGCAAGCGCTTCACCACGACGGTCTACGACCACGTCGACTTCAAGCTGGACGTCGACCTGCCCGAGCCGATGGCCGCCTATGCGCCCTACCTCGACGGAGTGTCGTCGGCGCGGGTGCTGGCCCACGAGGAGCCGGGCCGGCGCTGGATCATCTGGGTGCACGGTGCCGGGCAGGGCCGTCCCGACGACATGTTCTCGTTCCGGGCCGCCCACCTGCACGAGAAGCTGGGATACAACGTGGTGCTGCCGGTGCTGCCGGCGCACGGCGCACGGCGGCACCCCAACGTCGCCTTCCCGGGTTTCGACCCGTTGGAGAACATCGCGGTGACGATTCGGGCGGTCGCCGAGATCCGGGCGCTGGTGTCTTGGATCGGCGCGCAGGATCCGGCCGAGGTGACCATTGCCGGGACGTCGCTGGGCGGACCGTTGGCCGGACTCGTCGCCGGGTTGGAGCCGTTGGTGTCCTCGGTGTTGGCGTTGGTGCCGATGCTCGGCGTGCACACGACGCTGGCCCACCACATGGACCGGGTCGGCAAGATCGGCCGGGAGGCGGCCGCGCTGCTGCGCTCGGACAGTGTCCGAGCCGTCTCGTCGGTCGTCGACCCGCTGGCGGTGACGCCCTATGCGGAGCCGGACCGGAGGTTGGTGATCGCCGCGCTCAACGACCGGGTGACCTGGGTGACCGCGGCCCAGAAACTGCACCACCACTGGGGTGGCCGGATCGAGTGGTACGCCGGCGGGCATGTCGGCCACGTGTTCTCTGGCCGAGTCCGCGAACTCACCGACGAGTTCTTGGCCGAGGCCGCCGCTGCGACCCCCTAATCGCCGACTGGGCCCTCTTTCCCGCCGACTGGGCCCTGATCTTCGTCGACTGGGCCCTCATCTTCGTCGACTGGGCCCTCTTTTCCGCCGACTGGGCCCTCGATCTCGTCGACTGGGCCCTCGATGAGCGACGCTCAAGCGTCTTTGACGGTCTCGGTTGCTTCGACGACAAGGTCGGGTGTGGCCTCGCCAAGAACCTCGTCGCGGTCCTCGGGCACGATGAATCCGGCCGCGATCGCGGCGTCGGTGGCGTCGGCGTAGCTGCGCAGGTAGTCCGACGACGAGCGGTAGCGCTGGGCGAGCACCTCGTCGGGAATCGGGTGGGTTGACCCGAACAGCAAACAGATCCGCGAAACGGGTTCGGGCACAATGCCGCTCAACACCTGGGTCGGCACCTCGACACACGGGGTGCGGACCCCGCCGCGAACGTTGCCCACCTCGTCGGGAACGAACGCCGGGTCGTCAGATCCATTGAGCTGCAACGGCTCTGCGGAAGGCGGCGGGTCGCCGCCGCGGGCCCAGCGATCCAAATGTCGCAGTGCCGCGCGCAGCACGAACCGCTGTTGGCTGCGGTTCACCGGATCCGGGCAGCCGAGGAATTCTTCGAATGGTCCGATCTGTGCCAGGTCGGCATGGGCGGCCCCGGCCACCTCCCACACCCGCAACGAATCCGAATCTGATTGTCGCGCAAGGTAGTAGCGGAAGTTGGTGAGCAGATCGGTCTCGGTTTGCACGACGAGGACCGGCGCCCCGACGTCGGGGATGCTCGTCGGGTCTCCGGAGAACGCGACGGAGATGTCGGCCGGGCCGCCGATATCCCCGAGGGGGAGTCCGGCAACCGCCCGACTGTGGACCAGGTAGCCGTCGAAGACTTTGTGCACCGGCGCGAAGGCCGACACGTAGGTCGTCAGGGCCATCGCCGACTGCGATTCGCCGACCGCGAGGATGCGGTCGACGATCAGCCCACCCAGCGGCCCGCCCGGCCCCCGCAGCGCGGCGGCTACCGCGGCGAACAGGTCGTAGCAGTACGCGTCGCCCGGGTGCTTCATCTGGGCGTACCGCTGCGGGTCCTTCGCGGCAAGGCCGCTCGGACCGGCATCGACCTCGACCGACCCGGTGCCGCCCTCGACGCCGGTGTACTGCGCGGACACCCCGGCCCACGCGTGGCCGGCCCGGACCAGTTCCTCTGCGACGTAGGTGTATTCCGGTGCCGCGTCGGCTCCGCTGCTCACATTGAGCCATTCGACGACGAGGGTGCCGCTGAACGACTCCGGCGTGCTCGGCCGGCGGACGAGGACGCGAGTGGTGAACTCGGCCGGCGGGGCCTCGCCGTCCCGCGTGAGCCCGGACACGACGCCGGTAGCGGCGTACTCGGTCTCGGTGTAGCCGTGCGCGGCCAGGTCGGGGCCCGGCGTTGCGCTCATGAGGGAATGTCCGGCACCGCCGGTGAGTTCGACGAAATCCACGGTCAGTCCTGCTTCTGCGCCTTGCGCCAATTCTTGATGGCGGTGCCGAAGACGGTGTTCATCTTGGTGCCGACCGGCCAACCGGCGTAGTAACAGAGGAACAGGGCGATCTCCTCGAGCTGCTCGGGGGTCAGCTCCTCTTTGCCCAGTGCCGCCCCGGCTTGGATCTCCGCGACGTCGACGTGGCCGTTTCCGGCCAACAGGCCCAGGAGCAGCAGCCGACGATCACGGTCGGTGAGTGCGTCACGCGTCCACACCTCGGCGAACAGCTGATCGGCGGTGTGCGCGAAATGCAGTCCGGGACCGTCGGACATGTCCCAGCCGTACACCTCCGACATCTTCGCCACACCGCGCTTGCGGTGCTCGGTGCCCTCGCCGCCTACGGCGGTTCCTGAACTCATGCGTTGACTCCTTTGTCTTCGGCATCGGGAACACCGAATCCCGACGCGAGGTTGGCGCGGGCGATGGTGCCCAGGGGAAGGTCGACGTCGAGCTGGCGGCCCAAGGCCAAGGCCAGATCGAGATCCTTGCTGCCCAAGTTCACCACGTGGGTGAATACGCCGTACCAGAAGTCGTCGGGATCGATCGGTGCGGTGGTGTTGCGCAGCATGATTGCCCCGGCACCGCCGGTGATGGCGTCGGTGTGGCGCACCACTTTGCCGAGTTTCTCGATGTCGATCCCGGCGGCCTCGGCCAGGCGCTGTGCCTCCGACGCCGCATTGAATGAGATGAAATGCAGGAGATTGCGCGCCAGCTTCATCCTGGTGCCCGCGCCGACCTCGTCGCCCGCGTGGACGAGCATGTCGCCGGCCAACTTGAACGGCGGCTTGATCTGCTCATAGGCCTCCCGCGGTCCGCCGACCATGATGGCCAGCCGACCCTGCTCGGCGCCGGGTGCGCCGCCGGAGATGGGAGCATCCATCAGGTGGACACCCTGCTCCGCGCAGGTTGCCGACAGCTCAATCGCTGTCTCCGGGCTGATCGTCGAATGGACGGTGATCACCGTGCCCGACTTGGCCGTCGTGAGCAGGTCGCCGACCACCGAGCGCACCTGCGCGTCGTTGACGACGCAGATCCCGATGACGTCGGCCTGTTCGCCGAGCGCGGCCAGCGAGTCGGCCTTGGCTGCACCCTTCTCGACCAGCTTGGCGACGGCCTCGTCGGACAGGTCGAAGACGGTCAGGCCGCCCGGCCAGGCGGCGAGCCGCCCGGCCATCGGGCCGCCGATGTTGCCCAGGCCGACATATCCCAGACGAACGTCGCTCATGGTCGGTAGACCTGCCCGCCGTCGACGTTGAAGATCTGGCCGGTGATCCAGTTGGCCTCGTCGGAGAGGAGGAACTTGCACATGCCGACGTGGTCCTCCG
Organism: Gordonia crocea; assembly: GCF_009932435.1. Lineage (NCBI taxonomy): Bacteria > Bacillati > Actinomycetota > Actinomycetes > Mycobacteriales > Gordoniaceae > Gordonia > Gordonia crocea. Next base: position 9,425 of record NZ_BJOU01000003.1, read on the forward strand.
GCTTGCCGAATCGCTTGAGCGGCAACTGCTTGACCATGTCCTCGACCATTTCGATCGGGGTGGTGGTGCGGGTCGCCTCGGTGTCGGTGGGCCCGGGGGCAATCGCGTTCACGCGGATGTTGTTGCCGCCCAGTTCGGTGGCGAGCTGGAAGGTGAGGTTGTTGATGCCCGCCTTGGCGAGGCCGTAGAAGCCGCTGTAAAGGTAAGCGGCGGTGGAGGACTGGTTGACGATCGAGCCGCCGTCCTTCATGTGCGGGTAGACCGCGCGGGTCACCGCCAGCGCCCCGTCGAGGTTCACGCTCATGAACTTCTTGTAGTAGTCCCACGGCACGGTGATCAGGAAGTCCAGCTTCATCCCGCCGTAGATGGCGGCGTTGTTGACCAGGCCGTTGATGTTGCCGTAGCGCTCGACGGCGGCTGCGGCGAGTGCCTCGGCGGATTCCGGGTCGGAGACGTCGGTGTGCACGTACAGACCGCCGATGTCGGCGGCGACCTTCTCGCCGGCCTCGTCGTTGAGGTCGGCGACGACGACGTTGGCGCCCTCTTCGGCCAGGCCTCGGGCGTAACCCTCGCCGATGCCGCCGGCGGCGCCGGTCACGATGATGGTCTTGTTGTCGAAGCGTCCTGAACTCATTGGGTTGTCCTATCTATTGGGTTGGTTGGGTTGGTGTGGATGGGATTGAGGGCCCACTCGACGAGATCGAGGGCCCAGTCGACGAGATTGAGGGCCCAGTCGGCGGGAATGAGGGCCCACTCGGCGGGAATGAGGGCCCAGTCGGCGTCATGCCGGCCTCGCGACGGCCTTGGACTCGAGGTATTCCTCGAAGCCGGCGACGCCCATCTCGCGGCCGATGCCCGACTGCTTGTATCCGCCGAACGGGACGTCGGCGGCGTACCAGATGCCGCCGTTGACTCCCATCGTCCCGGTGCGAACCCCGTTGACGACGTGGTTGATCCGCGTCTCGTCGGTGCCGTAGACCATGCCCGACAACCCGTACGGGGAGTCGTTGGCGATGCGGATCGCGTCGTCGTCGCCGTCGTGGGGGATGATCACGAGGACCGGGCCGAAGATCTCCTCCTGGGCCACCCGGGCGGAGTTGTCCAGGCCGGAGATCAGCGTCGGTTCGACGAAGTAGCCCTTTTCCTTGCTCGCGGGCCGACCGCCGCCGATCTCGACGGTGCCACCCTCGTCGACGGCGAGCTTGATGTAGCTCTCGACGCGCTCGCGCTGCTTGGCCGAGATGAGCGGACCGCAGATGGTGCCCGGCTTGGCCGGGTCGTCGGCGGGCAGGCCGGCCATCGCGTCGCGCGTGGCGGTGATGGCCTCGTCGAGCTTCTCGCGCGGAACCAGCAGGCGGGTGGTGATCGCGCAGCCCTGGCCGGCGTGGGTGACGACGTTGAACGCCGCCATCGAGCAGGCGCCTCGCAGGTCGGCGTCGTCGAGGACGATGAACGCGGACTTGCCGCCGAGCTCGAGGAACACCTTGGTCAGGGTTTCCGACGCGGCCACCATGACCTTGCGGCCGGTGGCGGTGGACCCGGTGAACGACACGATGTCGACGCGGGGGTCGCGCACCAGCTGCTCGCCCAGCGCGTGATCCGACGAGGTCACGATGTTCACGACGCCTGGCGGGAAGTCGGTCTCCTCGGCGATCACCTTGCCGACCAACGCCGCGGCCCACGGGGTGTCCGGGGCGGGCTTGAGGACGACGGTGCAGCCGGCCGCGAGGGCCGGGCCGATCTTGGCGAAGTTGATCTGGTGCGGGAAGTTCCACGGCGTGATCGCCCCGACGACGCCGGCCGCCTCGTAGCGGATCTCGCGCACGTTGGGGATCCCCATCGGCTTGGCCTCACCGAGGTCTTGGGTCCACTGGTAGTTGTCGGCGAGATCGGCGAAGTAGCCGAGGTCGTTGACCGGGCCCTCGAACTGCGGCCCGCCGGTGAGGAAGCTCGGGCAGCCGATCTCTTCGGTGGCCAGCGCGCGGAACTCCTCGGAGTGGGCGAGCAAGGCGTCGCGCAGCTGGCGCAGACAGGTGGCGCGGAAGGCGTGGTCGCGCGACCAGTCGGTGGTGTCGAAGGCGCGGCGGGCGGCGTCGATGGCGGCGTCGAGATCGTCGGCGCCGGCGTCGGCGGCCTGGCCGATCACCGCCTCCGTCGCAGGATTGACGATGTCGAAGGCGCCAGCCGATCCGGGGACGAGTTTTCCATCAATGAGCAGTTCGGAGCTGGTTTCCGGGCGCAAGGCCATGGGTTTCTCCCTTGTCGGAGGTCTGGATAACACTGTCTGGTCCATCGTCTGGACACCTGTCTAGACGTGAGTACGAATGTAGTGTAGCGTGGCTCACATGTCCACTCCTGCACCCACCTCGGTTTCTCAGGAATCCACTCGTCGCCGGCTCTCGGCCCAGCAGGCCGAGACGGTCGCCAAGCTGACCGACGCGGCCGTCGAGGTACTGCGCACCGAGGGCTTCGACGGCCTCACGGTCCGCGCGGTCGCCAAGCTCGCCGGCGTCGCCCCGGCCACCGCGTACACGTACTTCAGCTCCAAGAGCCACCTCGTGGCCGAGGTGTTCTGGCGCCGCCTGGCCGAGGGAGTCCCCGAACCCGATCCGGAGCTGTCGACCACCGACCGCGTCGTCGCGCTGCTGCGCTCGGTCGCGCTCATCGTCACCGGCGACGGCGACCCTCGGCGGCGCGGTCACCGTCGCCCTGCTGGGCACCGACCCCGACGTCGAGCACCTGCGCCTGCGCATCGGCGGATTCATCCGCCGCCAGCTCGCCGCGGCGCTCGAGGTCGACCCCGAGAACCCCGGCCCCGTCGTCGAAGCGCTCGAAATGCTTTATGCCGGCGGCCTGGTCCATGCCGGTATGGGCCACATGTCCTACGAGGACACCGCGACCGCCTCACCGAGGCAGCGCTACTCATCATGCGCGACAAGCGATAACCCGACCCACCCATTCCCAGCCCAGGAGAATCCGTGAGCACGACCATCGCGGGATGCAGCACCAGCTGCCATTCGACCCGTACGCCTATGACTTCCACGAGGATCCGTACCCGACCTATGCCCGGCTGCGCGCCGAGGCGCCGGTCTACTACAACTCGGACCTCGATTTTCTGGCGACCCTGTCGCGGCACGAAGACGTGCGCAACGCCTTCCGCAACAACATCGCGCTGTCCAACGCGTGGGGCGTCTCGATGGACCCGAGTGCCTATGGACCGGATGCATCGAAGTCGATGTCCTTCTGG
>NZ_BJOU01000004.1 GCF_009932435.1 Gordonia crocea
AACGCGATTGCCCCGGCCCACCGACACCGAGGCGACCCGCACCACCACCCCGATCGAAATGGTCTAGGACATGGTCAAGCAGTTGCCGCTCAAGCGATTCGGCAAGCCGGAGGACCACGTCGGCATGTGCAAGTTCCTCCTCTCCGACGAGGCCAACTGGATCACCGGCCAGATCTTCAACGTCGACGGCGGGCAGGTCTACCGACCATGAGCGACGTTCTCTGGATATGTCGGCCTGGCAACATCGGCGGCCCGATGGCCGGGCGTCTCGCCGCCTGGCCGGCGGCCTGACCGTCATTCGACCTGTCCGACGAGGCCGTCGCCAAGCTGGTCGAGAAGGGTGCAGCCAAGGCCGACTCGCTGGCCGCGCTCGGCGAACAGGCCGACGTCATCGGGATCTGCGTCGTCAACGACGCGCAGGTGCGCTCGGTGGTCGGCGACCTGCTCACGACGGCCAAGTCGGGCACGGTGATCACCGTCCATTCGACGATCAGCCCAGACAGCGATTGAGCTGTCGGCAACCTGCGCGGAGCAGGGTGTCCACCTGATGGATGCTCCCATCTCCCGGCGGCGCACCCGGCGCCGAGCAGGGTCGGCTGGCCATCATGGTCGGCGGACCGCGGGAGGCCTATGAGCAGATCAAGCCGCCGTTCAAGTTGGCCGGCGACATGCTCGTCCACGCGGGCGACGAGGTCGGCGCGGGCACCAGGATGAAGCTGGCGCGCAATCTCCTGCATTTCATCTCATTCAATGCGGCGTCGGAGGCACAGCGCCTGGCCGAGGCCGCCGGGATCGACATCGAGAAACTCGGCAAAGTGGTGCGCCACACCGACGCCATCACCGGCGGTGCCGGGCATCATGCTGCGCAACACCACCGCACCGATCGATCCCGACGACTTCTGGTACGGCGTATTCACCCACGTGGTGAACTTGGGCAGCAAGGATCTCGATCTGGCCTTGCCTTGGTGCCGCCAGCTCGACGTCGACCTTCCCTGGGCACCATCCCGCCCGCGCCAACCTCGCGTCGGGATTCGGTGTTCCCGATGCCGAAGACAAAGGAGTCAACGCATGAGTTCAGGAACCGCCGTAGGCGGCGAGGGCACCGAGCACCGCAAGCGCGGTGTGGCGAAGATGTCGGAGGTGTACGGCTGGGACATGTCCGACGGTCCCGGACTGCATTTCGCGCACACCGCCGATCAGCTGTTCGCCGAGGTGGACGCGTGACGCACTCACCGACCGTGATCGTCGGCTGCTGCTCCTGGGCCTGTTGGCCGGAAACGGCCACGTCGACGTCGCGGAGATCCAAGCCGGGGCGGCACTGGGCAAAGAGGAGCTGACCCCCGAGCAGCTCGAGGAGATCGCCCTGTTCCTCTGTTACTACGCCGGTTGGCCGGTCGGCACCAAGATGAACACCGTCTTCGGCACCGCCATCAAGAATTGGCGCAAGGCGCAGAAGCAGGACTGACCGTGGATTTCGTCGAACTCACCGGCGGTGCCGGACATTCCCTCATGAGCGCAACGCCGGGCCCCGACCTGGCCGCGCACGGCTACACCGAGACCGAGTACGCCGCTACCGGCGTCGTGTCCGGGCTCACGCGGGACGGCGAGGCCCCGCCGGCCGAGTTCACCACTCGCGTCCTCGTCCGCCGGCCGAGCACGCCGGAGTCGTTCAGCGGCACCCTCGTCGTCGAATGGCTCAATGTGAGCAGCGGAGCCGACGCGGCACCGGAATACACCTACGTCGCAGAGGAACTGGTCCGGGCCGGCCACGCGTGGGCCGGGGTGTCCGCGCAGTACACCGGCGTCGAGGGCGGCACCGGGTCGGTCGAGGTCGATGCCGGTCCGAGCGGCCTTGCCGCGAAGGACCCGCAGCGGTACGCCCAGATGAAGCACCCGGGCGACGCGTACTGCTACGACCTGTTCGCCGCGGTAGCCGCCGCGCTGCGGGGGCCGGGCGGGCCGCTGGGTGGGCTGATCGTCGACCGCATCCTCGCGGTCGGCGAATCGCAGTCGGCGATGGCCCTGACGACCTACGTGTCGGCCTTCGCGCCGGTGCACAAAGTCTTCGACGGCTACCTGGTCCACAGTCGGGCGGTTGCCGGACTCCCCCTCGGGGATATCGGCGGCCCGGCCGACATCTCCGTCGCGTTCTCCGGAGACCCGACGAGCATCCCCGACGTCGGGGCGCCGGTCCTCGTCGTGCAAACCGAGACCGATCTGCTCACCAACTTCCGCTACTACCTTGCGCGACAATCAGATTCGGATTCGTTGCGGGTGTGGGAGGTGGCCGGGGCCGCCCATGCCGACCTGGCACAGATCGGACCATTCGAAGAATTCCTCGGCTGCCCGGATCCGGTGAACCGCAGCCAACAGCGGTTCGTGCTGCGCGCGGCACTGCGACATTTGGATCGCTGGGCCCGCGGCGGCGACCCGCCGCCTTCCGCAGAGCCGTTGCAGCTCAATGGATCTGACGACCCGGCGTTCGTTCCCGACGAGGTGGGCAACGTTCGCGGCGGGGTCCGCACCCCGTGTGTCGAGGTGCCGACCCAGGTGTTGAGCGGCATTGTGCCCGAACCCGTTTCGCGGATCTGTTTGCTGTTCGGGTCAACCCACCCGATTCCCGACGAGGTGCTCGCCCAGCGCTACCGCTCGTCGTCGGACTACCTGCGCAGCTACGCCGACGCCACCGACGCCGCGATCGCGGCCGGATTCATCGTGCCCGAGGACCGCGACGAGGTTCTTGGCGAGGCCACACCCGACCTTGTCGTCGAAGCAACCGAGACCGTCAAAGACGCTTGAGCGTCGCTCATCGAGGGCCCAGTCGACGAGATCGAGGGCCCAGTCGGCGGAAAAGAGGGCCCAGTCGACGAAGATGAGGGCCCAGTCGACGAAGATCAGGGCCCAGTCGGCGGGAAAGAGGGCCCAGTCGGCGATTAGGGGGTCGCAGCGGCGGCCTCGGCCAAGAACTCGTCGGTGAGTTCGCGGACTCGGCCAGAGAACACGTGGCCGACATGCCCGCCGGCGTACCACTCGATCCGGCCACCCCAGTGGTGGTGCAGTTTCTGGGCCGCGGTCACCCAGGTCACCCGGTCGTTGAGCGCGGCGATCACCAACCTCCGGTCCGGCTCCGCATAGGGCGTCACCGCCAGCGGGTCGACGACCGACGAGACGGCTCGGACACTGTCCGAGCGCAGCAGCGCGGCCGCCTCCCGGCCGATCTTGCCGACCCGGTCCATGTGGTGGGCCAGCGTCGTGTGCACGCCGAGCATCGGCACCAACGCCAACACCGAGGACACCAACGGCTCCAACCCGGCGACGAGTCCGGCCAACGGTCCGCCCAGCGACGTCCCGGCAATGGTCACCTCGGCCGGATCCTGCGCGCCGATCCAAGACACCAGCGCCCGGATCTCGGCGACCGCCCGAATCGTCACCGCGATGTTCTCCAACGGGTCGAAACCCGGGAAGGCGACGTTGGGGTGCCGCCGTGCGCCGTGCGCCGGCAGCACCGGCAGCACCACGTTGTATCCCAGCTTCTCGTGCAGGTGGGCGGCCCGGAACGAGAACATGTCGTCGGGACGGCCCTGCCCGGCACCGTGCACCCAGATGATCCAGCGCCGGCCCGGCTCCTCGTGGGCCAGCACCCGCGCCGACGACACTCCGTCGAGGTAGGGCGCATAGGCGGCCATCGGCTCGGGCAGGTCGACGTCCAGCTTGAAGTCGACGTGGTCGTAGACCGTCGTGGTGAAGCGCTTGCGGCTGCGCCGCAAGATCGTCGGCACCGGCTGGGGGCGGTTGACCCCGGTGACCCCGAGCTCGGTGAGCACCGGCGCGGCCGCGTCGCAACGCTGCACCGCGGCGGCGAGGTCGTCGATCTCCGACACGTCGCGCAGCACCGAGTTGAGGGCGACGAACAGCTCGTCGACGGCCGACTCGCCCACCGTGCGCGCGCCGACCTTCGACGGCGGAATGCCCAGGCGCTCATCGCCGTTCTTCGCCGCGCGCGCACTGGCGACGGCCCGCGGCACGACGTTGGCGAACAGACCCACGCGGGCCACAGTCGTATCCCAGATGGTCAGACCCACGATGGCTACTCGACTCTCTTGGGCGGCTTCGCCGCGGGATTGGTGGGCGGCTTGGCCGCTGATTGGTCGGCGTCCTGCGCCGCCAACATCCCCCGCTCGACCAACGCCGTGCGCACTTCGTGCAGCGACTCGCGCACGCGGTCGAGGAAACCCTCCGGATCGGGCATCGACTCCGGCGTCGTGATGAGCCCCATGCTGATCCGGCCGGCATAGCTGTAGGCGGTGAGGTTCACGTCGGCCGGCGCGATCGCCAGCGCGAACGAGATCCAGTCCACCACCTCGATGTCGCCCACCCAGCGGGTCTCACGGGGACCCGGCAGGTTGGCCGTGGTGATGTTGTTGACGACGCGCGGCGTGACCGGGGCCGCCAGCTTGCGGAACACCGGGCCGGTGCGGCCGGTGTAGACCGCGATCTGGTCGGTCAGCTCGAAGCCGATGCTGCGCCGCTTGGTGACCGCCGCGGCACAGCTCTGCGCGGTCGCGGTCAGCCGCTGCACCGGGTCGGCGATGTCGGTGCGCAGATAGGCCAGCGCGGTGGAGATCTCATTGCCCGCGGTGCGCGTCGACGCCATGTCGGCCACCACCCCGAACACCGTCACCGCCGGCGAGCGCAGGTCCTCGCTGCGGGCGATCATCTCGGCGCGCTTGGCCCCGGCGATCACCCCGTGCAGGGCGCCGTTGACGGTGGTCCCGGTGGCGACGGCGATCTGCTGGAATTGCGCGAGCGGCAGACTCGCACTGGCACAACGCCGTTCGCCGCCGCTGGGG
>NZ_BJOU01000005.1 GCF_009932435.1 Gordonia crocea
CCTGCGCTATGGCGAGAGCCTGGTCACCGCCGCGGCCAGCGCGGGCACCGACTACGTCGACCTCACCGGCGAGGTGCCCTTCGTGCGCTACTCCATCGACAAGGTCGGCGACACCGCCGTCGCGACCGGCGCGCGCATCGTGCACGCATGCGGATTCGATTCGGTGCCCTCGGACCTCGGCGCCTACGGGCTGTACCGCAAGGCCCAGGAGGACGGCGCCGGCGACTTGGGCACGACGACGATGGTGGTGATGTCCGTGCGCGGCGCCGCGTCGGGGGGCACCATCGACTCGATGCGCGTGATCGCCGAACAGGCCCGCGACTCGGCGACCCGCTCCATGCTGCTCAACCCCCAGGCCCTCTCGTCGGGACCGGGGGAACTCGTCCGGGTGGACCGCCGCTCGGAGCCGAGCGACGCCGCGCTGGTCCGCGCGTCCACCGTCGACCCGTCGCTGCGCGGCACGCTCGCCCCGTTCTTCATGAGCTCCTTCAACACCCGCATCGTGCGCCGGTCCGACTCACTGCTCGAGTACGGCCCGGATTTCCGCTACGGCGAGGCGATGGCCGTCGGCTCGATCCCCGTCGTGTCGACCATCGCTTCGGCCGTCGTGGCCGCCGGGTTGGGCGCCGGGCTAGGGGCGATGTCGTTCGCGCCGACGCGCAAGCTGCTCGACCGCGTGCTCCCCAAGCCCGGCGAGGGCCCGAGCGAGGCCTCCCGGGACAAGGGGCACTTCACCGTGCAGACCTACACGACCACCTCGTCGGGCCGTCGCTACCGCAGCCGGATGTCCGCCCAGGGCGACCCCGGCTACAAGGCCACCGCGGTCATGCTCGGCGAATCCGCACTCGCCCTGGCACTGGACCGCGACCGCCTGCCGGCGCGCTCCGGCGTCCTCACGCCGGCCGCGGCGATGGGCGACGCGCTGATCGACCGGCTGCGCGACGCGGGGTTCGACATCGACGTCGCCGAGATCGGCTGACGCGCGCTCAGCGCTTCATCGAGACTTCGATTCCGCCCTGGCCGGGGATCGTCACCGACTGGAACGGCCCGTCCGGGTCGCGGACGAAGTCGAGGTACTCGCGGTACTCCTTGGCCCCGCTGACGACGTTGTCGCAGACGACGAGGGCGCCGCGGCGGAGCTCGGGCTCGAGGATCCGCAGCGCGGGGGCCGCCATCGGGATCCAGATGTCGACGAGCACGAAGTCGATCGGACCGTCGACGCCGGGCAGCGTCTCGCGCAGATCCCCCTCCAGGATCTCGACGAAGTCCGCGACCCCGGCCTGCGCGAGGTGGTCGCGGGCCGCGGCCACTTTGCCCGGCTCGTGCTCGGTCCCGATCACCACGCCGCCCTGGGCCGCCCCGTCCTCGGCGGCATTGTCCCGAACCGCCGCGGCCAGGTAGATGGTGGACACCCCGTAAGAGGTCCCCACCTCGACGATGCGGCGGGCGCCACTCGAACGGCACAGCAGATAGCAGAGCGCGGCCTTCTCCGGATCGAGCGCCACGAACTTGTCGGCCAGCCATCGTTTGCCGGCCTCGCTCTGCGTCGAATCCCAGGTGCCGTCGCGCAACCGGGAGGTGACGGAGTGCCTGATCATCGGCAGCACGGCCGGCAGCATTTGGCGTTTGCTCTCCCGGTGCAATCGCTCGACGACGGTGCGTGCTTGCTGGTCCAGCGGCGATGCCGCGAGCTTCCCCATGCCCCCACCCTACGCGAGCGGATTAGGCATACCTAAGTTCGAATGCGCCGCGGTGCAATGCCGCACCAAGTCACCGCGCAGGCCGGTCAGGCCTGCCCGGGTCGCAGTTCGATGAACAAGGACTCGATGTCGGCGCAGAGGCGGTCACCGTCGTGCAGCGTGCCCGCGACGAACAGCTTGCGGCCCTCCCGACGCTCGACCCACGTGCGGATCGTCAGACGGGTGTTCAGCGGCGTCAGCGACCGGTAGTTCACCTTCAGGTAGGCGGTGCGGCACACCCCGTTGACCGCCACCAACGAGGCCATGCCGCCGAGGTCGTCGAAGGCGACGGCGACCTGGCCGCCGTGGGTCACCCCGTTGCCGCCGAGGTGGTACGGGCGGAACCACACCGTCGCCAGCACGCCCTCCGGTGTCGCCTCCTCGATCTCATACGGCGGCAGCGTGAGGTTGCCCCGGGCCGGCAGGTCCACCCGGGTGCCGGCCGGCGTCGTCCACTCGTCGACGAGGTGCGCGTCGAGTTTGGCGTTGAGCTCGCTGAGCACCGCGATGGCCTCGACGGCGAGTTCGTCGGTGGGACAGGCGAACCGGGCCTTGTCCATCAGGGTGCGGACCTGTTCGCTGAACTCCGCATAGTGCGGGCCGCCGCGCTCGGTCGAGATGTCCAGATCCGGGCGGAAGCCGCCCTCGTGCGGGACGGTGGGGGACGAATCACTCATTTCCCCACGTTATCCCCGACCGATCGGCCCGCCTGCGCGACCCCGCACCGAGGCGCGAACGTAGGGTGGGTGCATGAGCGATCAGTCCCCGTTTGACCCCGATTCCTGGCGCCCGGTCCCCGGCTTCGACGACCTGACCGACATCACCTACCACCGCCACGTCGGGGAGGGGCGGGCCAACGGCATCGTCCGCATCGCGTTCGACCGCCCGGAGGTCCGCAACGCCTTCCGGCCGCACACCGTCGACGAGCTCTACCGCGTCCTCGACGACGCGCGGCGCACCCCCGACGTGGGCACGGTGCTGCTCACCGGCAACGGGCCGTCGCCCAAGGACGGCGGTTGGGCGTTCTGCAGCGGCGGCGACCAGCGCATCCGCGGACGGTCCGGCTACCAGTACGCGACGAGTCACGACGACGACGTCGCCGCGGCCGGCGCCGACGGGGTCGACGAGGCCCGGGTCAAGACGCAGGGCGGGCGCCTGCACATCCTCGAGGTGCAGCGGCTGATCCGGACCATGCCCAAGGTGGTGATCGCGGTGGTCAATGGCTGGGCGGCCGGCGGCGGGCACTCGTTGCACTCGGTGTGCGACCTGACCCTGGCCTCCCGCGAGCACGCGCGGTTCAAGCAGACCGACGCCGACGTCGGGTCCTTCGACGGCGGCTACGGCAGCGCCTACCTGGCCAAGCAGGTGGGCCAGAAGTTCGCCCGCGAGATCTTCTTCCTCGGCGAGGCCTACGACGCGGAGACCATGCACCGGATGGGGGCGGTCAACCGCGTCGTCGACCATGCCGAGTTGGAGGCGACCGCCATCGACTGGGCGCGCAAGATCAACGGGAAATCCCCGACCGCGCAACGCATGCTGAAGTTCGCGTTCAACCTCACCGACGACGGGCTGATGGGCCAGCAGGTGTTCGCCGGGGAGGCGACCCGCCTGGCCTACATGACCGACGAGGCGGTGGAGGGCCGCGACGCCTTCTTGGAGAAGCGCGACCCGGATTGGGACGCGTTCCCGTATTACTACTGACCACTCCCGACGCGACGACGCGCGCCGCGTGAGCGCGTCGCGTAAGCGCCCCTGTGAGAGCAAGGCCACGTCAAACCCGCCGCGCGGTCAGGTTACCCTTACTGGCATGAGCATCCACTTCACGAAGGCCCGCGCATCTGCGCTCGCCGTCACCGCATTGTTCTCCCTCGGTGTGATCACTGCACCGACCGCTAACGCTGCACCCTCACCGGCACGCCCGGGACCCGCGGTGCCGCAGCCGGCCGGCTACAGCATCAAGGGCTACAGCGTCGGCGTCGGCAATGAGCGCGGCGGAAACTACCGCGGCGCCATCGACGCGCAAACCGGCGACCTGTGGATGACCCAGGTGGAGCCGATGAGCGGTGCCACCCGCTCGAACATCCTGCGTATCGATCCGAACACCATGACCGTCAAGAAGCGGTTCAACGTGATCGAGCCCGCCAACACCGGCGGCCACGGCAAGTACGGCGTCCAGTACGAGATCAACGTGCCCAAGACCGGCAACGTTGTCTGGACCACCGCCGCCGCCGCCAACGGTGGTGAAGCCAACGTATGGGACAAGACCACCGGCAAGCGGGTCGCCCGCCTGACGAACCTGCCGCACGCGCACTGGGTGCAGTTCGCTGAAGGTCTTCGCGTCGCGATCGTCTCCGTCACCAACGGCCTGGCGTTCTTCGACATGGACACCTACGCCCGCATCGGCGAGTGGGCGTTCCCCGGAGCGGGCAAGAAGCTTGGCGCCGGACTGGCCGTGACCAACGCCGACGCCAACGGTGCCACCATCTCGGTCACCTCGTACTACCGCGATCTCTCCCAGCTGCGCATCACCCGCAGCGGCGGCAAGGTGCAGACCAAGCTCAAGTGGAACACTCGGCAGGCCCAGGCCGAAGGCCACGGCAACGTCGTCGCCGATACCAGGACCAACCGCCTGTACGTGAACAATCTGATGACTCCGGCCGCCGGCCTGTCGGTGTACAACCTGACCACCGGTAAGCACATCGCCGACGTGAACACCGGCATCGGCAGCAACTCCCTGCTGATCTTCCAGGGAAAGCTCTACGTCGCGAACTACTTCCTGGGCTTCATCTCGGTGGTTGACCAGAAGACCTTCGCCGTCCAGCAGGTCATGACCACCGGCCTGCTGCCGAACCATCTGTTGGCGTGGAAGAAGAACACGTTCCTGGTGATCGACAAGGCCTCGGCGATCTCCGAGCTTCCGACCGGGATGCTGAAGATCAAGACGCCTCCGCTGTCCAGCGGCGACTACGTCTTCAAGGTCACCAAGCACTGAGCCTCGGCTCCTGGACAAAGCCGCACAACCAGACATCCCCCGCACATTTTTCGTGCGGGGGATGTCTGGTTGTGCGGGGTTTGCCGGTGTCAGGCGATGATCTCGGCCAGCGTCGCCATCGTGTCCACCCGCTCGCGGTGGGTTCCGGCCGACGGGCTGGCCAGGATCACCCCGACGCCGGCCTCGTCGAAGGCGGCGATCTGCTCGGCGACATAGGAACGCGGCCCGATGAGGCTCATGGCCTTCACCAACTCGTCGGGCACCGCCGCGGCGGCCTCGACCTTCTTGCCGTCGAGGTAGAGGTCCTGGATGACCTTGGCCTCCTCGACGTAGCCGTACCGCTGCACCAGCGAGTTGTAGAAGTTCTTGCCGCGGGCGCCCATGCCGCCGATGTAGAGCGCAGCGTGGTGGCGGACGAAGCCGAGCGCATTCTCGATCTGTTCGGAATCCTCGGTGATGTAGGCCGCGGCCTGCACGACGATGCGCAGCTCGCCCAGCGCCGAGTCGCGCTTGGCCTTGCCCGCGGCCAACGATTCACCGAAGGCGGCATCGACGTAACCGGGGTGGAAGAGGAAGGGCTGGAACTCCTCGAAGAGCTCGGCGGCCAGTTCGACATTCTTCGGGCCGATCGCGGCCAGCAGCATGGGGATGCGCTCGCGGACCGGGTGGTTGATGATCTTGAGCGCCTTGCCCAGGCCGCTGCCGCCGTGTTCGGCGTCGAGCGGCAGCGTGTAGTGCTTACCGGCGTATTCCACCTTCTCCCGCCGCCACACCTTGCGGCAGATCTCGGCGTGCTCCCGCGCACGGCCGAGCGGGAAGTCGTACTTCACCCCGTGGAAGCCCTCGATGACCTGCGGGCCCGACGCGCCGATCCCGAGGATCGCACGGCCCCCGCTGATGTAGTCCAGTCCGGCCGCGGTCATCGCCAGGTTCGTCGGCGTCCGCGAATACATCGGCAGAATCGCGGTCTGCAGCTCCATCGTGTCGGTCTGCGCCGCGATGTACCCGAGTTGGCTGACCGCGTCGAAGCTATACGCCTCCGGCACCGCGATGCGGCGCACGCCGACGCCTTCGAAATCCCGGAGATTCGCGATGGTCTCGCGGAAGTCCCCTGCGTAATTGATCGGCATACCCAGCGTTATCCCTGTCATGGGGAGATTCTGGCACGGGTGCGTGTCCGTTTCCCGGCTGCCCTGCGGCCCGGCGCCGCCGGGGCACGGCGGGCGCCGATCCGGTGGCCATCGGCCGACGCGTCGGTTAACAGAAGATGAACAGCGACGGAACACCGCATAATCCCAGGTCAAAGGGGTGTGACGCGATCGGTCCAGTTATGCGGATGGGGATTTCACCAGCCATGATTTCACCATGACCGCAGAGATGTTGATCCTCGTGCTGCTCGTCGTCACGGCACTCGGATTCGATTTCACCAATGGCTTCCACGACACCGGGAACGCCATGGCCACCTCGATCGCCACCGGGGCCCTCAAGCCCAAGGTCGCGGTCGGCCTCTCCGCGATCCTCAACCTGGTCGGCGCCTTCCTCTCCGTCGAGGTCGCCGCGACGATCACCAAGGACGTCCTCAAGATCCAGGAGACCTCGGGCGACTCGGCCGGTGCCCTGATCCCCGGCCTCGACCCCACCAAGGCCCTGCTGATCATCTTCGCCGGCCTTGTCGGCGGCATCCTGTGGAACCTGTTCACCTGGCTGTTCGGTCTGCCGTCGAGTTCGTCGCACGCGCTGTTCGGCGGCCTGATCGGCGCCGGCCTCGCCGCGCTGGGCACCTCCGGGGTCAACTGGTCGGGCATCTCGACCAAGATCCTCCTACCCGCGCTGCTGGCCCCGATCATCGCCTGCATCGTGGCCGCGGCCGGCACCTGGCTGGTCTACCGGATCACCGAGTCGCTGGCCTCGCACCAGAAGGACGACGGCTTCCGCTACGGCCAGATCGCCACCGCGTCGCTGGTCTCCCTGGCCCACGGCACCGGCGACGCCCAGAAGACGATGGGTGTCATCGCCCTCGCCCTGATCGCCACCGGCCACCTCAGCGCCGAGTCGGTGGGCCACGGCCTGCCGTTCTGGGTCATCTCCACCTGTGCCGCGGCCATCGCGCTGGGCACCTACCTGGGCGGCTGGCGCATCATCCGCACGCTGGGCAAGGGCCTGGTCGAGATCTCCCCGCCGCAGGGCATGGCCGCCGAGGCCAGCTCGGCCGCGATCATCCTGACCTCGAGCGCCGCCGGCCTGCCGCTGTCGACCACCCACGTCGCCACCGGATCGATCCTGGGCAGCGGCGTCGGCCGCCGCGGCGCCCAGGTTCGCTGGCAGGTGGCCGGCCGCATGGTGGTCGCCTGGGTCACGACCCTGCCGGCCGCGGCCCTCGTCGGTGCCGGGTGCTTCCTGGTGGCCAACCTGCTGGGCAACCTGGCCGGGGCGATCGCCATCTTCACCATCCTCGTCGTGCTCGCCGCCTACATGTACTGGCGCGCACAGCAGAACAAGATCGACCACGCCAACGTCAATGCCGACTGGGACGACGAGAACGGCCTCATCCCGGCCGATCCGGCTGTTCCGGCCGCCCCCGCCCCGCTCGAGCGCACCGGCGCCTGAATCCAGGGCCACGAAAGGGAACCACTGAGATGACCGCACTCGAACCCATCGTCCGAGTCCTTCTCGTCGGACTGGCCTTCGGCGCCGGACTGCCCGCACTGTTCGCCGTCGGGCTGCGCCTGTGGTCCAACGGGTACAACGCCGATGGCACCGTCACCAGCCACAACCCGTTCCTCAAGGCCATCGGCGGCATCCTGTTCGCCCTCGTCGCGCTGGTGATCGTCGTGGGCATCCTGTGGATCACCCGCGAGGCGATCAAGTCGCACCTCGGACTCGAGATCTTCCCCTTCGGCTACAAGTAGCCCACCGTCGCCCAACGGCCTCGCAAGCAGAGTCGACCTATACTCATGGCACGACCACGAATCAGAGGAGTTGCCGTGGACAGGCCCCAGTTGCTGGCCTCGGTGATCCGCTGGCTGCGAACCGGGTACCCCAACGGCGTGCCGGCGGACGACTACATCCCGCTCGTCGCGATCCTGCGCCGCCAGCTCAGCGACGACGAGGTGACCGAGGTCGCCACCACCCTCGCCGCCGATGCGGTCTCGGCGGCCGACCCGCAGGCGACGACCGCGGTGATCACCGACGTCCCCGAAATCAGCCGGATCGACGCGGGCGTGGAGATCAACAAGGTGACCGACGAACTGCCCAGCGAGAACGACCTGGCCCGGGTGCGCTCGGTCCTGGTGTCGGCGGGCTGGCCGTTCGACGACGACCCGCTGCGCCGCGACGACGGCGACTCCCCCACCGACACCGCGGACTGACCCCGTGCCGGTCCTGCGCGCCCTGCCGCTGACGTCGGGCCCGGAGCTGGCCGAATCCTTCGGCGATCTCGTCGCCATGGCCGCCGGCGGCCGGTGTTACCTCCCCGTCGACGACGACCCCGACGCACCCGACCGCCGGCTGTTGGAGTCCTCGCTGGCCGTCGGATCCCCCGTCGACGATCCGGACGCCTGCCTGGTCATCGCGACGTCGGGCTCGACCGGCCGTCCCAAAGGGGCGATCCACACCCCGTCGACCCTCGCCGCCTCCGCCGATGCGACCCACGCCCGCCTCGGCGGCGAGGGCAACTGGCTGTTGGCCCTGCCGCCCCACCACATCGCCGGGCTGCAGGTCCTGCTGCGCGCGCTTCGCGCCGGGTTCACCCCGGCGGTCTGCGACCTGCGCGGCGGGTTCGACGCCGAGCGCTTCGCCCGTGACATCGCCCTGTTGCGCGGGCCGAAACGCTACACCTCGCTGGTACCCACGCAGCTGCGGGCGGTGCTGGACACTCCGGCGGCAACCGCGGCGCTCGGCGAAGTCGACGCGGTCCTCGTCGGCGGGGCGGCCACCCCGCCCGCGCTGCATCGTCGGGCGGTCGAGGCGGGGATTCCGGTGGTCCGGACCTACGGGATGAGCGAGACCGGCGGCGGATGCGTCTACGACGGCCGGCCCCTCGACGGGGTGTCGGTGTCGATCGACGACGGGGTCGTCGTGCTGTCCGGGCCGATGGTGGCCCACGGCTATCACGGCCGGGACGACCCCGCGTTCGCCGTGCCCGGCTCGTTCCGGACCGACGACCTGGGCATCGTCACCGACGGCGAACTACGCATCCTGGGCCGGGCCGACGACGCGATCAGTTCCGGCGGGCTGACCGTGGTGCCGCAGGTGGTCGAGTCCGTGCTGGCCGCCGATCCGGCCGTCGCCGAATGCGCGGTCGTCGGGGTGCCCGATGAACGGCTCGGCGAACGGGTGGTGGCCGCGGTGGTCGCGGCACCCGGACGGCGACCGGACCCCGAGGCACTGCGCACCCGGGTGGCCGAGCAGGTCCACCGCCATGCGGCACCGAAACAGATCGTCGTCGTCGACGATCTGCCCCGGCGCGGGCCGGGCAAGATCGACCGGGCCGGGGTACGGGCACTGCTGGAATCTGGTGGGCGTCAAGCCGATTCCGCCGCGCGGGGCTGAGTCCCACGCGAGCGTGGTTGAATTACGCCATGGCCACGATTGCGCAATGGATCAACGGCGCCCGCCCTCGCACCCTGCCCACTGCGCTCGCGCCGGTGATCGCCGGGTTCGCCGCCGCCCAACACGTCAACGAGAGCCCCAGCTGGACGCGCACATTGGGCGCCTTCGCGGTGGCCATCGCACTGGTCATCGGCGTCAACTTCGCCAATGACTACTCCGACGGGATCCGCGGGACCGATGCCGACCGGGTGGGACCGCAGCGCCTCGTCGGCTCCGGCGCCGCCTCCCCCGGCGCGGTCCGCACCGCCGCACTGATCTGTTTCGCCATCGCCGCCGCCGTCGGCATCTGGCTGTCGCTGGCCACCCATTGGTGGCTCATCCTCGTCGGCGCGGTGTGCATCGTGGCGGCCTGGTTCTACACCGGCGGCTCGCGCCCGTACGGCTATGCCGGATTCGGCGAAGTCGCGGTATTCGTCTTCTTCGGTTTGGTCGCCGTCTGCGGCACCCAGCTCGTCGTCGGCGGGAAGATCGACCTGTTCGGCGTGCTGATCGCCGTGGCGATCGGATCCTTCTCCGCGGCGGTCCTGGTGACCAACAACCTGCGTGACATCGACACCGACGCGGCCACCGGCAAACGCACCCTGGCGGTCATCCTCGGCGACTACTCGACGCGCTACCTCTACGCCTTCCTGATGACGCTGCCGTTCGTCATCACCGTCATCCTGGCGTTTCACCATCCGTGGACACTGGCCGGGCTGGCAGTCGCCCCGCTGGCCAACGCGGCCGGACGGACAGTCGTCGGTAGCAAGAATCAGGCCGGGGCACAGGGCCCCGACCTGATTCGGGTTCTCGGACAGACCGGGTTGATCATGGCCGGATGGGCCGTGATCATCGCCGCGGCCTTTACGTGGGGGATCGACGGGATCCCCCACGGCCACCTCTTCTAGGGCTGCCGGGCCGCGTCCGCGCCGAGCTGATCGACGACGGCCACCCGCAACGCCTCGACATCCGGGGCGAGTGCGAGGATCGCGGCCACCTCCGGGGTGTCGGCGTCCAAGGCGGCGAGAACCAGGTGGCCGGTGGACAGGAACCGGCTGTCCTGGTCGGCGGCGATCTGCGCCGCGTGTGCCAGGGTCCGCTTCGTCACCGGGGCGAACCGGGGCCGCCGGCCGCGCGGACCGCGGCGACCGCGGCCGTACTCCCAGGGGCCCTCGCCCCACGGGCCGTCCTCGCCGGACCACGGGCCGTCCTCACCCCAGGGGCCGGGTTCGCCGCCCCACGGGCCGTCGGCCCACGGCGGAGTGCCGCGGCGCGGACCGCGGCCGCCGAATCCCTGCGCGTCCCGAGGGCCGCGACCGCCGAATCCCTGCGCGTCCCGGGGGCCGCGACGGCCGTGCGGACCGCCGCGGTGGCCGTGCGGGCCCCGCGGGCCACACTCGCCGTCACGGCCGCGACCGCGACCCCGACGTTCGTCGCGGCGCCCCCACCCGGCGGTGAGGTCGTCGCCGAAGTTGCGGCGCACCGCCTCTCGCACCTGGTCCAGGTCGATGCCGAGCATCTTCAACGCATCGCGGTCCCGGGAGTACCGGTCCTCGTCCGAACTCGGCTCGTCGCCGTCTTGCTCCCCGGTCGCGGTGCGCACGGCGTCGCGCGCGGCGTCCAGGGTGATGCCGTGGTCGGCGAAGATGCCGACCAGCGGGTCTCGAGCATTGCAGAGCACACCGAGGATCAGGTGCTCCGGTCCGAGGCTGGGTTGTCCGAGGTCTTGCGCCTCGGCGATGGCGAAGGGAAACGTCATCCGTCCTTCGCGAGTCATTCGTGAGCCAAACATGGGCTCCTCCTTCATGTCTTGTGGATGGTCAGTCGGTGGCCGGGGTGGGCGAACCGTCGGCGTCGGGGCGGGCCCGGCGCGCGTGCTTCTGGTGGACCGCCTGGCGGCTGATCTCCAGTACGTCGGCGATCTGCTGCCAGCTCCAGCCGGCCTCCCTCGCACTGTCGACGTGGATGTCTTCCAGGCGATCGGCCAGCGTGCGCAGGGCGCGCACCGCGGCCAGGCCGCGGGCCGGATCTTTGTCGGCGACCGCGTCGGCGGTCGGGTTCGTTCCCTCAGTCACGATGTCAGGTTAACTTGACGAAGAAGTCATGTCAAGAATTATTGACAGATGGGGTCCGGCACCCCGGGCCCCGGCCGCCGACAGACTCGGCGACAATGAGGATCGTGACCGACTACCCCGCCGCCCATTCCGTCGACGACTTCCGTACCAACCTCGCCGCCGTGCGCGCCCGCATCGACGACGCCGCCCGCGGCGCCGGACGCGACCCGCAGGCGGTGCGGCTGCTCCCGGTATCCAAGACGGTGGAGGCCGACCGGCTGCGTCACGCGGTGCAGGCCGGATGCGAGTGGTTCG
Source organism: Gordonia crocea (assembly GCF_009932435.1). Taxonomy (NCBI): domain Bacteria; kingdom Bacillati; phylum Actinomycetota; class Actinomycetes; order Mycobacteriales; family Gordoniaceae; genus Gordonia; species Gordonia crocea. The sequence continues at coordinate 11,691 of NZ_BJOU01000005.1, forward strand.
GCGAGAACAAGGTCCAAGAGGCCAAGCGCAAACATGCCGACCTCGCCGACACCGGGGTGAAGTGGGCGGTCATCGGCCACCTCCAGACCAACAAGGCCAAGGATGTCGCGGCGATCGCCGACGAGTTCCAGGCGCTCGACAGCCTGCGGGTCGCCGAAGCGCTCGACCGCCGGTTGCAGATGCTCGGCCGCGGCCTGGACGTCCTCGTGCAGGTCAACACCTCCGGCGAGGAGTCCAAGTTCGGCCTGACCCCCGACGACCTGCCCGGCTTCCTCGCCGAGCTGCCCGCCTTCTCGTCGCTACGGGTTCGCGGCCTGATGACGCTGGCCGCGCTCTCCGCCGACGCCGATCGGGTCCGCGGCTGCTTCGCGGTGCTGCGCGACCTGCGCGACCGGGCCCGCGACACCGACCCCGACCTCATCGGGCCCGGCGAGCTGTCCATGGGGATGTCCGGCGACTTCGAACTGGCCATCGCCGAGGGCTCGACGTGCGTCCGCGTCGGGCAGGCCATCTTCGGCGCCCGGGCCACGCCGGACAGCCACTATTGGCCGAACTGACTCACTCGGCAACACCCAGAGTGACCCACTCGGCAACACCCGGAGTGACTCACTCGTCTGCCAGCGACTCCGAGATGTTCATCCGCGCGGCGCGTACCGCCGGGGTGAGCGCACCCACCACGCACAGGCCCACCGACACCGCGACGTACAGCAGGGCCGAATACCGCGGTTCGTAGTGGATTGCGATGGAGGTGCTCGCGGTCAGGATCTTGTCACTGAGCAGGTGGAGGAATCCACCGAGGAGCACGCCCACCGCCGAGCCCACCACCGCAATCGCCACCGCCTCGGCCAGCACCATCTTGAACACGAACCGTCGCGACGCCCCCAACGCGCGCAGCACGGCGAGTTCCCGGCGCCGCTCGATCACACTGAGCAACAACGTGTTCAACAGGGCCACCGACGCAGCGACCGCGACGATCCACTGGATGGCGACGGTGAAGGCGCCGGACTGTTCGGCGGACTGCTGCGTCGCGCGGATCGCCTCCTCCCCGGAGTAGACGTGCAGCGGCAGCCGTTGCGCGGAGAACTGCTGCGCCACGGCCGTCAACCCGGCCCGCACCGCCTCGGGATCGGCCCCGGGCGCCAGCTCAACCTGCAGGAAGGTCGCCCCGGGCCGGTCGAACCACTCCCGCAAGAGTGCCAACGACATCGCCGCACTGCCCGAGTCGACCGACACGTAGTCGACCACGTCGCGCACGATCAGCGAGTGATACCCGGTCGGCGTCGCCAGGCGCACCTCGTCGCCCGTCTTGCGTCCCAGACTGCGCGCCGCCACCGAGGACAGCACGATGCCGTCGCCGGCGATGATCCGGCGCAGCGCGTCGGGATCGGTCTTGTGCATGAACGGCGAGCCGAGACCCTCGTCGAGGCCTTGGACCAGGATGCGCGCCTCGCCGACGTTGACCGCCGTCCACTGCGACGGGGCCACCCGGGCGACACCGGGGACCTCCCGGGCCGCGTCGATGACGTCGTCGCCGAATGCCGGACCGGTCGGAATCCCGTCTTTGCTCGACGTGGACAGGTAGAAGGCCGGGTCGCCCAGCCCCTGCAAGGACCCGGAGATCGAGGCGACCAGGTTCTGCAGCGCCCCCGAGGTGCCCATCCCGACCGCGATCGCCACCGCGACGGTCATCACCGTCGCCCACACCCGCCGCGACGCCCGCTCGGTGTTCACCGCGGCGAGCGTGCCCGGCGCGCGGAAACACCCGGCCAGCGCGGTCACCGCCCGCACCAGCACGCCGGTCAACGCCAGACACAGCAGCAGGCCGCACGCCCCGAAGACCGCGCCGGCGGCAATCGCGGCACGGCCCGGCACCGTCGTCGCGACGACCCACGACGCTGCGATCCCGGCGACGCCGCCGATCCCGGCGATGGCGACCACGCGCCCCGACAGCGGTGAGTCCACCTCGCCGCCGGCCGCCGACATCGCCTCCACCGGGGACACCGAGAACACGGTGCGCGCCGCCAACGCCGTCGCCGCCACACATGCGAGCACGCAGGCCGCCAGCGCGACGAACGGCGCATACAGCGGCAGGTGGTAACTCACCGCGGCGCCGACCGAGTTGACGGTCATCTCCGGCAACCGGCCGATCGCCCACCGGCCCGCCAGGATCCCGATCGGGATACCGATGAGCCCGCCGATCAGCCCGTAGACCGCCGATTCGGTGAGCATGTCGCCGACCAGCTGCCCCCGGCGGGCGCCCAGGGCGCGCACCATCGCCAACGACGAGCGCCGCGAGGCCACCGCCATGTTCATCGTGTTGAACACCAGGAACCCGGCGATGACCAGTGCGATCAACGAGACGAGCAGCGTCGAGTCGCGGGTCACCGCCGTGGCCACCTCGGCCTGGTGCAGCCGGAACTGCGGGGTCAGGACGACGGCGCGACCGTCGACGATGTGTTCGGCATCCGCGGTCAACCTCCCGACGTCGGCGCCGGGGCGGGCGACGATCAGGACCGAGTCGACCCGGTCGTCGAGCCGGGTCATCTGTTGGGCCAGCGGCAGGTAGGCGAAGAAGAAGTTGCCGCGGTTGAGCACGTCGGTGCCCTTGGCCGGCGCCACCTGCAGCACGGTCACCTCGACGCCGTTGAGCACGATGCGCTCGCCCTGCCGCACGCCGGCGCCCGGCCCGGCGATCACCCCGGTCTCCAGTTGGGCCAGGTCCACCTCGTTCCCCCCGGACTGGCGCAGGGCGTCGCGCAGCTGGGCCGACATCTGGGTCACGCGTTGGTCGGAGCCGATCAGCAGGCTCACCCTCGGGTCGGCCGAGGGGGCCCCGACCGGGTCGACGCGGACCTGCGCCCGGATCATCGGCACCACGGCCTGCGCGGCGGGCAGCCCGGCGCGCAACTCACCGGCGATCGGCGCCGGCATCCCGGTGTCGGAGATCGCCGCGACCTCCAGTGCGGCATCACCGGTCAACGCCGCGGTCAGATCGCGCACCGATCCGGTCAGCGACCCGAAGGTGCCGAATACCGCCACCAGCAGCGCCGAGGCCACCACGACCACCGACAACGAGGTGACCACCCGCAGCCGGTGGGTGATGATTTCGCGCAGGTTCAGCAGCCGGACGCGGGTCAGGCCCGCGCGTACCCGGGAACCCGGTGCCATCAGAGCAGGACCCGGCCGTCGCGGACCGTGATCACCTGGTCGGTGGCCGCGGCGGCGCCGGAGTCATGGGTGACCATGACCACGAGCCGGTCCGGGCGGTCGTGGGCGAGTGCGGCGAGGAGTTCGAGCACCGCCTCCCCGGTCCGGCTGTCGAGGTTGCCGGTCGGCTCGTCGGCGAGCAGGATCGCCGGATCCATGATGAGCGACCGGGCGATCGCGACGCGTTGCATCTGGCCGCCGGACAGCTCGCTGGGCCGGTGGTCGACCCGGTCGCCCAGGCCCACCCGCTCCAGCAGTTCGACCGCCTCGGGCTTGGCCTTGCGTAGCGACTGGTTGTCCAGCAACCGCGGCAGCGCGACGTTCTCCCACGCCGACATCGTCGGGACCAGGTTGAAGAATTGGAAGATGAATCCGATGCGGCGCCGGCGGAACTCCGATGCCGCCGCATCGTCGAGGTTGGTCAGGTCCACGCCGTCGACGACGATCTCGCCCGACGTCGGCTGGTCGAGCGCGCCCAGGATGTGCAGCAGCGTGGACTTGCCGGCGCCCGACGGCCCGATGATCGACACGAACCGCCCACCGGGCAGGTCGAGGTCGACGCCGTCGAGCGCGCGCACCGTCGTCTCGCCGAAGGCGTACTCGCGCACCAGGTTTCGCGCGCTCACCAGCGGCGGGCGAGCCACATGGCGAGTGATGTTGGGGCTCATCCGTTCTCCCGCCACCGGCCGTCGAGCCAGAACCG
>NZ_BJOU01000006.1 GCF_009932435.1 Gordonia crocea
TCATCGCCGTCGGTGGCGATCATCCTGCCGTTCCTGGTGTTGGGCTATGCCACCGCCGACCCGGAGCCGGCGCAGGCCATCGGCGGCCTCATCTACTTCCCGCTACTGCTCGTCTCACCCTGTTCGTCCCCAAGGGGGCCTACCCGGGCTGGATGCAGCCCATCGTGGAGAACCAGCCGCTGTCGCGGATCACCGAGGCGTTGCGCGCGGTGTCCACCGACGCGGCCACGGTCGCGACCAATGCCGGCCACCCGGTGAACACCACGCACGCGGTCCTCATCGCGCTCGCCTGGTGCGCTGGTTCGATCATCGTTTTCGGGGCCCTGGCTCCGCGCGTCTTCGGGAGGACGGCATGAGCGACATCGCAGTGATGACGCGGCGGGGGCTGGTGCTGATGGACCGGTCGCCGATGACGGTGGCGACGGCGGCGGCGATGCCGACGATCCTGTTGCTGCTCATGTCGGTCTCCTTCGGCAAGATGGTGATGCCGCAGGCCGGCCTGGCCGAGTACGTGCAGTACGCGGCGCCGGTGTTCGCGACGATGGGCGTGCTGTTCGGCTCGCTGTCGACGGCGATCGCCGCCCACCAGGACCGCACCTCCGGGTTCGACGACCGGTTGCGCACGCTGCCGATCTCGCCGATCGCCCCGCTCGCCGGGCGCATCGTCGCCGACATCGCCCGCAACGCGCTGACCCTCGCGGTGATCACGGTGGTCGCCGTCGCGCTCGGGTTCCGGTTCCAGAACGGGCTACTCGGCGGCGTCGTCTACTTCGCGATCCCGCTCGCCGTCGGGTTCGGCGTCGCCTGGTTCATGGTGGCGGTCGCGATGATGGCTGATTCGGCCGAGAGCGCGGTCGGCGCCCTCAACGCGATGCTGCTGTTGATGACCTTCTTCTCCACCGGCCTGGTCAAGCTCGGCGACTTCCCCGGATGGGCCCAGCCGATCGCCACGGCCAACCCGGTGTCCCGCATCGCCGCGGCCATGCGGAATGCGACCACCGCGGGTGAATCGGTCTTCGGTTCGGATGCGGTGATCAGCCTGGCTTGGGCCGTGGGCCTTACGCTGGTCTTCGGCGTAGTCGCGACACGCGCCTACAGCCGAGCTCGCTGACCCGGTCGCGGGGGAAGACAGGAAGCCACATGACCGGATCGCTCCCGCCCCAGCAACCGCCGGCGGGGCCCGGCCCCGCATACCCGCCCGGCCCCGCATACCCGCCCGGCACCGCATACCCACCCGGTCCCGCCGCATACCCACCACCCGGTGGGCACCTCCCACCGACGAAGCAACCGCGCCGCGTCGGGATCATCATCGCGGTTGCCGCCGTGGCCGCGGTCCTCGCCGCCGCCGTCGGGATCGGAGCGTTCGTCGGCTACCGGGCGCTGACCGACGACCATTGCGACACGGTCGCCGACGCCGCGTCGGACGCCGTCACCACCGCCCTGACCATGGAGGCCGGGGTCACCAAGGATGTCTTCCTCGGTCGCGTGCGCGAAAAGTGGACTCCGCACGGGTACGACACCGTGGCAGAGCAAGCCGGACCGCTATTCGCGATGCGCGCCAGTCCAGACCTGGCCAAGACGTCGACCGCGTTCCGAACCGTCAACCGCACGGTAGCCGCCTGCGACAAGGCGCAGGCCACCGTTGCGCTCACCGGACGCATTGAATCGAGCGGCCCCCTAGCCGTCGACCACCAAGCCGACGCGCACATGAAGGTGACGATGAAGCGGGTCGACGGCCAGTGGCGCGCCGACAAGCTGACTCTCCAATAGCCGTCAGTCGCGCAGCACCAGATCCAGCGGCGACGCTGCCCCGGTGGACAGCAGCGCCAACACCTGCGGGGAGATCCCCGGCCGGAAGGTGACCCGGGCACCGCGCTTGCCGTCGGCACTCGCACCACTCAGGTCGACGTCGGCAATATCGATTCGCCGCGTCGCGTCCGTACCGTTCATGTTCGTCGTCGACGTACGCATGCTGAGGACGCCGTGGCCGTTGCGGACCCGCAGGATGGGGTCGACCAGGGCCACCTCGTAGAGGTGGAACCGGGTCGACGCGACGACGGTGCCGCGGAACCGGAGGACTCCGTTACCGCCGGCCAGCGAACCGCTGACGCGCTCGAAGGACATGCGCCCCGCCTTGTCGACGGTCGCCCCCTCGCTACCGGTCACGCTGCCCTGCGTCGTGCCCGACACGGTTTTGTAGAACGACGGCGAGTAAGCCCAGACCAGGTTTCGCTTCGGCGGGACCGGCGTGTTGGGCCCGGCCGCGGTGGAGTACCGCACCGGCACCTTCAGTTCTTGGGCGGCGTTGTCGGCGCCGGCGCCGCCGTAGGTGTAGATGCCCCAGCGCGCGTTGGCCGGAATCGACTTGGGCGTCGCCAGTGTCACCGTCGCGGTGAAGGTCCCGTTGGGATGCAGCGGCACCCACTGCTGGCGGATCGTGCGGCGCATGTCGAAGGGCGCGCTGGGCACTCGGTAAAGGGCGTCGCGGGACAGGGCCCACTTCGTGTTGCCGCGGACCTGGGCGCGCGAGGACTCCGGCGCACCGGCCGACGGGCGCCAGTGCGGGGCGAAGGCCCCGAAGACGATGAACGTGCCGTGCGGGACACCGGGCGGCACCGGGAGCGGGAAGCCCGAGGTGTTCGCATTCGGATCGAAGCCGCGGCCCTTGACGACCAGCTTGTCGCCGGGGTGCAGTTGCGCGGCACCGACCGGGGTCGTGCCGTCGGCGAGGTACACCGAGATCGCCGGGCGCGCGGGGGCAGCGGTCGCCGACGGAGTGGTCGCGGGGGCGATCACCGCTGCTGCGGTGGCACCGGCGACGAGGATTCCAGCCACACGGATCATGTAGGGAACCCTAACCGAACCCGTGTGGGCGTTCCTAGGGCCGGAGGCGAGGATTGCCCCATTGGTCCCAGTGCTCGGCGACCTTGCGGCTTGGCTGGACGCGCGGCGGTTCCCCCGGCATTTTCGGGAAACTGGGCGGATAAGGCAGGTCGCCGAGGCCGTCCTCGGCATCGCGGGCCACCATCTCGAGCAGCGGCTCGATCCCCACCGCGGACTCGGCCATCCCCGCCCACGGATCGCCGCGCTGCTCGACCAGCCCCGGGACGGTCGCGAGCGTCAGGCCGCGCGGATCGACGTCGACGAGTTCGTCCCAGGTCACCGGCGCCGACACCTGGGCGATGGGGCTGCGGCGCACCGAGTAGGCCGACGCCATCGAGCGGTCACGGGCGTTCTGGTTGTAGTCGATGAACACGCGCCCACCGCGTTCCTCCTTCCACCACGAGGTGGTGATGCGATCGGGGGCGCGGCGCGCCATCTCCCGGCCCAGTGCGATCACCGCGCGGCGGGTGGCGATGAAATCCCAGAGCGGGCGGACCGGGATGAAGACGTGGATGCCGCGGCTGCCGGAGGTCTTCACGAAGCCGGGTAGGGCCAAGTCGTCGAGGACGGGTTTGACGACGTCGAGCGCCACCGCCCGCACCTCGTCGAAATCTGCCCCGTCGGGCGGGTCGAGGTCGATACGCAGCTGGTCGGGGTGGTTGTTGGGATCGGGCTCCCCCGCATCGACGGTGGGCCAGCAGTGGAAGGTCACGGTCCCCATCTGGGCCGCCCAGGCGAGGTCGGCGGGGATGGTCGGGCACAGGGCGTGCCCGGTGCGTTTCGACGGGAACTCGACCACCGTGGCGTGCAGGTAGTCGGGGCGTTTGTGCGGCAGGTGTTTCTGGTAGACCTCGTCGCCTGCCAGGCCGTCGGGGAAGCGTTGCAGGTAGGTCGGGCGCCGGTACACCGCGCTCAACACCGGCCCGGGTGCGGCAGCGGTCCCGGCCATCCGCACGTAGTAGTCGAACAGGTCTCGCTTGCGGTTGCCGTTCTCGAGGTCGGGGAAGACCACCTTGTCTGGGCTGGTGAGCCGCACCGCCACCCCGTCGACGTCGACTTCGGCCGCCGCTCCGTTGCCGGACATCACGCGTCCTCCAACACGGCGTAGAGGTCGTAGGACAGCGGGACCTCGAGCTGGTCGTAGCGACAGCTGTCGGGCTCCCGGTCGGGCCGCCAGCGCAGGAATTTCACCGTGTGGCGAAAGCGCCCGTTCTCCATCTGGTCATAGGCGAACTCGGCGACAAGCTCCTGGTTCACCGGGAAGAACTCGCCGCTGCCGGCGTGGCGCCACCGGGTCAGTTCACCCGGGTGCGGGGTGTCCGCATCGGGGCGCATCGGCTCGAGGAGCGTCTGCAGCTCCACGCGCTTGGCGTCGCTGAAGGCGCTCGATCCGCCGACCATCCGGAGCTCCCCGTCGTCGCCGTACAGGCCGAGGAGCAACGAACCCACGCCGGTGCCGCTCCTGTGGACGCGATAGCCGGTGATCACGCAGTCCGCGGTGCGCTTGTGCTTGACCTTGAGCATCTCCCGCTTGCCCGGGACGTACACGCCGGCACGGTCCTTGGCCACGATCCCGTCGAGCCCGGCGCCCTCAAAGGCAGAGAACCAGCGCTGCGCCACCCCGGTATCGGCGGTGACGCGACTGGCCCGGATGCTCGACGCGGTGCCGTTCGACCCGACGGCCGCCACGAGCGCGGCCCGGCGCACCTCAAACGGCTCGCTCATCAGGTCCGCGGGTCCCAGTGCCAGCGCGTCGAACCCGATGACGATGGCCGGGGTCTGCTCGGCCAGCATGTCGATGCGCGACTTGGCCGGGTGAATGCGCTGGCTCAGCGCATCCCAGTCGAGCCGGTGGACGTCGCCGAAGGCGCGCGGAACGCCGATCTCCCCGTCGAGGACGACCTTGTCGGGCAATTCCCGCCGCACCGCCTCGACGACTTCGGGGAAATAGCGGGCCAGGTCTTTGCCGCCCCGCGAGACCATCTCGACCTCGTCGCCGTCGCGGAAGACCAGCACCCGGAACCCGTCCCATTTCGGCTCGTACAGCCAGACGGATTCACCGTCCGGCTGCGGCGGGACGGCCGCCACCGCCTTGGCCAGCATCGGCGCGACGGGCGGGTTCACCGGAAGGTCCACCGGTTCATCGTCGCATCTGTCACCGGGGCGGCACTAGGGTTACCGATGTGTCGGCCGGCCGCTATGCCCCCTCCCCGTCGGGAGACCTGCATGTCGGGAACCTGCGGACCGCGCTGGTCGCGTGGCTGTTCGCACGCAGCACCGGTCGACGATTCCTGATGCGGATGGAAGACCTCGACGAGCGCACCGTCCCCGGCGCCGCCGAGGCCCAACTCGCCGACCTCGCCGCGCTGGGCATCGACTGGGATCTCCCGGTGCTGTTCCAATCGTCGCGGCGGGACCGGTACGACGAGGTGGTCGCCGCCCTCACCACGGCGGGGCGGACCTTCGAATGCTTCTGCACGCGCCGCGAGATCCTCGAGGCCCCGCGGGCGCCGCACGCTCCGGAAGGCGCCTACCCGGGGACCTGCCTGCGGTTGAGCGCGGTGGAACTCGAGGCGAAACGGGCCGCGGGCCGGCCGCCGGCGATCCGGCTGCGGACCGACGTCGGCGAGTTCACCGTCCACGACGAGCTGCACGGCGACTACACCGGCGCGGTCGACGACTTCGTGCTGCGCCGCGGCGACGGCACCCCGGCATACAACCTCGCCGTGGTGGTCGACGATGCCGAAACCGGCGTCGACCAGGTCGTGCGCGGCGATGACCTGCTGGCCTCCGCGCCGCGGCAGGCCTATCTCGCGACCTTGCTCGGCTGGGTAGCGCCGACCTATGCCCACGTCCCATTGGTGGTCAACGCCGACGACGTCCGACTGTCCAAGCGCGACGGCGCGGTGACACTGAAGGACCTTGCCGCCCAGGGTGTTTCGACGCAGACGGTGCTCGACCTGATGGCACGTTCGGTGAACCTGGCCGATGCCGACGAGTCGGTCACCAGCGGCGAACTCCTGGCACGCTTCGACCCCGCGGTCCTCCCCCGTCGGGCCTGGATCTTCGAGGTCTAACGCTTGGCGTAGTACCGGCCCAAGAAGTCGTCGCGGTACTCGGGGTAGGTGCCGTCATCGATCGCGCGGCGGGCGCCGTCGACCATCTCGACGACGAAGGACAGGTTGTGCAGTGTCGCCAGAGTCGCGCCCAGCCCCTCCTTCGCCTTGAACAGGTGGTGCAGATAGGCGCGGGTGTACTGCGTCGTGTAGTTGCTCAACTCCGCGTCGAGCGGCGAGAAGTCGTCGCGGAAGCGGGCGTTGGTGATGTTCACCCGGCCGTCTCGGGTGTAAATCGCGCCGTTGCGCGCCACCCGGGTCGGGGACACGCAGTCAAAGGTGTCAATGCCGTTCTCGATGGCGACGAAGATGTCGTCGGGCTCGCTGATGCCCAACAGGTGTTTCGGCTTGTCCTCCGGCAGTTTGGCGTTGACCCAGCCGACGATGGTGCCGAGGTTGTCCTTCTCCAGGGCCCCGCCGATCCCGAACCCGCCGAAGCCCTTGCCGCCGTCGGCCTCGTCGCGGGCCCCCAACTCGGCGAGGTCGCGCGCCGCCTTGCGCCGCAGGTCCTCGTACTGGGCGCCCTGGACCACACCCCACAGCGACTGTTGCGGTCGGTGGGACCGCTCGACGCTGAGCCGGTTGTGCTCGGCGAGGCAGCGGATCGCCCACAACCGGGTCCGCTCCAACGAATTCTCTTGGTAGCCACGGGTGTTCATCAGGGTGGTCAGCTCGTCAAAGGCGAAGATGATGTCGGCCCCGAGCTGGTGCTGGATCTGCATCGACAGCTCCGGGGTGAACCGGTGGGTCGTCCCGTCGATGTGGGACTTGAAGGTCACCCCGTCGTCGTCGACGGCGGCCAGCCGCTCCTTGCCCTCGGCGATCTTCTCATCGTCGGGACGGTGGCCCGCCGTCATCTCGATGACCTTTTTGAAGCCGACGCCCAGCGACATCACCTGGAACCCGCCGCTGTCGGTGTAGGTGGGGCCCGGCCAGTTCATGAAGGCCCCGAGCCCACCGGCCGCGTCGACGATCGCCGGACCCGGCTGCAGGTAGAGGTGGTAGGCGTTGGCCAACACCGCCTGGGCGCCGAGCTGCGCCACCGCCTCGGGCACCACCGTCTTGACGGTGGCCTTCGTCCCGACCGGGATGAAGGCCGGGGTGGCGATGTCGCCATGCGGGGTGGAGATCACCCCGGTGCGCCCCAGACCCAAGTCCATGCGGGTGCCGACGGTGAACCGGGTTTGCGAAGCAGTCACGTCGGGCATTCTCGCAGGCTGCCGCAAGATTCATCAAAAGTTAAGGGGTGCTTCGCTACCCTGGATCCCATGTTGGCAAGTACCAAGACCCTGATCACGCGCGCGACCGGCACCGCCGTCGTCCTCGGCGCCGCAGGCCTGGTCCTGTTCGGCTGCGGCACCGACGACACGACCGCCCCGAGTGACACGTCCGGCTCGCCGGCGGCCACCAGTGCTCCGGCGTCGAGCACCGACAAGTCCGGGGTGGCCGTCGTTCCCGGGCCCAACCCGTCGAAGGTGGGCTCGCCCACCTCGATTCCGGCCGACCGCCAGGTGCCCGACGTCCCCGGTACCAAGTGCGGGGCGACCCGCGGTCCCGACGGCGCGCTCGAACTGGTCATCCTCAAGGGCAAGATCCGGTGCGACACCGCCAAGAAGGTGGCCGACGAATACGGCCCGATGATCGCCAGCGGCCGCAAGCAGACCGTGCAGGGCTGGACGTGCGGGCCGTCGGCCTCGGAAAACATCCTCGCCGCCTGCGCCAAGGGTGAGGACACCTTCGTCTTCCAACTCCCCAACTGAGAGCCCGCTGCGGAAAATGTTCCCCGGGTGATCCGCCGGGGGCAGACTTCCCCCGAGCGCTCGCCTGGGGAGGTTTCTCAGCAGCCTGACGCCCGACGCTCGGCGCTTGGTAGGTTGTCCGAATCACCCGCTCCCACGGGCTCGACAACCGAAGGAACGCCATGACCAGCACCGCGCCGCACCGGCCGAGAAGAACGTTGCGCCAACGGCTCACGTACTTGTCCTACGGCGGACTCGTCGGGGCGCTGGTCCTGCTGCTGGCGTCGGCGACCCCGTCGCTCCTACCGCGCGGCTGGTTCTTCCAGGGCGTGATCTCCGGCGGTGCGGCAGCCGTGGGCTATGCGCTCGGCGTGCTGATCACCTGGCTGGCCCGGTTCATGGTCTCGCGCAGTGAACCGTGGCCGAAACCGCAGCGGTTCTGGTGGTGGGCGCTGGCCTTCGTCGCCGTGTTCGACGCGGCGGTGATGTTCTACTGGTACGTCCGGTGGCAGAACGACCTGCGCGACCTGATGGGGGTCGACCGCATCGGGTACTCCGCCATCCCCAAGGTCCTCGCCGTCGCCTTCGTCGCCTTCCCGGTGCTGATGGCCATCGGCAAGTTCTGGGGCATCGGACTGCGCTGGGTCATCGCACTGCTGCGCGACCTGGTCCCGCCGCGGCTGGCGACGGTCGTGGGCGGCGCGCTCGTCGTCGCACTGACCGTCGCACTGGTCAACGGCGTGCTCGTCGAGAACGTCATGAAGGTGCTCAACAACTCCTTCGCGGCGGCCAACAACGAGACCAAGGCCGATACCTCGGCGCCCACCTCGACGTTGCGCTCCGGCGGACCCGGGTCGACGGTCAGTTGGGACTCGCTGGGCCGGGAGGGCCGCTCCAACGTCGCCGACGGTCCGACCGTCGCCCAGCTCACCGCGTTCAACGGCACCCCGGCCATGGAACCCATCCGGGTTTACGCCGGCCTCGACTCGGCCCCCGACCTCGGTGCCATCGCCGACGCCGCGGTCGCCGAACTCGAACGCACCGGCGGGCTCAAGCGCAAGGTCATCGCCGTCGGGTCGTCGACGGGAAGCGGCTGGCTGAACAAGGCCTACATCGACTCGCTCGAGTACATGTACAACGGCGACACCGCGCTCGTCTCGATGCAGTACTCGTACCTGCCCAGCTGGATTTCTTTCTTGGTCGACAAGGAACGCGCCCGCCAGGCCGGCATCCAGTTGTTCGAGGCGGTCAGCGAGAAGGTCCGCGAGATCCCCGAGGCGCAGCGCCCCAAGCTCGTCGTGTTCGGCGAATCGTTGGGCAGCTTCGCCGGGGAGTCCCCCTTCGGGTCGATCCCGACGATCGCCGCCCGCACCGACGGCGCCCTGTTCACCGGCCCGACGTTCAACAACCAGCTGTGGCTCGACACCACCCTCGACCGCGATGACGGTTCGCCCGAGGTGATGCCGGTGTGGGGCAAGGGCAAGCAGGTCCGGTTCATCGCCGACGAGACCGATCTCGGGCGCCCCGACGCACCGTGGCCGGGTAACCGCATCGTGTACATCCAGCACGCCTCGGACCCGATCACCTGGTGGAATCCCGGCCTGCTGTTCCGCGAGCCGGATTGGCTCAAAGAGCCCCGCGGGCGCGACGTGCTGCCCGCGATGCACTGGATCCCGGTGGTGAGCTTCCTGCAGGTGTCGGCCGACATGGCGGTGGCGGTCAACGTGCCCGACACGCACGGTCACCACTACCTGCGGGCGATCCCGTTCTCCTGGGCCAAGATCCTCGAGCCGGAGGGTTGGACGCCGGAGAAGACCCAGCGCCTGGTTCCGCTGCTCAAGCGCGACGGCTAATCGCCGACTGGGCCCTCATCCCCGCCGACTGGGCCCTGTTTTCCGCCGACTGGGCCCAGAATTTCACCGACTGGGCCCAGCGGCCTCAGCCGAGCAGCTCGACGACCCGCTCCAACGCCGCGACCCGTGCTGCCCTTGACCAGCACTGCCAACGGCGCGTCGAGCGAAGCGAGATAGTCCGCGGCGGCCGCCGCATCCCCGACGTGGACGACGCCGTCGCCGTAGCGCGGCTCATCGACCGCGACGACGTCGACGCCGAGCGACGACGCCAGCTCGGCGATCTCGCGATGGGCGAGGGCCGCATCCTCGCCGAGCTCGGCCATCGTGCCCAACACCGCCACCCGGCGCGGGACGTCGACGCGGACCAATGCCTGCAACGCCGCCGGTCATCGACGTCGGGTTTCGCGTTGTAGGGCGTCGTTGATGATCGTCAGCCCGGAATCGGTCTGCGAGAACTCCATCCGCAGCCCCGACAGGGCGGCACTGCGCAGCCCCGAAACAATGCCGTCGAGTCCGACGCCGAGCGACCGCCCGCAGCAGCGGCGGCCAGCGCGTTACCGACCTGGTGCTCGCCGCGCGCACGAGGTGGACCGGCACGCTCCCCCACGGCGAATGCAGAGTGAAGGATGCGCGCAGCTCATCGTCGAGCACGACGTCCGGCCGCGGTGAGATCGGCCGACGCGCCGGCTGCGCTATAGGTCAACACCCGCGCGGCGGTGCGCGTGGCCATCGCGGCGACGTTCTCGTCGTCGGCGTTTGAGCACGGCGACACCGGAGGCCGGAAGCGACTCGACCACTCCCCCTTGGTCTGTGCCACCGCCTCGAGGGAACCGAAGTTTTCCCGGTGCACCGCCTCGACGCGGGTCAGCACGCCCACCGTCGGCGACGCGATCTCGCACAGCGTGGCGATGTGCCCGACCCCGCGGGCCCCCATCTCCAACACCGCAGCCTCGGTACCGTCCTCGGCCGCCGACGAGGGTGAGCGGCAAGCCGAGCTCGTTGTTGAAACGACTTGGCGCTCGCCGTCGTCCGATAGGTGGAGGCGAGGACGCCGGCCAGCGGTCCTTGGTCGAGGTCTTGCCCACCGAACCCGTCACCCCGACGACGCGTTCGCCGATCCGGGCCCGGGCTGCCCGGCAAGCGCTCGCAGGCAGCGCCGTGTCGTCGACGCGGATCGCGGCCGCCCCGTCCGGCGGGGGCGTGTCGTCGCGGCTGGTCAGGTATGCCGAAGCGCCGGCGGCCAAGGCCGCGGGGAGGAATTCGTGACCGTCGCGCTCGGCGACGATCGGCACGAAAAGCTGCCCCCGGTCCAGGGTGCGCGAATCGATGCTCGCACCGTTGACGGTGACGTCGGCGCCGGTCGCGGTGCCGCCGGTGGCGGCGGCGAGGTCT
>NZ_BJOU01000007.1 GCF_009932435.1 Gordonia crocea
AGGTGGCGCTGTACTCCTCGTCATCCTGCTGCTCTCCGGTGTCTACCTGACCTGTTCTTCGACGTCGATGGCCACGTCACCTACCACGGCGACTACCAGCCACTCACGGTGTCACCATGAGCCGTGCCTACGAGACCACGCTGAACATCTCCTTCGAGGTGCGCGGCGGACTCTTCGTCCGGCAGATCCACCACTGGGCGGCCCTGCTGTTCGCGGCGTCGATCATCATCCACATGCTGCGCATCTTCTTCACCGGTGCGTTCCGCCGGCCGCGCGAGGCCAACTGGATCATCGGCTGCCTGCTCCTGCTGCTGGCGATGTTTCGAGGGCTTCTTCGCTACTCGCTCCCCGACGACCTGCTCTCGGGCACCGGCGTCCGCGCCGCAATGAGCGGTATCGTCCTGGGCATTCCGCTCGTCGGGACCTGTACACTGGGCCCGTTCGGCGGCGACTTCCCGGGCGACATCATCCATCCCGCGCATGTACGTGCTGCACATCCTGCTGTTCCCGGCCATCATCCTGGCCCTGATCGGCGCCCACCTCGCGCTGGTCTGGTACCAGAAGCACACGCAGTTCCCGGCCCCGGCCGTACCGAGCGCAACGTCGTGGGTGTGCGCATCCTGCCGGTGTTCGCCGCCAAGGCCGGCGCCTTCTTCGCGATCACCTTCGGTGTTCTCGGGATCATGGCCGGCGTCTTCCAGATCAACCCGGTGTGGACGATCGGCCCCTACAACCCAGCGCAGGTGTCCGCCGGCTCCCAGCCCGACATCTACATGCAGTGGACTGACGGTCTGGCCCGCTTGATGCCGCCGTGGGAGCTGTACCTGGGCAACTACACCATTCCGGCGATCTTCTGGGTCGTCGTGCTGATCGGCTTCATGTTCACCGGTATGTTCGCCTACCCGTGGATCGAGAAGCGGCTCACCGGCGACAATGCGCACCACAACCTGCTGCAGCGTCCGCGTGACGTGCCGGTGCGCACCGCGATCGGTGCGATGGCCGTCTCGTTCTACGTGATCATGACGCTGTCCTGTATGAACGACATCATCGCGTTCCGCTTCCACATCTCGCTCAACGCGACGACGTGGATGGGTCGCATCGGCCTTCTCGTCGTACCGCCGCTGGCGTACTTCATCGCCTACCGCTGGGCGCTCTCGCTGCAGCGCAGCGACCGTGAGGTGCTCGAGCACGGAATCGAGACCGGCATCATCAAGCGGCTGCCGCAGGGCGAGTACATCGAGGTGCACCAGCCGCTCGGCCCGGTCGACGACCACGGTCACCCGATCCCGCTCCCCTACGAAGGCGCGGCCATCCCGAAGAAGATGAACAAGCTCGGTGCCGCGGGTTCCCCGGGCTCCGGTGGCCTCTTCTTCGCCGACCCGCCGGAGGAGCAGGAACTCAACGCCGAGCTGGAGCACAAGCAGCACGTCGCCGAGCACAAGGCTCTGCGCGAACTGCAGGCCCAGAACGGCAACGTGCTCGACTAGCAACTCCTCCCCTCCCCCCGGGGAGGCACAGGCAAGGAAAGGCCGCCAGGATCAGTCCTGGCGGCCTTTCCCGTCGACTGGGCCCACATCCCCGCCGACTGGGCCCCGATCTTCGCCGACTGGGCCCTCATCTTCGCCGACTGGGCCCCGATCTTCGCCGACTGGGCCCACATCCCCGCCGACTGGGCCCTCATCTTCATCGACTGGGCCCTCAATCTCGCCGACTGGGCCCCGATCTTCGTCGACTGGGCCCTTTCAGTTCCTACGGCTGTTGACGACGCGTGAAAACTGACCCCCAGGTGACGGGTGAATTTTGACCCCCGTCAGATCCTTGGAGGGTGATTTCAGTGGAGCAGTGGGCGGAGATCCGCCGGTTACATTTGAGCGAGGGTGTGCCGATCAAGGAGATCGTGCGGCGTTTGGGGGTCTCGCGGAACACGGTGCGGGTGGCGGTGCGTTCGGCCGAGCCGCCGAAGTATGAGCGCAGGCCGTCGGGGTCGGCGGTTGATGTGTTCGAGCCGCAGATTCGGGCGTTGCTGGCCGGGTATCCGGCGATGCCGGCGACGGTGATCGCTGAGCGGATCGGCTGGACCAGGTCGATGACGGTCTTGAAGGATCGTGTCCGGCAGATCCGGCCGGAGTACCGCGGGGTCGATCCGGCCGATCGGGTGGTATACGAACCGGGTGGGTGTTCGCAGTGGGATCTGTGGTTCCCCGACCGGCGAATCCCGTTGGGCCGTAACCAGTTCGCGGTGTTGCCGGTGCTGGTGATGACGCTGGCGTACTCGCGGTACCGGCTGGCCACGATGATCCCGTCCCGTCAGGGCGGAGACATCCTGGCCGGTATGTGGCTGCTGCTGTCTCAGGTCGGGGCGGTCACACGCAAGCTGGTGTGGGACCGTGAATCGGCGATCGGCGGCAAGGGTGTGCCGACGCAGGCGGCCACCGCGTTCGTCGGGACGCTGGGAACCAGGCTGGAGCTGGCTCCGCCGCGGGACCCCGAATACAAGGGCATGGTCGAACGCACCAACCGGTATCTGGAGACCTCGTTCCTGCCCGGCCGGGAGTTCACCGGGCCGGCCGATTTCAACGCCCAGTTGCAGAGCTGGCTCGATACGTGTGCCAACACCAAGGTCGTGCGGGCGATCGCCGATCGCCGCCCGGTCGACGTGCTCGGGGAGGATGTGGCCGCGATGACCGCGTTGCCGCCGGTGGCCCCGGTCAGCGGGCTGCGCGAACGGGTCCGCCTGGCCCGGGACTACTACGTACGCGTGGACGGCAACGACTACTCGGTCCATCCGGCGGTGATCGGCAAGTTCGTCGACATCACCGCCACCGCCACCACGGTCCGGATTTGTCACGGGCAGACCGTGGTGGCCGACCATGACCGATTCTGGGGGCGGCACGCCTCGATCACCGATCCCCAGCATGTGGCCGCTGCCCGGGAGTTGCGGGTCAACTACCGGCTCCAGGACCTGAACAACCGTGCCGCCAACGCCGCCCGAATACGGGCACACGCCGACGGGCACACCGTGCCGATTCGGCCGCTGCCGGACTACGACCGTCTCTACGGCGTCGACTTCACCAGCGGTAACGGCGGCCTGGAGCCGGTCTCGTGAACGGCAGCGATGATCTCGGCTCGCAGATCGAGTACCTGACCCGGGCACTGAAGACCCCGACGATCAGGCGGTGCTGGGCCGAGCTGGCCGACCGTGCCCGCACCGACGGCTGGAGCCACGAGCAATACCTCGCCGCACTCCTGGAACGGCAGGTCAACGACCGCGAGGCCAACGGCACCACGCTGCGGATCAACGCCGCGAAGTTCCCGGCAGTCAAAACGCTCGAGGACTTCAACTTCGACCACGCCCGGTCGGTGCCGCGCGATGTGATCGCGCACCTGGCCACCAGCACCTGGATCGCCAAAGGCGAGAACGTGATCCTGCTCGGACCACCCGGAGTCGGCAAAACCCATCTGGGGATCGCACTGGGCATCAAGGCCGCCCACCACAGCTATCCGGTGTTGTTCGACACCGCCACCGGGTGGGCCGCACGCCTGACCGACGCCCATGCCGCCGGCCGGCTACCCCAAGAACTCAAACGGCTACGCCGCTACCGGCTCCTGATCATCGACGAGATCGGCTACCTGCCCTTCGACAGCGACACCGCGAACCTGTTCTTCCAACTCATCGCCGCCCGCTACGAACAAGGCTCGATCCTGATCACCTCGAACATGCCTTTCGGCCGCTGGGGAGAAGTTTTCGCCGACGACGTCGTCGCCGCAGCACTCATCGACCGACTCGTCCACCACGTCGAAGTCCTCACCATCACAGGAGACTCCTACCGCACCAAAACCCGACACGACCTCATCAGCAACGACCAGTAGAACCAGACAAAACAACCATCAGGGGGTCAATTTTCAACCGTCGATAGAGGGTCAATTTTCGCCCGCCGTTGACAACGGCTAGTTCCCTAATCGGGCGCCGGTGTTTCTGGCGGGTTCAGACTGTGAGGAACCTCGGCCCCTGGGAAGAATCAGATCGCTTGTGCGGTGAGGATTTGTCTGACATCCGACCCAAAACCGTGTGCTCCCCGAAACCACCTTGATGGCGTCGGGCTCAGGGGCCCACTCGACAGGATCGAGGGCCCACTCGACGAGATCGAGGGCCCACTCGACAAGATCGAGGGCCCACTCGACAAGATCGAGGGCCCACTCGACGAAGAACCGCCGCACCCGGAATCCGAATGCGGCGGTTCTCTCAGAACTCGGTGACGCTAGTGCTTCTCCGGGCCCCAGTGGTACTCGAACACGAGGCCCGCCGCGGTCACGATGATGACACCGGCCGCGAAAATTGCGAACCAGAAGTTCCGCGTCGCAAAGCCGACGGCGAACAGAGCCGCGCCCATCGCGACCAGAATCGGCCAGAAGCTGTGCGGGCTGAAGAAGCCCAACTCGCCGGCGCCGTCCTCGATCTCAGCCTCTTCGTAGTCCTCGGGACGGATCTCGACGCGGCGCGCCACGAACCGGAAGTAGGTCCCGGTGATCAGGCACAGTCCTGCCGAGAAGAAGAAGGCGGTCGCACCGGCCCACTCAACACCCTTCGAGGAGATGCCGGTGAGGATCGTGTAGGCAACCGCGCCGATGAGGAAGAACGCGGTGAGCATCTCGAAGATCCGGGCTTCGACTTTCATTTAGGACGCTCCGATCGCTCGCTTGGTGCAGTTCTGCAGAACCGGGCGCCAGGTGTCGCCCAAGTGCTTCGGGGTGTCGCCGCCGGTCTTGCGACGCGTTTCGAACGGCACCGTGGTCACCGAGGTCGGGACCTGGCAGATGGCCTCGAGGGCACCCGCGTTCGTCAGGCCCTTCTCACGCCACTGGAGGTAGCTCTTGAAATCCTGATCGCTGACAACGCGGATCTCGAAGTTCATCATGGCGTGGTACGTGCCGCACATCTCGGCGCATCGGCCGACGAAAGCGCCAGTACGGGTGATCTTCTCGATCTGGAACCGCGGATCGGTGTGGTTCTGCTTCGGGAAAGGCATCACGTCGCGCTTGTACAGGAACTCGGGCACCCAGAAGGAGTGGACGACGTCCGCGGCGGCGAGGTTGAACTCGATGCGCTTACCCTCCGGGAGGACCAGGATCGGGATCTCGCTCGGCGTGCCAAGCGTCTCGATCTTGGAGAAGCGCAGGTAGTCGCGCACATTGTCACTGCGACCGCCGGCCGGCAGCGGCAGCGGGTGGCCGTGCTCGGCTTCGCGCTGCGCCTGCAGCGCAAACGGGCTGCCGTCCTTGACCGCATAGACCTTGTAGGTGCCGTTGTCCTGGCGGACCTTGTCGTAGCCGAACTTCCAGTTCCACTGGAACGCGGTGACATCGACGACGACGGCGGGGTCGTCGGTCTTCTTCTCGACCTTGTTCTCGACGACGACGGTGAAGTAGAACAACACCGCGATCGCCAGGAACGGGAGCGTGATCAAGGTCAGCTCGACAGGCATGTTGTAGGCCGTCTGCC
Source organism: Gordonia crocea (assembly GCF_009932435.1). Classification (NCBI taxonomy): domain Bacteria; kingdom Bacillati; phylum Actinomycetota; class Actinomycetes; order Mycobacteriales; family Gordoniaceae; genus Gordonia; species Gordonia crocea. The sequence goes on from NZ_BJOU01000007.1 coordinate 5,501, forward strand.
GCGGGAAAGAGTCCTCCCCATCGCGGTGGCGGAAGAACGTGATGGCGTAGAAAATCGCCATCCAGACGAGGAAACCGACGATCAACGAAGCGATCACCGCCCAGGTCCACAGGTGGCCCATGGCCTCGGCTTCTGGCGTCACACCCGTCGGCCAGCCGAATCGCAGGGTCTCACGCGGACCACAACCGGTCATGACCAGCGTCGCAAGGCCCAGCGCGGCCACCAGGCCGACCCGCTTGACCGTGCGCGATGCGGTCGCGGCGGGCTGCGCCGTGGACCGTTCACCCGTGTGTCAATTTCATGCCTTCCTGCTCACCTGGACGCTCCCAGACGCACGGCCCGTTCACACCCAAATCCTGACGCCACATGGCTGCAAGACAATTCTTGCACCTAGTACTACGCAGCGTAGACCAACCCGCCCCAAACTGTTGCGATCGGGGCCGGTGATCTGGGCGAGTCGGTGGCGCGGGCGCCGCTGCGGCATACTCGATTCGACATATCCGGGCCGCCACCCGTGCGCGGCCGGCCGATTCGGCGGCGCCGACCAAGGGCCGCGAAGAAAGTGGGGCAAGGACACCGTGTGCGGATTGCTGGGTCTGCTGACCTCTGACGCGTCGGCGGCCACCGCCGTCGGACCTGGTCGCCGCTGCGTCGCATTGCATGCGCCACCGTGGCCCCGACGAGGCCGGCACGTGGCACGACGACGACCTGGTGGTCGGCTTCAACCGGCTTTCGATCATCGACATCGAGCACTCGCAACCAGCCGCTGCGGTGGGGGCCGACCGAATCGCCCGAGCGCTACGCCCTGGTCTTCAACGGCGAGATCTACAACTACGTCGAACTGCGGGAGCAACTGCTGACCGAGTTCGACGCCCCGATGCATACCGAGGGCGACGCCGAGGTGATACGTCGCGGCGTTCCACTACTGGGGCCCGGAAGCCGTGCTGCGGCTGCGCGGCATGTTCGCCTTCGGAATCTGGGACACCCCAGACCAAGTCGCTGTTCCTCGCCCGCGACCCCTTCGGCATCAAGCCGCTCTTCTTGGCCACCGGGCCCCGCGGCACCGCCTTCGGCAGCGAGAAGAAGAGCCTGCTGGAACTGCTCGACCGCCTCGGCCTCGACGATGCGCTCGACCACCGGGCCCTCGAGCACTACATCGAACTCCAGTACGTGCCCGAGCCGGAGACCTGCACACGAACATCGGACGTCTCGAGTCCGGCTGCCACGCGACCCTGTCCCCCGGCCGGGCGCCGACGATTACCCGCTACTTCCAACCCGCGGTTCGACGTGCGTCCCTTCACCGCGATACGGCGCGTCCCGCTACAGGCGAGATCACCGACGTCCTGCGGCGACTCGGTCGCCAAGCACATGCGCGCCGATGTGACCGTCGGGTCGTTTCTCTCCGGGTTGGGATCGACTCGACGCTGGTGGCCGCGCTGGCCCGTCAGCAAACCCCGACCTGATCACCATCACCACCGGCTTCCAGCGCGACGGGTACTCCGAGTGTCGACGTCGCCGCAGAGACCGCCGAGGCGATCGGCGTGCGCCACATCGTCAAGGTGGTCAGCCCGGAGGAGTTCGTCGCCGCGATCCCGGAGATCGTCTGGTACCTCGACGACCCGGTCGCCGACCCGGCCCTGGTGCCCCTGTACTTCTTGGCCAAGGAGGCCCGCAAGCACGTCAAGGTCGTGCTGTCGGGCGAGGGTGCCGACGAGTTGTTCGGCGGCTACACCATCTACAAGGAGCCGCTGTCACTGCGCGGATTCGACAGACTGCCCGGGTTCGCCCGCCGCGCCGCGGGCCGCCTCAGCGACGCATCCCCGAGGGCACCCGGGGCAAGAGCCTGC
>NZ_BJOU01000008.1 GCF_009932435.1 Gordonia crocea
GCTTGCTCCGGTAAGACAGCAGTGCGATGCGCAGTGCGCCCGAGGCGCTGGTGGTCGGCATGCGCCTATTCTGCCGATCCGGCTGCGGCCTCGAGCGCCGAGACGTCGGTGAGCTTGATCCGCGGGCGTCCGGATTCGCGTCCGGCCGCCTTCTCCGCGGCGTCGATGTTCTTCCATCCGTCCAGGTCGATGAGGTGTGCCCCGCGCTCCACGACGAGCTGCTCGATTTCCTCGCGCGATGCTGCGGGTCGACGAGCTTGTCCTCGATGAAGTCGGCGATGACGGCCTTCGGCGGTCTCCTCGCCGCACAGCCGGTTGCGGCCGATGCCGCCGGTGGCGCCGCGCTTGATCCAGCCGGTGACGTAGACGCCGGTCATCTGCTCGCCGTCGTCGAGGACCCGGCCGGCGTCGTTGGGGACGATGCCGCGCTCGTCATCGAAGGGCAGGTCGGGCACCGCGTCGGCGTGGCCCTTGTAGCCGATGGACCGCAGCACCAGCCCGGCGTCGACGGTGGTCGTCTCGTCGGTGGCGTGCACGGTCACCCGGTCGGTGTCGTCGCCGTAGGCGTTCTTAACGATGGTGACCGATTCGACCTTGTCGTCGCCGTTGATGGACACCGGCGAGGCCAGGAAGCGGAAGACGATGCGGCGGTCGCCGTCGGCCGACCGCTCCGAAAACTCGTTCGCCAGGCGGACTTTGGTGGCGATGGTCGAGTCCAGCTCGTCGCCGGCGGCCGCCGAGATCGGGTCGAGACCCAGTTCGTCGGACTCGATGACGATGTCGAGGCCCTCCACGTCGCCGAGCGCCAGGAACTCGCTGTTGGTGTAGGCGCCCTGCGCGACACCGCGGCGGCCCAGCACGATGACCTCGCGGATGTTGGACTCACGCAGCTTGGCCAGCGCGTGGCTCGGCGATGTCGGTCTTGGCGAGCACGTCGGGGTCGGTGGCCAGGATGCGCGCCACGTCCAGGGCGACGTTGCCGTTCCCGACGACCACGGCGCGCTCGGCGGACAGGTCAACGTCGAGGTCGACATAGTCGGGGTGGCCGTTGTACCAGGCGACGAACTCGGTGGCCGAGATCGAGCCGGACAGGTCCTCACCCGCGATGCCCAGGCGCTTGTCGGTCGCCGCCACCCACCGCGTAGATGACCGCGTGGTAGCGCTGCGCGAGCTCGTCGTGCTTGATGTGCTCGCCTACGCGCACGTTGAGGAAGTAGTTGAAGTTCTTCTTGTTGGCGGTGGACAGGTAGCCGCGTTCGACGAGCTTGGTGGCCGCGTGGTCGGGGGCGACGCCGAAGCGCACCAGGCGTGCGGGGTGGGCAGGCGGTCGAAGACGTCGACGGTGATCGACGGCTTGCGGACGAGGACCTCGGCGGCATAGAGCGCGGCCGGGCCGGCGCCGACGATGGCGACGTGCAGCGGCTTGTCCGGCAGCGGCGGGGCCTTCTTCGGCGGGACGAGTCCGCCGTCCACCTCGTGGTCCTTGTAGTAGTCGGCGTTGATCTGCAGGTAGGGCTCGTCTTTTTCCTCGAGCTGGTCGTCGGGAGGATCGCCTCGACCGGGCACTCATCGATGCAGGCACCGCAATCGATGCAGGTTTCCGGGTCGATGTAGAGCTGCTCGGCCGTCAGAAACTCCGGCTCATCCGGCGTCGGGTGGATACAGTTGACCGGGCAAACGCTTACGCAGCTGCCATCGTTGCAACACGGCCGGGTGATAACGTGCGCCATCTGGTGATACCTCGCGGATCGTCAGGTAGAACCTGTTCTATTTGAGAACAACTCTAGCGCACCAATCCGCGCCCAATCCACAAGGGAGATCGTGACCAGCAACCCCGCCCCACACCAGCCCCTCGGCGACCGGCTCGACACCGCGCAGTACTTCGAAGCGCAGTACCGGGTGCGGACCGGTGACATCGATCAGGACATGCGCGTCCGGCTCGATTCGATCGCGCGATATCTGCAGGACATCGCCAACGACAACATCGAGGCGACCGAATTCTGGCAGTCCGATCCGTTCTGGATCGTGCGCCGCACCATCGTCGACGTGATCCGCCCGATCTCGTGGCCGGCGACGGTGACCGCGCAGCGCTGGTGCGGTGCCCTCTCGACGCGGTGGACGAACATGCGGGTCCGGATGACCGCCCAGCACGAGACCAATCTGTTCAACCCGGAACCGCGCGAGGACGGCCTCGTCGAGACCGAGGCGTTCTGGATCCTGGTCAACGACCAGGGCATGCCGACGCGGCTGTCCGACGCGGCCTTCGAGATGTTGAGCTCGATGAACACCGAGCACCGGCTGCGGTGGAAGTCGATGAACCCGGAGAAGGCGCCGGCGGCGGGTACCGAGCCGGACCGCGAGCACATCCTGCGCGCGGTGGACTACGACCCGTTCAAGCACCTCAACAACGCCGCCTACCTGGCGGTGTTGGAGGACGAGATCCTCGCCCATCCGGAGTTGATCGAGGGTCCGCACCGGCTGGTCATCGAGTATCTGCGCCCGATCGAGCCGGGCGCCCGGCTGACCATTCGCCGGGTGCGCGAGGGCGATGAACTGACGCTCTGGCTGCTCCTGCACAAGCCCGACGCTGATCCGATCGTCGCGGCGACGATCTGGCTCGGCCCCCTCCCGACCTCCTAATCGCCGACTGGGCCCTCATTCCCGCCGACTGGGCCCTCATTCCCGCCGACTGGGCCCTCGATCTCGCCGACTGGGCCCTCACCCGTCGTCGCCGAAGCGCGCCCCCCACGATTGAGCCCACAACTCCAACGGTCCGAGGGCGAGCAAGAGCGCGGCACCATGCTTGGTCAGCCGATAGCCCGACTTCGTCCGGCTGATGATGCGCGCCTCGAGTAACTCGTCGAGGCGCTGGGAGATCGTCGTCGGCGATGCCTCTGGAATCCGGTTTCGGAACTCGGAAAAGCGGACCGACCCCAACCGCATTTCCCACAGCATCCGGAGCATCCAACGCCGGCCGAGTAGGTCGAACGCGGCCATGACCGGCCGCCCGCTGTCCGACCCGCGGACCGGGCGCCCGGGGATTGCTGGTTGCTCTGACATGCAGCAATGGTATCGCCACCCACGCAACCGCCCGCCATCGCCGAGGACGGCACTGTGATCCACACTACTTCCTACACCAGTGAATGACGGCCACCACCTTCGCCGGAAAACGTTGACAACGTTCAATGTCATCGATACATAATCCGTACCAACTTTGGAGGTGTCCGTGCAGCAGCCGACCCCGCGCGCCAAGCCGCGCACCCGCTGGATGATGATCGTCGTCATCGCAGTGCTCGCCGTGTCTGCGCTGTATGTCGGCCGCCTCCGCCTCAGCCACATCCCCGACCGGGCCATCGGTCACGCCCCCACCGCCCCTCAGGTCGGCGTACCCCGGACCAAGACCATCGAGTACCGCGTCACCGGCCCCGCCGGCGCCCGCGCCACCGTCTCCTACCTCGTCCCAGGCTCCGGGGTGACCGACGAACAAGTCACCCTCCCCTGGCGGACCACCCTGACCACACAGGACTTCACCGTCGCCGTCGGCGTCCTCGCCCAGGTCCACGCGACCGGCGACGCCTCCTGCGCCATCCGCGTCAACGGCACCGACCGGGACGTCGAACGGAACGGCAACAGCGAACCCGTCGTCAATTGCGCCGTCCCCACCGCCTAGGACCCCCGATGACCACAACAGCCGACGCCCCCGCCGCTCGCCCGCGCTTCGCGCGCTTCCTCTACCGCTTCTCGGCGCCGGTCATCGGAGCCTGGCTGCTGCTGATCGTCGTACTCAATCTTGCTGTGCCGCAATTGGAATCAGTCGTGATACGCAAGGCCCAGTCCTTCCTGCCCGACTCCGCGTCGTCGGTGCAGGCGCTGACCAAGATGGGCACCTATTTCGGCAGCGGGGAGCGCAACGGCGGCGGCTCCAACAACTTCGTCTACCTGCTCCTCGAAGGCCAGGACCGGCTCGGCTCCGACGCCAAGGTCTACTACCAAAACGTCCTGCAGAAGCTGACGTCGGACACGACGCACGTGAGCTCGGCGATGGACCTGTGGTCCGATCCCGATCTGGCGCCGGTCGCCGAGAGCAACGACGGCAAGGTCGCATATGCGCTGGTGAACCTGCACGGGAACATGGGCACCGCACTGGCGATGGAGTCCACCCGCGTCGCCCGCGAGACCATCGCCGCCACCTCCCCGCCGCCGGGCGTGCAGGTGCACCTGACCGGCCCGTCGGCCGTCGTCAACGACGAGATGATCGCCATCGCCGACTCGATGTTCCTCCTGGTGGCACTGAGCGCGTTGCTGGTGACGGTGATCCTGCTCATCGTCTACCGCTCACCGATCACCGCGGCCGTCCCGCTGCTGACGGTCGGCGCCGGGCTGGCCGTGGCCCGCTCCACCATCGCGGTGCTCGCCGAGCTGAACCTGCTCGACGTGTCGATCTTCGCCGCCGCCCTCTCTGCGGTGGTGGTCTTGGGCGCGGGCACCAACTACGGCATCTTCCTCCTCGGCCGCTATCAGGAGAACCGCCGCAAGGGCCTGTCCCCGGAGGATTCGTACTATGCGGCGCTGGCCGGCGTGCAGCACATCATCATCGCCTCGGCGCTCACCGTCGCCGGCGCGATGGCCTGCCTGACGGCCACCCGACTCTCGATGTTCAGCACCGCCGGATTGCCGTGCACCATCGCGATCATCGTCACCCTGGTGGCGGCGCTGACGCTGGGACCCGCGGTGTTGGCCCTACTGAGCCGCCGCGGCTACGCCGAACCGCGCGGCGACGAGAAGTCCCTGCGCCGCTGGCACCGCATCGGAACCTCCGTCGTGCGCTGGCCGGTGCCGGTGCTCGCCGCGTCGCTGGCCGTTCTCGCCGTCGCCATCGCCCCGCTGGCCTTCTATGCGCCGAGCTACAACGAGCGCAAGGCGCAACCGTCGGACTCGCCGGCCAACCTCGGCTTCACCGCCGCCGACCGCCACCTCGCGCCCAACGTGATGGCGCCCAGCGTGTTGATCGTTGAATCCGACCACGACATGCGCAACCCGGCCGACCTCATCGCGTTGGCCAAAATGACCGACTCGGTCGCGTCGATCCGCGGCATCGACGCCGTGCAGGGCATCACCCGCCCGCTGGCCCGCCCGCTCGACCAGGGCACGCTGACCAACCAGATCGGCTACATCGGCAACCGGTTCACACAGATGACCACCCTGCTCAAACACCGGATCGCCGACCTCGACTCGATCTCCACCTCCCTCGACGAGCTCAACACCGCGGTCGACGGCCTCGCCGACGCCCTGGCCCAGGGCAACGCCGGCGCCGCACAACTCGCCAGCGCCTCGCAACGACTCTCGACGACCACCGATACGACGATGAGGAAGGTCGACGGCCTGTCCCGGTCGATCGCGCCGACGCGTAAGGCCCTCGGCGCCACGCCCCAGTGCCGGCAGAACCGCGACTGCCGCCAGGCGCTGGCCGGGTTGTCGGCCCTCGACGACCTGCCCGCGCTGCGGTCGGCCATCGCCGAACTCTCCGCCGGCGCCGGTTCGGTGAGCCGCGCCCTGCCCACCGCGTCGCAGCAGATCCCGGTCCTGCGCTCGGCGCTCGGCCAGGCGCGGGCGGTGATCAAGCCGTTGAAGGGAACGCTGTCGGCGCTGTTGCCGCAGACCACCGAGATCACCGACTTCATCGACGAGGTCAGCAAGTCCTTCGCCGCCGGCTCGCCGGGCAGCTTCTTCTTCCTGCCCAGCCAGGCGTTGGAGAGCCCCCTGTTCAAGTCGGGCATGCCCTACTTCTTCTCCGCCGACGGCAAGGTCACCCGCATGGTCGTGACGCCGGAGGTCGAGGGTTTCAGCCGCGAGGCGATGGACATCAGCGCCGAGGTCATCCCGGCCGCGACCTCGTCGCTCAAGGGCACCTCGCTCGCCGGCTCGACGGTCAGCATCGGCGGCCCGGGCGGGACGCTGCTCAACATCGAGTCCTTCGCGCACGAGGACTTCATCGCGATCGTCGTCGCCGCTTTCGCCTTCGTGTTCTGCGTGGTGCTGCTGTTGTTGCGCAGCCTAGTCGCCGCGATCGCGGTCATCGGCACGGTCACGCTGTCCTACCTGGCGGCGATGGGCGTCTCGGTGGCGGTGTGGCAGGGCCTGCTGGGCCACCCGCTGCACTGGTCGGTCACACCGATCGCGTTCAGCTTCCTCGTCGCCGTCGGTGCCGACTACAACATGCTGTTGGTGAGCCGGTTCCGCGAGGAGTACGGCGGCGGTGGCGGCACCGGGCTGATCCGCGCGATGGTCGGCACCGGCAGCGTGGTCACCACCGCTGGCATCACCTTCGGCGTGACGATGCTGGCCATGTTGGCCAGCGATGCGCGCAACGTCGGCCAGATCGGCACGACGGTGGCGCTCGGCCTGCTGATCGACACCCTGATCATCCGTTCGCTGGTGATGCCGGCGGTCGCCCGACTCTGCGGCCGCTGGTTCTGGTGGCCGACCAAGTTCTTCACCATGGAAAGCAGGACGAGCAATGGCTAAACCGATGTCGACCGCCGCCGCACGACTCATCGTCGACGGGGTGGCCCCGCGGCTCGACCGCCGCATCACCGCGTCGCGCGAGCCATACACCGGCACCCCGGCGATGCGCCCGCACGTCGGCGCCAACCGGTGGGCCTGGACGCACTACGGCGTCTTCATCCCGAGTCTGCCTGCGCCGCACCGGTTTCTGAACGTCATGACGCTGATCGGCGCCACCGGGACCGAGCTCTTCGACAACACCGTCAGCGCCAACGCCAGCGCCGACGCGCGCCTCGCGACGACGGTGCTGTCCTCGACGGCGCACGCCGCCCAGCACCACTACGCCGGATACGACGCCGCCGCCGACGGGTCGTTCGCCGACGACGGGTCGAGCCTGCGCTGGGCCACGGACCTGGCGGTCGAGCGGTCGGGCAACCGGGTGTCGGTGGCCGGCCGGTACGACACCTTCGAGATCGAACTGGACCTGAGCCTGACCGACCAGGTCTCCTACTTCACCCACACCCCGGTCTATCAACATCTGAGCCTGCTGGCGCCGTATCGCGGGGCCATCACCGACCTGGTAGACGACACGACGACGACGATCAGCGGGTTGGGCACCGTCGAGTACGCGCGCTGCGCGGGTCCGCAGTCGTTGTTGCGCCGCCCGGTCGGGCGCCTCCTGCGCCTCCCGGTCGACTTCTTCACCTACCAGATCATCCAACTCGACGAGGTGACCCAACTGCTGCTGACCGACGTGACCGCCCGCGGCGCGGTGGCCGCCCGGACGGTGCACGTGCGGACCGTCGGCGGCCGCGCCGACGTCTTCGAGGACGTGACCTGCGACGTCGAGCTGGCCGCCGTACCCCGGTTGGACCCCGATGGCAACGCGATGCGGGTGCCCGCCGGCTTCACCTGGATCGCGCGCCGCGACGGCCGCGAGGTCTTGCGACTGGAGTGCCACGTCGACGACACCCTGCGCTACGGACACGGCAACGGCTACGTCGGGTCCTACGACTACTCGGGGACCTACGACGGGCGCGAGGTCTCCGGCATCGGCTACCTGGAGTGGATCGACATGCGCGTGACGGACTGACCGGGCGACGGTGCGGTGCTACGCTTTTCCGCGTTCTAGCAGCCAATACACCGGGGGTTCGCCATGATCCGTCTCGCCCTTTTGGTCACCGTCGCGTGCGGGGTCCTCTCTCTCCTCGCGTTCAAGAACGGCGGGGTGTTCCCCGGCATCGTGTTCGCCGTCTGCGCACTCGCGCCGATTGCCGGATGGATCGCGTTCGCGCTGCGCGGCCGGAATGCGTCGCAGCCGCTGAACGGCGCGGCCAAGGGCATCCTCTCCGCGGTCAGCGTCGTCCTCGTCGCCGCCCTCGCCTACTCGGTGTACTGGACCTTCTGGTCGACCAAGCCCGCCAAGGAACTCAAGTACACCGGCGACCTGTCCAAGGTCTGCGACAAGACCTACTTCCCGCAGGCGGCCGAGCACACCGGTTCCGGCCCGCACCCGATCATCATCTTCACCCGCAGCGGCACCGGCTCCAGTCTGCAGCAGGTGAGCGCGCCGTACACCGCGCCGGAGGCGTGGCGCACCCGAGACGAGCACCAGGTGCAGCTGGTCGCCTGCCTCGACGACGTGTCGTCGGGCGAGAAGGTCGATGAATGCGAGTTCGACAAGGGCAACGTGCCGGTCTACCAGGGCCGCTACAAGGGCCGGGTCGTCGAGGCACGCACCGGCAAGAAGGTCGCCGACGTGCAGGTCGACGGCAACCGGACCAAGGATTGCCCGATGATCACGATGATCCAGGGCGACGTCAAGGACAACCGGCTGCACACCAAGCCGGACTTCGACGAACTCCAGCGCGTCCTCGGAGCCTACGTCAACGGCTGACCCGCGCGACGACGACGATCAGCCGACGGCGACGCGGCGGTTGACCGTCCCGTAGCGCTCGCGGCCCTGCGACGGCGTCACGACGACCGGGTTGTCCGGCACGCCCGCCGCACGGTGGGCGGCCAGGGCGGCCGAGGTCATCGGTGAGAGCGGCAGGATCGCCCGCTGCGCGACCGCCGGGTGTGCCGTGGCACGCACCGCCGCCTTCACCATCGGTTTCCACGCGGCGTCGACGAGCCCGGGCTGGTCGAACCCGCCGACCTCGCGCATCCACCGCGGCAGCGTGGCAATCACCGCCGGGGCCATGAGCCGGCTCCCGATGCGCAGCCGCAGGTTGGCGTTGCCGTCGGAGCGAAGGAGATAGTGCATGCCGCGGAAGGCCCGCTCGGTGACGCACAGTCCGGGGCGCACGCGCTCGAAATAGGCGCGCACCTCGTCGCGGTCGGCCGGGATGTCGGCCGGGTCGCAGGTCTGCAGTTCGGCGGCGATGCGCGACTCGGCCCAGTACCTCGCGACCTCCTCGTCGGAGAGGCGGCCGGGGCCGTACATCTCGTAGCACTTGAGGATCGAGTGCCAGCCGGTGACGTGGATCCACAGCTGCGATGCGGGGTTGTTGGCGCTGTAGCGGCGTCCGGTGATCGGCTCGATCCCGGTGGCCTTGGCGTGCACCCCCATCAGGTGTTCGGAGGCGGCGATGGCCGTGCGCGAGTCGGCCGTGGCCACGGTGACGAAGTACGCCAGCGTGGCGTCGAGGCGGCGCTGCGGATCGTCGTAGATGCCGCCCATGTCGGCGACGGCCGCGGTCAGGATCGGGTCGAAGTGCTCCAACACCACCGAGCGCTGGAAGGCGAGCAGCGCGGTCGGGGCGGTCCACAGCTTCCAGGAGATAGAGTCGGGCCCGAAGAACCCGTAGTCGGTGCTTCGGTAGTCGGCGAGGTCGAACAAGGCTGGTCCTCCTTAGGCCGCGCGGTACGCGGCAGACATCATGGCGCCGTAGAGCGGCGCGAGGTCCTCGGCGGTGAGGTCGTTGGCCGGGTCGAGCATGACGCGCACGGCCGCCTCGCACGACGAGACGAACAGTTCGATCAGCGCCGGTGTCTTGCGCTCCAAATCCTCAGTGCCCCACCATCGTTGGAGCGCGGGCACGATCCAGCGGGTCGACGCTTCGGAGATGATGTGGCGCACGTCGGCGACCGGCTTGGCCAGTTCGACGTCGGGCCGGCCGTCGAAGACCAGGCGCCAGGACTCGGGGCGGCTGGCCACCGTGGCGAGCAGCGCGGCGTAGCCGTCGACGAAGGCCTGGTCCGGGTCGTCGCCGGAGGCGGTGTGCAGGGCGGCGAGGGTGGATTCGAGCAGCAGCGACGATTCGCGCTCCATCAGCGCCTGCAGCAGCACCACGCGATCGGGATAGCAGGAGTAGACCACCGGGCGCGTCACCCCCATGTTGGCGGCAATGGCGGCGATACTGACCGCGGACAGCCCCTTGTCCACCGCGATCTTCAGCGCGGTGTCGAGGACCAGCGGACGGCGACGGTCGGGCCCGAGGTGTGCGGCGCGTTCTCGTCGCGCAGCGGTATCGACGCTCATACCGACAACGGTAAACCATTTTCCTACGGATGTGAAGGATTACTTGTCACGGCCGCGGGATAGGGGTCAGGAATCCCCCGCGGCGAGGTCGGCGTGGGTGTCGCGCAACTGGCGTTTGAGGATCTTGCCGCTCGGGTTCTTGGGCAGTGCGTCGACGACGACCACGTACTTCGGCGCCTTGTAGCCGGCGAGCTTCTCGCGGGCATGGGCGATGACGTCCTCGGCGGTCAGCTCGACGCCTTCGCGGGCCACCACCGCGGCCGCGACGGCCTCCACCCAGCGCGGATGGCTGATGCCGAAGACGGAGACCTCTGCGACGTCGGGGTGGGTGTAGATGGCCTCCTCCACCTCCCGACTGGCGACGTTCTCCCCGCCGGTCTTGATCATGTCTTTCTTGCGGTCGACGACGTAGAGCACGCCGTCGTCGTCGAAGTAGCCGAGATCGCCGGAGTGGAACCAGCCGGCGCGGAAAGCCTCGTCGGTCTTCGCCGGGTCGTTGTAGTAGCCGAGGGTGGCATGTGGGCTGCGGTGCACGATCTCCCCGACGGCGCCGGGCGCGACGGGTTCGTCGGCGTCGTCGACGATCCGGGTTTCGACGTTGATCGCCGGCCGCCCGGCCGATCCGGGCCGGAGCAGTTGTTCCTCGGGTCCGAGGATGGTCGCCAGCGGCGCCATCTCGGTCTGCCCGTAGAAGTTCCACAGTTGCACGTCGGGCAGTCGCTCCTGCAGTTCTTTGAGCACCTCGACCGGCATCGGCGACGCTCCGTAATAGCCCTTGCGGAGGCTGGAGAGGTCCGCGCCGTCGAAGTCGGGGTGGCGCAGCAGGCCGATCCACACCGTCGGCGGGGCGAAGAATTTGGTGACGCGGTGCTCGGCGATGGCGCGCAGCACCGTCGCCGGGTCGGGCCCGGGCAGCAGGATGCTGGTCGCACCGAGATAGACGTCGACGCCGAGGAAGCAGTCCAGCTGCGCGCAGTGGTAGAGCGGCAGGGTGTGCAGCTCGACGTCGTCGGCGCTCATCGACCCGTCGATCACGCAGGAGACGTACTGCCACATCAACGAGCGGCCGCTCAGCAAGGCCCCCTTCGGGCGCGACTCGGTGCCGGAGGTGAACATCATCCGGACCGGGTCGTCGTCGCCGACCGCGACGGTGAACGCCGGGCCGTCGTAGTCGAGCCAGTCGGCGATGTCGGTCCAACCCTCGGCCCCCGCTCCGATGACCGCGCGCACCCGGACCTGCGCGTCACCCGCGGCGGCCAGCGCCGCGTCGGCGGTCGGCACCAGGGCGTCCTCGGCGACGAAACCCACCGCGCCGCTGTGGTCGACGATGAAGGCGATCTCGTCGGCGCCGAGCATGAAGTTGATCGGCACCAGCACCACCCCGGCCCGGGCGGCGGCGAAGTTGAGCACCGCGAACTGCCAACAGTTGTGGCTGAGCAGGGCCAGCCGATCGCCCTTGACCAATCCCGCGGCCGCCAACGCGCCCGCGGTGCGCTCGATGCAGTCGTCGAACTCGGCGAAGGTCAGGCGGGTGTCGCCGTCGACGATCGCCACCTTGTCCGGCACGCGCAACGCGGTTCGACGAGGCAGGTCGCCGAGCGCGTGTTGGCGCGCCAGGGTCCGGTTCTGCCCGTCGGACTTCTCGTTCCCCTGCGCCATGCCCATCAACTCCTCGCGACCGGTCTGCTCCTGTGGCGCACGTTACCGCTTTCCACCGGCCCCGGCGGACGGTTACCGCGCCGTCGGCATCGGGCGGCTGACCGGCAGGTTGACGTAGCTGGGATGGCGGGGGTCGATGAGGATCGTCTGCGGGCGCAACTGCGACTCGAGCATGAGCACCGGGATCATGAGTCCCTTGGGGAAGTTGGCGGCGAACACGTCGATGCGCAGCCGATGCCCCTGTTGCAGCACCAGGTCGGTCGGGTTGAACGCGATGTCGACGACGGTGCGCCGCCCGGGGACCACCGGGGCGCGATCACCCAGCGAGAGGTACGGGACGGGTTTGCTGTAGTCCCCGCTGGGCGAGCGGCTGCTCAGCGACTCGTCGATCTTGCGCAGCGACGCGGTCAGTTGCCCGGTGGTGACGACGGTGGACTGCCCGTTGGGCGCGACGTCGTTGAGCGTGACGGCCCAGTAGCCGTCGGTGGTGTCGAGCTTGGTGTTCAGGTGCACGGCGATCTGACCGGAGATCAGCGTCGGCCCGGCCACCGGCGCGGAGGTGAAGGTCGCGGCCGCCACCTCGGAGATCCGCGCGTCCTTGGCGCAGAAGTCGACGACGCCCATCTGGCCGCCGGTCCCCTGCGCCGCGTCGGCCGAGCACACCGTCGACAACCCGGGCGAGACGACGGCGGCGGTGCCGTGCCGCGGCGGGCGCGGGGACAGCGAGCCGTCATAGGCGACGACGCCGGTCGTCGTGCCGCTGCGCTGCCCGGTGAGATATTGCCGCTGGTAGGTCATGCCCGGTCGCGGGAAGTTCGACGCGCTGGTCCACGCGCCGCCCTGCTGGAACAGGGTGGCCGGGCTGTACTTGTCGATCCCGTTGCGTTTGCCCTTGAGCCAGCGGTCGAACCACGCGCGCTGCAGGACGTCCATGCGCGGCGGCGCGCCGGCGCTGCCGAGGCCGGACCCCGTCGTCGAGTGGTACCAGTTGCCCATCACCAACTTCTTCTGGCTCAGCGGCACGTCGACGCGGCTCAGCACCTCCGACTGCGAATTCACGAACAGGTCTTGCCAACCGCCGACGACGAAGGTCGGGATCTTGATGCGGTCGAGGTGACCGGCGATGCCCTTGCGGAACGGCCCGGCGGGGTCGATGACCTTCTTCACGTCGGGCGGGATGTTTCTGAGGTCGAAGGTGAGGAAGGCCCGCAGCAGCGTATCGAAGAAGGTGATCGGGCTCGACACCCGATCGGACAGCCATTTCCAGTCGAACCGCCCGGTGGCGATGGATTTCAGGTCGGGCAGCCATTTGAGGGTGTTGACGCTGGCCACCCACGTGGGGATGAAGCCCGCCGCGATCCCGCCGCCGGGGGCGATCACGTCGCGCACCACGTCGCTGCCGGGCACACCCGCGAAGACGGCCTTGATCGGGGTGTCGGGCTGTTGTGCGGCCTGCAACGCGACGACGCCACCGTAGGAGTGGCCGGTCATCCCGATCTGTTTGGTGGACCACGGCTGCCGACCGGCCCACCGGGCGATCTCGACCATGTCCTTCTGCTCGCGAGCGCCGGCGCCGTTCCACACACCCTGGGAGAACCCCGTGCCGCGCACGTCGACGACGACCTGGGCGTAACCCGATCGCACGAGTTGCGGGTCGACGGAGATCGTGCGGCCCGAGCCGCCGGTGAGCATCCGGATCTGCGAACCGATGCCGGAGAACGGGGTTCCGGACAGGTCGAACAGGTTGAACCGGTTGAAGAGGTTGACCAGCGGGTCGTAGAGGCCGGGGATCTCCGTCGCCGACGTCAGCATCATGTAGATCAACTTGGTGTAGGGCGTCATGTTGACGATCGTCGGGATCGGGGTGCGGACCACGCGGCCGGTACGGTCCACCGGCCGGTAGACGTTGGCCTTCAGCACCACGCCGTCGCTCATCCGGATCGGCACATCCCAGTCGATGTGCACGCCCGGATAGCGCTGCGGGCCGTCGTGCATGCGGGTCCACCGCTCGCCCCGGACCGCGTCGCTGCCCGAGACGGCACCGTCCGCGTCGGGGGTTCCGCCCAACCAGGCCGCCATCAGGACCGACAGTGCGAGGACGACGCCGACGGTGCCGCCCCGCCGGATCTTGTCCCGAAACCGGACACTATTCGTCGTTGACCTGCGCTTGACCGACTCTTCTGACCGGGCTGCCGTCGTCATGGCAAGCAACGTAACCCAGATTTCCTACGTCTGTGTCGGAATTTCCTACATCGAGAAAAGAAATCTCGCCGCACACATCAAAGGGCGCGTCGCCGCCCTTGCCGCCATCGCCTCCGTTACCGCCGCCAGCCTTACCGTCGCCGCCGTCACCCTCACCGTTGCCGCAGTCCATACCTGATGTAGACCATGTCGCGAAATGCTAAGCGGCCCACAATACGGCGTCAGCGAATTCGAAGAATCATTTCAACAAGGGGAAAAATACCCATACTTGAACTACCCGCGACCGATGAAACAAGTCGTCTCGATGTGAATCTACCGACCAACGTTATCTATCAACAATAAGCGGTAGATACCCGACTTTCGGGGCTCTAACCTGCGTATATGTGGCATACGAAGGCATATCAGTTGCCCACAATAAACTCGAACTGATCTGGGTCAATCGACCAGAATAAGTGGGTCGTACGACCATTCTATTTACAGCTCTCAAGGCCATCAAATATGGGTCGATTGACCCACTAAATGCACCACAGGTCCCATGCGGCACAACAACCTCTGAACAGGATTCCGCGTTGGATCCTGTTGCCCACTATTGAAACGAAGCGGCAGTGGCGCGAATCAGACCGAACTGAGCGGGACCGACCCGACCGCATAGGAGACGACGAAGGCCGCCACCACGACGAGAATCGCCAAGCCCAGCCAGAGGCTCGACCACCGGCGCTGGACGAACGAGACGACGACGGGCACCAACGACAACAACGCGCCGATACCCGCGGCCCAGAGCACCCGGCCCATGATGACCTGGGCGGCATCGCACGACATGCCACAGATCGTACTGCCCATGAGGGCGGCCAAAACCCAGAGCACCAGCGCCGCCCACGCCAGCACCAGCACCACTGCACCGACGACGGTCAGCACGACGTTGGTCGTGCGCCAGGAGTCGCGCGTCTCGACGGGTTGCACCGCCTCCCACTGCGACATGTCGTTGACCATTACGCGCTGTTCTTCAGGACTAGTTCCATCAGCTTGGTCGCCGATTGGCAGGTGTCCCCCGACGACCCGCCTTCGGCCTCGACGAACCAGGTGTAGATCCCGCGGCTGGGCGCCTTGGCGGTGACGCCGCAGATGTTGCGGCCGGCCTTGGTCTGGGTGAAGGCCGAGCTCCCGTTCACCTTGACGTTCTCAGTCTCGTAGCCCAGCTTCTTGGCGGTGCGCTGCTCCACCGACATCGAGCCCCACTCAAACCAGTTGAACGTCACGGTCATCCGCATCGCGCCGTACACCGTCCAACGGCAGATCGCTCCGTTGAAGTCCGGCGAACCGACCGCACCGCCGATCGCCTTGCCGATCTCGGCCGGGCTGACGATCTGGCATTCCAGGGTGACCTTGTCGTACTTGTCGGTGTCGACGTGCCCCTTGGGCCGGACCGGGTCGTTGCCACGGGGCAGCGGGTTGTTGTCGCCGCCGTTGCAACCGGCGAGGCTGAACACCGCCGCGATGGCCACCACGGCCACACCGATGCGTCGCAGGTGGTTCATCATGACGCCCTCTCGATGGACATGGTCGACAGTTTCTTGGTGGCCTCGCAGATCTGGTCGGTGCTCATCCCCGACGACGAGTCCGCGCGCACCGACCACTCGAAGAAGTCGAGTCCGAATTCGATCCCGATCTCACAGATCGTGTAGTCCGAGGCGATGAAGCCCTTGTGGCCATTGATCTCGATGTCCTCGGTCGAGTTGCGCGACAGCTGCTCGGTGGCCCGTTCACGGCCGATCGGTGAACCGCGGTACCAGTTGAACGAGGCGACCGCGCCGGTGCGCACCCCGTTGGCCGCCCACTCGCACGACGACGGGTTGTTCACCGTGTTCTGCAACGCGGCGAAGGTGGTGATCTGGGAGACCTCTTCGGTGGTGACGCCGCCGCATTCGCCGAAGTAGGGACCGCTGGTCGCGTCCTTCGGCGGTTGCGGGATGTTGTTGGCCGGCCCGCCGCTGGTGCCGGAGTCGTCGCCGTTACACCCGGCCAGAACCAGGACGACGGCGGCCACCAGCGCCAGCAGCCCGGTGGTCCGGAACCGGTCGAGTTCGCGGCGCTCGCGCTTGGTGGGGCGCCCGGCACCCCGGTCACGACGAGGCTGGCTGGCGAGGACTTCTTTCGACGGCGGGGGCGGGCTCTTGTCGATGTAGCAGGCCGCGGCGACCGGCGCCGATACCCGCTTGGACACCTCGCGGGCGACCTCGACGATGCGTTCACGACCGCCGACGCGCACACGCACCTCGTCGCCGATCGTCACCACCTGTGCGGGTTTCGCGGTCGCCCCGTTTACGCGGACGTGCCCGGCCCGGCAGGCGGCGCCGGCGGCCGAGCGGGTCTTGGTGAGCCGGATCGACCAGATCCAGGAGTCAACTCGAGTGGCCATGCGCTCTCCGGTCCGCGGGGTCAGTACTCCCCCAGCGTAGCGAGAGTTGCCGCAACCGCCCGTTTTCCGAATGGTTCGGCGGGAAGACCCAGCCCAACGCGGCCCGTGGTTCTCACCACTGGATTGGCGATTTCCAGCACACTCACAGCCGGGCCCCGCCGGATCTCCAGTCCCACATGCGACCGTGACGGCACACGATCAAAGGCGGTGACGATGAAGGCCCGACGACGGATGGCGCTCGGCGCGCTCGGCGCGCTTGCCTTGGTGCTCACCGCGTGCGGCACCGATGCCAAGACCCCGGTCGCCACCGGTCAACCCCGCCCGTCGACGATGACCACCGCCGTCGCCACCGTCGTCCGCGATGCGGCCGCCTCCCTGGCGGTCGGCGACGTCGACGGCTTCCTGGCCAAGCAGTGCCCGCAGGTCCGCAGCCAGATCGCCGCAGATCCGCAGGCCCTCGCCGAGTTGGTGGAGCGCAACCGCGGCATCGTCGTCGAATCGGTGACCGGCGTCGACATCAGCGGCGACAACGCCGACGCGCAAGTCGTCTACACCCACCAGTCCGACCCGGATTACCCGTCGTGGACCGCCGACGTCCCGCTGGTCCGCGCCGACGGCGGCTGGCAGATGTGCGGGTGAACGCATGGCGGTTCTGACGAGCCCCGAATGACGCGGTCCCAAGCCTGCTGACCGGCAGATACCATCTATCGGGTGACCGCGCCCCGGCAGCCAATCCCCCATCCGCCCCCAACGCCGACCCCCGCTCGGCCCCGGGCCCGGATCGGCGCGGTGCCCGCACCGGTCACCGCCCGCGGCGTCGCCCTGGCCGTCGCGCTGGCCACGCTGATCGTCATCGTCGTCAACGGTGACGAGTGGCTTTACCGCGGCGGTGCCATTCGACTGGTGGCCGAGTTCCTCATCCCCCTGATCGTGGCCGCGGCGCTCTACCACGCGGCGATCGGCCTTTCCGCGCGCCGACCGGTGCCAGCGGCACCGATGGCGGTGTTGTGCCTGGCGATCGTCGTCGTACTCGCCGGCGGCGCCGTGGTCGCCCTGCTCGACGGGACCATCGCAGACCAGAGCCCCTGGCTGATCATTGCCCCGTTCGTCATCGCCGCACTCCCGGTGTTCCTGGTGCTCGGCACCGCCTTACCCCGAGTGCCGGCCTTCGCCGCAGGCGCACTGGCCGCCCTGATCATCGCTGCCGTCGCCGTGGCCGCCGCCCTCACCCCGAAACTCGGTTCGACGCCGATGCCGTCGACGCCGATCGCCACCGCGACCGTCGACGCACAGGTCTCGTCGTGGCAGGGGCGCCTACCCAATCCCTGCGACGACGTGTCGAGGCGGACATGGGTACGGCACGGCGTCAATCCGGACTGGGTGCACACCAGGGCCCACAAACCGCCCATCCTTAACGAGCCTGACCGTGACGAATGCTCGTTCACCGTCGAAGACCGGTGGGGTGTGTTCGGCCGGAGGACTGGCTACATCACCTATTCGACGGAGAGCTTCGGGCAGTTCATGCGCTCGCCAAAGCAAGGCGATCTCGTCGTCTCGCGGCCGACGACCGTACTCGGCCAGCCCGCCGCCCAATCCACGACGACTCTCGCGGGCCAGCGCGACAACGAGTGCACCATCACCGTCGGCACCGTGTTCGGCACCGTCGCCTACCGCGTTGTCACCAGCCCGAGCCCCGCCGCCGAACGGGCCTGCGCGACGGCGATGGAGGACGCCACCGCCTTCTACCCGAGCGTCCCGAGGTCATGATGCGACTCACCGATGGACGGGCATGGCTGCTCGCGCTGACCGGTGCACTATTCGTCGGCGTGGTCGTCATCGTCGCCTCCATCACCAGGCACGGCGGTGAGTCTCGGACGGCGGGGCAGCCCACCACCGCGACCGCCGACGCGGCGCACTCGCCGTGGAAGGGCCGGCTGCCCGACCCGTGCGCCACGTTGCCGCAGTTGACGCTGACGCGCCTGCAACTCGAGGCCTCCTCGGGTGCCGCGCAGAACCAGAACGACGGGTCCCAGATCCGCAATTGCACCCTGTTCGCCAGCGGGGGCCAGACCTGGACGTCGCTGGTGTCCTATTCGACGACGAGTTTCGACGAGGCGCAGCGGATCGCCGAGGACCCCACCCGCTACGTCACCCGAGCCACGATGGCGCTCGGCCATCCCGCGTTCCGCTCGACGCCGCGCGCGGCGGAGCGGGCCACCACCGAGTGCACCATCACGGCGGGGACCGTCTTCGGCACGGTGGCCTACCGCGTGTGGGATGAGTCGAGCCCGTCGGCCGACGCCGTCTGCGCCAAAGCCACCGAACTCGCCGTGGCCTTCTATCCGAGCGTCCGCCGGGGTCGCTGATTCCGGGGGCAACCCGCTGTGCCACGTATCGTGGCGGCGTGGACCTGCGCGTCGGCGCCTATGCCGTCATCACCGACGACGATGACCGCGTGCTGCTCGCCCACTGGAACGCGGGGCACCACTCGGCGTGGACGATGCCCGGCGGCGGCTTGGAGCCCGGCGAGGATCCGCCGACGGCCGCTCACCGCGAGGTCGACGAGGAGACCGGCTACCGGATCGAACTCGACGAGCTGCTCGACGTCGATTCCCTGGTGGTCCCGGCCGAGCGGCGTCTCGGGCCCGACGAGAATGTCCCGCTGCACCTGCTGCGGATCATCTACCGCGCGCACATCGTCGGCGGCAGCCTGCGCGACGAGGTGGGCGGCTCCACCGATCGCGCCGGGTGGTTTCCGCTGGCCGCTGTCCCCGATCTGCGGCGCGTCACCCTCGTCGACATCGCCTTGTCGGCGGCGAGGCTGATCGGCTGAGACCCGACGAGACGCGCCCGCCGCGACGGGGAGTCGTGACGGGCGCGGGGACTGCAGAGACATCTGTGGTCGGCGGTGCCGAGGTCTTCACCTATTGAAACACCCAGTTTGCCCTGGTGAGGCCCGATTGGTGATTCCCGACGAGAAGTGCGCCTTGCACAGCAACGCGCCCGTCGAAGACCGAAAGGTCTCCGGCGGGCGCGGTGACCGCGAAGCGGCTACTAATTGTTGCTGGTAGACGAGGAACTCTGATTGCTCTGGTTCCCGCCATTCGCCCCGAATCCGCTAAACGACGGGGCAGACGGCGCCGACGGGACCGACGGCCGCCAACCGCGGCCCGCACCCGGCGCCGCCGGCGTCTGGTTGGCGCTCTGGCCTCCCTGCGTGGACCACTGGTTGGTGCCGCCGTTCTGCTGCCAACCGCTGCGCCACTGCTCGGTGCGCTGCTGCTGGCGCTCGGCCCAGTTCTGCTGGGTCTGCTGAGCCGCATTGGCGCCGGATTGCCACGCGTTCTTGGCTCCCGACTGGAATTTCTGCACCGCATTGGGCACCACCCCGGCAACACCGGTGGCTCCGGTGGTCCCGGTGGTTCCGGTGGTCTTCTGCGGGGTGGTGTTGGCCGATGCCGAACGGGCGGCGAACGTGCTCGGCGTAGTTCCGGTGGTACCCACCGTCTGCTGCAATGCCGAGAAGGTCGTCGGCACGCTGCTCGCCGCCGCGAGCGTGCTCGTCGTGGTCGACGTCGAGAACGGCAGGTTCTCCAGCGGGTTGTTACCGCCGATGATGTCGCCGATCAGACTCGCCAACGCCGCCAGGTTGTCACCCGGGAACCGAATGTTGTTGAACCCCAACCCACTGATGCCCGGGATGATCTGTGAGGCGTCAAACGCGCCCGTGGTCAGCACGGGGAAGCCGAAGTAGTTCGACGTGCTGGGCGTAGCAACGTTGTCTTCCGACGAGGCGATCTTCGGGAAGATCGTCACCTCCTGGCCGAGCCACTTGACGGTGATCGGATTCTTCAATCCATAGTCGCTCGTCAACGAGACGATGCTCGGCAGACCGTACGCCCCGGTACGACCGCCCCAACTGAACCCGAGGCGAACGAAGTCGTCGGTCAAGAACTTCTGGATCGCGCGAGAATCACCGTTGGTCACGTCTGTAAGTAGCGAAAGCAAAGCTCCTACTGGGTCATCGATAATCGACAGGGCACCCAGCGGATTAACCAGCGCACCGGATATCGATCTATCATTCGGATTGTAGTCTGCCCCTAGTACTCCAAGAGCATTCACACATGCTCCATCGGTCGACGAGTAGCCGAATGTCAATGCCCCGAGGCAAACCAATTGCCCCGGGATTGCGAAGCCAGGAAAAACCCCGGGGATAGCAAGCAGCGACGTATCTGTCGTCGCCAATGCCAGACCGATCATTGAGAATGCGGTAGCACTCTCACCGGTACCCGCAAAGGTGGCCGCGAGAGAACCCGGCAACACAGCAATCGAGTTGGTATCGCCGACATACCCTTTGACCAAGTTCCAGGCAGTCGATCCAAAAAGGTTCGTAACCAGCCCTTCCGGGTCGATAGCCGTGCCGCCGAGAATGCTCGTCGAGTCGGCTTGTGCTGGCGCTGGTGGTGCGACGAGGCCTGCGCCGAGCCCTATCGCGGATGCTGCTGCGATTGCGGCGACTCCCCCGCGCATCCGCATGCTGCGCCGACGCGCAGCCCTGTTCTGTGTCCCCCGGTTACCGTCTTTGAGCTTCCTTGCCTTCACGACATCTCCTGCTTCCTGGTTACCGTCCGGCAGAACTACCGGCCCTTCGATTGAAACACCAGAAACTGGACAAGTGGCCCGATTGGTGTAAACTTTCGCGGCGAAAGTCCTGGTCAAACGTCCAAGAGTGCAAGTGCCACCGGGCCGGACACGAGGAAGCAAAGAAGAACCGCGCCCGCCGGGACTTTCGTCACCGACGGGCGCGGAGTTAACGAGACGGGGACTACTGCCCGGCGCCTCCGGTTGTCGGGGAGGCACTACCGGCCGGCCCAGGCGTGGTGGACTGTGCACCGTCACTCGCGGGCGGGTTGCTGGTTCCCTTGTTTCCGCTGAAGAACTTGCTACCGAAGCGAGAGGTGAATCCATTCGAGGTTCCCTCGCCAGAGTTCGACTTCGGCGTCGAGTCCCACGAGTTGGTTCCATCCTGCTGCCAGCTCTGCTTCTGCTGCTGCCAGGCCTCCTGGTTCTGCTGACGCTGAGCCTTCCACGCCTCGGTCGCGGCCTTCGGCGTCTGGAACGCCTGGGTCGCGGCCTGCTTGGCCGTGTTGGTCATAGTCTGCGTCTGCTGCTGGGTCTGGCTCTTCCAGTTCTTGACGGCATCACGGCTCTTCGAGGTGATAGACGAGGTCGTGCTGCGCGCGTTGGTCGTATCCGCCGCCGCCAGCTTGGTCGCGTCGGCACCGTCGACGCCGTAGCTCGCCGCCAACGGAGCAACCGCCGTGGTGTTCATACCAAGGGCCTTGGCGACCACGGTGTTGGTGCCGAGGTTCTGGACCGTGTTCGTGTCCACATTCGCCAGCGGCAGGATGCCGCCCAGGCCGAGGGTGTTGGTCAGACCGCTCACCACACCGGTCAAGCCACTCGTGGCACTGGTGGTGCTGGTGCCGCCGAGCAAACCGCTCAGCGGGTTCGATCCACTGAACAGGTCGAGCAGCCCCAGGTTGATGTTGTCGAAGCTCAGGCCGCTGAACGACGGGGTGAGCTGCGAAGCATCGAACGAACCCGTCAGTTGCGGAAGGGCGACGTAGTTGGGCGTCGTCTTCCCGTTGATCTTGGCGGTCGGGAAGATCGTCAGCGTCTGCCCGAGCCAGTTGATCTTGATCGGGTTGATCAAGCCGTAGTGGCTGGTGAGCGCCACCAGATTCGGCAGTTGGAGCGAGCCGATCTTGGCACCGTCACGATCTCCGCCGACGGTCAACCGGACAAAGTCCGACGTAAGCAGGTCCTGAAGTGGGGCACCGGTAAGAAGGCCAGTCACCAAATCCCCCATAGTCCCACTCGGATCCGAGAGGATCTCAAGCATCGCAAGCGGATTGGTGAGCCCTGCCTGAAACTCGGGGATCGACCGGTCACCTGTCAAGACCCGCCCATCGAGAGTGCCGAGCACGTTGCCGCACGCGCCGACTCCTTCGGCGTAAGCGCCAGCCACAACACCAAGGCAGTCCAGACGCTTGATCCCAGGAATTGAAATCGGCGTGGTAACCCCCAGCAGTGAGGTGGTGATCTTTTCGGTATTCCATGCATTGGCAATTCCCAAAACCGCGAACGCAACCGACGTCCGACCGTTGCTCGCACCCGAGGTAGCGACACTAAATGGAAGAAGCGCTATTGACGTTGCTTTCCCGCCTCGTGACGCGAAGGCAAACTTGATGCCATCTCCGATCACGCGAGCACTCCCAGTCGGCTCTTCAGCATCGGCAATATTCGGAATCAACAGCCCAAGAATGGGATCATTTGCGAGTGCTTGAGCGGGGTCAAATAAGGCCCTAGCCTCGATCTTTCGTGAGGTGCCGCTCCCGGCCTGATCGGTTCGGATTGATTGCGGCAGAACAGATTATGTCCTGTGGATATGACAGGGCGACCGTTGTCGCTGGTGGCGGCCGGGTTTCACGTCACCGGCGGTGGTCTTTCGGGGTTGGTTGGTCGGGTCGGGTCCGGCAGGTCAGCGGCTGGTGCGGTAGCCCTCGAGGCGGTGCAGGCCGGCGGTGAGGACTGGTGTCCATTGGTGGTGCTGGTCGTAACGCAACCGGCGGGTGCGGGCGTGGCGGGCCAGGCGGGCGGCGGTCGCCCACAGGCGTAGGCGGAGGCGTTTGATTTCCCAGGTGCGCGCATCGGTGCCGGTCAGCGCGAGCATCTGGGTCCAGGCGGTCAGGTCGGTGGCCAACTCAGTGATGGCGAGCCAGATCTGGTTCTTGGTGAAGTCGTGGTACGGCAGGTTCGTCATGCCGGTCGCTTTCGCGGCCCGGATGCGGTCTTCGCACCGGGCCCGCAGCCGGTGCCGTACTTCGAGGTCGGCGAGTTGCCCGCGGCTGCTGTTGGTGACGAAGCAGGTCAGGCGCCATCCGTTGGTGTCGGTGAACCGCAACTGGGCGCCGGGGTGGGGGCGTTCGCGGCGCACGATCACCCGCATACCCGGCGGATAGCCGGTCAAAGACAGGACCCCGGTCAGTTCGGCGACCTGGGCCCCGTCACGGGGCTGGCCGTCGGCGTTGTAGGCCTGGGTCCACACCGATGCGGGCAGCACTTCGACCGCGGCGGCCATGGCCGGGGTCATACCAATCCCACACGAATACGACAGGCCCCGTTTGTGCAGGTAATTCAGGAATCCTTTGGTGCCGCCAGCACTATCGGTGCGGATGAGGATCTTGCGGCCGGCCCGCCAACACAGACCCGGGATCTGGGCCAGGGCCCGGTGAAGGACGGTGATGTGGTCGGCGGCGGTGTTCGCCCCAGCATTCCCGGCCCGCAACAATCCTGCGGCGGCTTCCCCTGTTCCACCGGGGCCGTGGTCGATGAACGCCAGCAGCGGGTGGAACCCGAACCCCCGCTTATAGGTCGGGGCCGCGTCCTGTTTCTCCGAGTGCGCGGTCACCAGGGTCGCATCCAGATCGATGACCAACGGGTGGTGTTCATCGATCCGATGGTTCGGGGCATGCTCACCGGCCAACTCCCACACCGTCTTTCGTGCCACAGCCCGCGCGCCGGCGATCGCGGCCAGCGCCGCGACCGGTTCGTCGGCCAGGGTCGCGATCAGGCGAGAGACGGTCGGATCCGAGGCCACCGGCCCGAACACCGTCTCGCGGCCACGCAGCACCGCCAGATCAGCGGCGCAGTCGGCGCCGCCGACCATCGCCACAGCCAGATCCAAGACGATCTTGCCCGGATCATGGGTCGCATAGTCCTTGCGCCACGGCGTCAGCGCATCACTCAACAGCCTCGGAAGGCCTGCGACCTCGGCTGTGCGGGTCACCAACGCCAAACCCGCATGCGACACGATCCCCGCACCGTCACCGGTGACCGTCGACTGCGGATAGAACAGGGTAGAGTTACTCACCAGAAAGGTGCTCCTTCGTCCTCGCTTGGTCGTGCTGTCGCAAGAACGATTATTCCAGGTCAGAGCACCTTTCTTTATGTCCTGGGCCGCGTGTTCGTCAATTCGCTATGAAATAGCGAGGCTAATTCACCCGGCAGGCCGCAGGGCCGCCACTTCTTCGAAGTGGCGGCCCTGCGAGGATTGTGATCCGAAGCGAGGTTCTAGCCCATGGAGAAGGGGCGTCCGTAGAAACTCATACTCTGCATCGCATGCTTGGTCTCGATCTGGACACTCGCGAAGGAACGGGCTTGGGCATAGCCACCGCAGCCACGTAGACCTAGCTGCGAGTTGGTGTAGCTTAGTGAAGCGCGCTTCTTCTTCTTGTAGGTGATCCGCTTGTCGTGCTTGTCCTGGCCGAAGTCATCGGCGCGCTCAGCGTCCACCAGGTAGAAGGCGCGTGCCTGGCCGGGACCGAGGGACACAGATGTCCCTGCCTCGGCGCCGTCGAACCCGTTTGCGTCGATGCCACTTCCACCTTCTCCGGAGACGCTGGCCAGGTTGACCTGGCAGCCAACAATGTAGCCGGGGTAGATCTCGATCCGGCTGGCCTCCTTGGAAAGGGTGACGATGAGCTTGCCGGATACCCATGCGTTGCGGTGCAGGGGGGTGCCACCCAACGATGGGTTGACATTAGCCCGTTCCCGGACCCTCTGAAAGGTGACTACGGTTCCGTCGCCCATGGTGTAGCGCTGGGTCTGAGATGGCAGGTTGTAGACCGTGTCTGCTTTTGCGGAAGGTGGCGCAGCAGTCAGGGCGCTCGTCACCATCACGGCCGCTGCGGCGGCCGTGAGACCAGTAAACTTCGCCTTTGTCTTCATAAAATTCTCTCTTCTCTTGAATGTGTTGGCGAGGTTCAGCCGATGGGGAACGGCTTGCCCCACAGCTGGATCTTCTGGTGATCTTCGCCGGTCACCTCGATGACCGCGTAGGAGCGTGCCTGGGCGTAGCCCCCGCAGCCTTGGATCTCCATCTGTACGTTGCGCCAGTTAAGGAAGTAGGTCCCTGGTTCCTCGAGGTGCTTTCCTTTTTTGCTGGCAGTCACGGGAGCGTAGATGATCTGGCCGGGCGCGAGCGGAAGGGAGATGGAACCGGCGATGGTGTCTAGTAGGCCTGTATTCGCGAGAGAACCCTCGGCTCCGAGCTTCAGTTGGCCGATATCGACTTGGCAGCCGACGACGTAACCGACAGAGAGGGTTGCTGCCGCGCCGGCCGTTGATACGCCATTCGAACCAGGTGCGGCGTCCTCGCCGAGTGGACCGTTGTTAGGGCCGACTTCGCGAGTGTCGATTCCGGGGGCGATAACTTTCACGTTGCCCGAGACCCACACCGAACGACCGGCACCATTGGCGGCGAGCGACGGGCCGATACGGACACGCTCGCCTGTCTTGATGAGGGTCACCCCGTCGCCGCGCACTTTGCCGTTCGGGAGCGAGAACCGCGCGTCGGCCATCGCGCTGGGCATGGCTCCGCCGATCGCGACCGACGCGGCGAGTACGGTCGCCGCGCCAACAAATCCGGTCGCTACGCGGCGTGTAGCAGCGGTGAATGTGTTCATGTGTTTCCTCATTCTGTGGCAGGTCTCGGCTGGCTTGGTTACCTGGTTCGCGACTGCGCGCGTCCCTCGACAACTCGCCGAACGATACGGTGGAAAAGTATCGGAACTGTGACTTCTGGGCCACCAGCGGTGAATGTTTGCGAACGGTAAGATGGATGGTCAGTGAACGCAAAGTGCTTGTCGGGCGGTCTGAGGCGCAATCTCGCGGGTCGTCGGTGAGTTGGGATCGGATTGAGTCTAAAGTATGTGGGGCTGGTTTAGCGGAAGGGCTGTTGCTAGGTTTGCTGCGATAGTAGTGGGCGGGAGGGGCGTGTCGGTGTGATGCGGCTGAGGGGAGACGGGCGTGATTCGGAACGTTAGCCTCGATCTTTCGTGAGGTGCCGCTCCCGGCCTGATCGGTTCGGATTGATTGCGGCAGAACAGATTATGTCCTGTGGATATGACAGGGCGACCGTTGTCGCTGGTGGCGGCCGGGTTTCACGTCACCGGCGGTGGTCTTTCGGGGTTGGTTGGTCGGGTCGGGTCCGGCAGGTCAGCGGCTGGTGCGGTAGCCCTCGAGGCGGTGCAGGCCGGCGGTGAGGACTGGTGTCCATTGGTGGTGCTGGTCGTAACGCAACCGGCGGGTGCGGGCGTGGCGGGCCAGGCGGGCGGCGGTCGCCCACAGGCGTAGGCGGAGGCGTTTGATTTCCCAGGTGCGCGCATCGGTGCCGGTCAGCGCGAGCATCTGGGTCCAGGCGGTCAGGTCGGTGGCCAACTCAGTGATGGCGAGCCAGATCTGGTTCTTGGTGAAGTCGTGGTACGGCAGGTTCGTCATGCCGGTCGCTTTCGCGGCCCGGATGCGGTCTTCGCAGCGGGCGCGGCGGCGGTGCCGCATTTCCAGGTCGGCGAGTTGCCCGCGGCTGCTGTTGGTGACAAAGCAGGTCAGGCGCCATCCGTTGGTGTCGGTGAACCGCAACTGGGCGCCGGGGTGGGGGCGTTCGCGGCGCACGATCACCCGCATACCCGGCGGATAGCCGGTCAAAGACAGGACCCCGGTCAGTTCGGCGACCTGGGCCCCGTCACGGGGCTGGCCGTCGGCGTTGTAGGCCTGGGTCCACACCGATGCGGGCAGCACTTCGACCGCGGCGGCCATGTTCGGGGTCATACCAATCCCACACGAATACGACAGGCCCCGTTTGTGCAGGTAATTCAGGAATCCTTTGGTGCCGCCAGCACTATCGGTGCGGATGAGGATCTTGCGGCCGGCCCGCCAACACAGACCCGGGATCTGGGCCAGGGCCCGGTGAAGGACGGTGATGTGGTCGGCGGCGGTGTTCGCCCCAGCATTCCCGGCCCGCAACAATCCTGCGGCGGCTTCCCCTGTTCCACCGGGGCCGTGGTCGATGAACGCCAGCAGCGGGTGGAACCCGAACCCCCGCTTATAGGTCGGGGCCGCGTCCTGTTTCTCCGAGTGCGCGGTCACCAGGGTCGCATCCAGATCGATGACCAACGGGTGGTGTTCATCGATCCGATGGTTCGGGGCATGCTCACCGGCCAACTCCCACACCGTCTTTCGTGCCACAGCCCGCGCGCCGGCGATCGCGGCCAGCGCCGCGACCGGTTCGTCGGCCAGGGTCGCGATCAGGCGAGAGACGGTCGGATCCGAGGCCACCGGCCCGAACACCGTCTCGCGGCCACGCAGCACCGCCAGATCAGCGGCGCAGTCGGCGCCGCCGACCATCGCCACAGCCAGATCCAAGACGATCTTGCCCGGATCATGGGTCGCATAGTCCTTGCGCCACAGCGTCAGCGCATCACTCAACAGCCTCGGAAGGCCTGCGACCTCGGCTGTTCGCGTCACCAACGCCAAACCCGCATGCGACACGATCCCCGCACCGTCACCGGTGACCGTCGACTGCGGATAGAACACGGTAGAGTTACTCACCAGAAAGGTGCTCCTTCGATTCCGGATATTTGTACTGTCGCAAGCACAATTATTCCAGGTCAGAGCACCTTTCTTTATGTCCTGGGCCGCGTGTTCGTCAATTCGCTATGAAATAGCGAGGCTAGGGACCATCTCCAGGTTCCCTGGAGCCACAACTGCCACACCGATGTTAGTAGAAAGGGAGCAGTCAGCCCCGCCACGTTGAACACCTTCGGCAGCACAGATCTGCATCCGCCATTGATCCGCAATCGGCGCCAAAACCGAGTCAGCGCCCGCCGTAATACTGCCGATGATGCCTTGGAGACTTCCCGCCCCCGCAAGCGCATCAGAAAGCAAGTCCGCGCGCGCCTCCTGCGGCGGCGCCACGAGCGCGCCGCCCAGCGCGAGCGCGGAGGCCGCGGCTACGCCGGCGACCATGCCGCGCATACGACTGCTGCGGCCCGTCCTCACCTTGGCCCCCCGACCATCATCGTCACGCTGTTTCGTCTTCAACGACTGCTCCTGTCTGCCTGGTCCACGTCGACCAATCCGCCGGCTGCAACACCGGTCTTTGCGCATTCAAACACTGAATTTATCCTGAGTGACGCGGAACACACAAATCGCCCGCACCTATTCTGACCTGGGCAGATGTCCAAGAAGTTGGGGCGATCGTCCAACTCGGGAGTCAGTAAGCGGACCAAAGTCCAGGACAACGCGCGATTCACGCTGGTCAAAGCGCTCCTCGCTAGCGCATAGCTAGCACCTTGCGAGCACCACCCCGGCCCTCGCCGCCGACTCGGAAATTGCCTGCCGCGATTCGGCGTGTCGCGGCGCAAGGACGACGCCTCGGATCGCCCCGGGCCTTCAGAAGACCCGGCACTTGTCAGACGATCGGCGTACACTGGTCACTAGATACAAAAACCACAGCACATAGTTTCTAACAGCGGTCCGCACGCCATGATGCGAACCCGGACCTGGGGGTCACATGAACCACGACGAACTCGCCGCATTCGTCACCGACCTGGCCGACGATTTGGCGCCAGCTGCCGTCGAATCCGGTAGCGGTGTGGGTGCCTTGTTGGCCTCCGCGGAAGCGATCGTCGACGACAAGGCTTTGCTGGGGGTGATGGTCACCGCGGTGCGCATGGGCAACATCGCCTCCTATCTGTTGGCTGCTGCGACGGCGCGGGCCGAGAAGATCGGCATTCCAGTGCGGCACCGGTTGAAGAACGGCCGCGATCTGTTACGGGAGTTGCCGTTGGCGCCGGCCACTATCAACCGGGTCGCCCGGTTGGCCCAACACTTGGATGATTTGCCGAACCTGGTGCGCGAGGTCCGCGACGGCGACCTCACCGTTGACCATGCCGATGCGGTCATCCGCGGTCTCGACCACATTGCCACCCGCATGGGTGCCGATGGTTTCGATGACGTGCGGGCGAAGACCGCCACCACATTGCTGGCGCACGCCCGCATTGACCAACCCGCCCAAGTCATGGAGAAAGCCCGCGAACTCGGCCACGAGTTGGCGCCGTTGGATCCGCCATCCACCCCGCCCGCGGACAATCCGTCGTTGAATCAGGCGACCGTGTCGCGCACCGATGAGGGGCGGGTGACCCTCGAAGCGGACCTCGATCAGCTGTCCGGGGAGAAACTCCACACCGCGCTGGATGCCCTGGCGAAGCCCATCCCGGCACCCGACGGTTCCCCGGATCCGCGTTCCAGGTCCCAGCGCACCGCTGATGCCCTGGTCGCCATGATCAGCAGCTACCTTGCTTCACGGAACCGTCCGACGGTGGGCGGAATCGTCCCGCACATCACGATGACCGTGCCGCTACCAACGCTGGTACCCGACAGTCCTCTGGGTCAGACTCATGCCGCACGGCTGGGGTTCACCGGCTCGGTATCAGCGGAGACGGCCCGTGAGATCGCCTGCGGCAACACCGAAGTCACCGCGCTGCTCACTGCAGACTCGGTGCCATTGGACGCCAAACGCACCCAACGATTCGTCACCGGCACCCTCCGCCGCGCGTTAGAAGCACGCGACGGCGGATGCCAATTCCCCGGCTGCGGCACGCCACCGTCGTGGTGTGAAGGCCACCATATTCAGCACTGGGCCGACGGGGGCGAGACGAACCTCAAGAACACCGTCCTGCTGTGCAGCCTGCATCACCACACCTACATCCACGGCAAAGGCTGGAACATCCAAATCGGCTTCGACGGACACCCCTGGTTCCAGCCGCCCGAAGGAGGTGACTGGATCCGCTGCCACAACCGACGCACCCTCACCCTCGCCAACCACGCCGCGGCTTAAACCCGGCCCAATGAGAGCGGCTCCCCAGGGGCTGCGCACGTACCTTGAGAACTCCATAGCGAAAAGCGGCTCCGGTCGGGGCCGGTCCACTACACCGGCAACCATGCCGGGTGCATGAACGGCCCCGACCAACCCCGGCCTGCACAGCCTCGTCGCGCGTTCATCGCGTGACCCCGTCGGCGACGATGATCAGTTCGGCACCCGAACCAAGCAGCTCGCTGGCGGTCAGGCCGAACATGCGCAAGAAGGTGTCGCTGAAGTGCGACGGGGAGGCGAACCCCGCGTCGGCGGCCGCTCGGGTGAGATCCCCGCCGTCGGCGATCACGCGAGCCACCACCACCATCCGCGCCCACAGCCGATACCCCCGCAGGCTCGTGCCCGTCTCCCGGCTGAACCGGCGCAGGAAATGCGACCGCGACCAACCGGCCCGCACGGCCAGCCCCGTCGCACCGGGGATGGCGGTCGGGTCGTCGAGGAGCAGGTGCACGGTGTCGGCGATCCGCGGATCCAGCGGCTCCGGCACCCGCGGAACTCGTCGGCCGCCTCCGCGAGCCAGCGGCCGATCCGCTCGCGCCCGGCGTCGAGGTAGCAGAACAGCATGCGCGACGACGGTGGCGCCGCAATCTGATGTGTGATGCGGCGCGCCGCCCAGGTAGACCCGGTGGAGGCCGTCACCTCCCGGAGCCACGTCGAACAGCGTTACGGCATGACCGTTCCCGACGCGGACACCGAACTGCTGCTGCGCCATCGCGCGGTGTTGTCCGCCGTGATCGGCGGGGCGCTGCTCGTCGGAGGGATGCCCGAGGTCGCCCCCAGGCGGGGCCTCGTCGTCAGCGGCGCAATGTCCGAGGTCCGACGTAGCGTGCGGGCATGGCCCAGCAACCACCCATCGTCGTCGTCGTAAGACAGCCGCCGGTCCCCGCGCGCACGTTCCACCTGGTGATGATCATCGCGACCTGCGGAGCCTGGGTGCCGGTCTGGTTCGCGTGCGAAGTCGTCGCGGCCGTGCGGCGGCGCTGACGACACCCGCGGCTGTCCGTCGACGCGGTTGGATACGACAGACATCTCGGTACGGCCCCTATCTGGCCGCAGCCAGGTGACCTGCCAGGAACATCCCAGATACGCAAGGTAACCTCGATCACCGCGACCGTCGACGAAAGGACTCAGCGTGCGGGGATTCCGGTGGGCCGGGCTGGTGCTGGCATCAGTGTTGGCCGCAACCCTCTGTGCGGGTGCCGCACAGGCCGCACCCAAGTCGAGGATCATCAGCTCCTACGAGGACGCGCCGCGGGAGATCACCCTCGTCGTGTACTCGGCTGCGATGCGCCAGTCCTTCCCGATCACCGTGCTGCGCCCGCCCAACACGGGCAAGGCCTACCCGGTGCTGTACCTGCTCAACGGGGCCGGCGGCGGTGAAGACTCGGCGACCTGGTCCGCGCGCACCAACTACGCCAAGTTCTTCAAGAACAAGAACGTCTACGTGGTCACCCCCATCGGCGGCGCATTCAGCTACTACACCGACTGGAAGCACCGCGACCCCGCGCTCGGCAAGCCCATGTGGCAGACCTTCCTCACCAAGGAACTGCCCCCGCTGATCAACTCCCACTTCAAGACCACCGGCCGCAACGCGATCGCCGGCATCTCCATGGCCGGCACCTCGGTGTTCAACCTGGCCATCGCCAAACCCAAGCTCTACCGCTCGATCGCCGCGTTCAGCGGTTGCGCCCGCAGCAGCGATCCGCTCGGCCAGCAGTACATCAAGATGGTCGTCGACCGCGGTCAGGGCAACATCGCCAACATGTGGGGCCCGCTCGGCGGCCCCGGGTGGATCGCCAACGACCCCTACATCCAGGCCCCCCGCCTGCGCGGTACCAAGATCTACATGACCACCGGCACGGGTGCGCCCGGCTCGCACGAGAACCTCGGCGACAAGGGCATCGACGGTGACCCCATCACGCTGGCCAACCAGGCCGTCGTCGGCGGGCTGATCGAGGTGGCGGTCAACACCTGCACGCAGCAGATGGCCGACCGCCTACGCTCGCTCAACATCCCGTTCCGGCTCACCACCCGGCCCGGCGGCACCCACTCGTGGGGCTACTGGGAAGACGACCTGCACAACACTTGGCCCTACCTCGCCCGGGATCTGCACACCCGCTGATCACCCGAGGGCCGCATGGGCCTCGCGTAACAGGCGGATGGCCAACGCGGTGGTGCGCGGGCCCGGGTTGGTGATCGACACCCACCCCTGGCGGCGGTACACCGGGTGCGGGACGACTTCGTCGTCGGCCGCGTAGTCCCAGGACCGTTGGCCGGACCGGGGCGTTTCGCCGGTCAGTTCGAGGAACACGGTGGCGCCTACGTGGATGTTCAGCCGCCAACGGTCGGGCTCGTCGAGATTGGACGCGGTGTCGTCCGGGTAGTTCTTCGTCACGAAGGTCGCATAGGGCTGTTGGCGCGCCGGCACCACGCCGTCGGGGGCGAAGTAGAAGAAGTGGTCGCCCCAGGCAACCTCCGGAAAGTCACTGCCCGCCACGGGGGCGAGTTCGAGCACCCCGTCGAAGGATCGGATCGTCGCCAACAGCTGGTCCATACTCATAGTTCAAGCATGTACTTGAAGTGCTTATGGAGGGTTGCATGGGACCAAGCGAAGCACTGCCGCCGGCGATGACGACTGCGACCGTCGCTGCGGCAGCGGGGTACTCCGTGCAGCAGGTGCGCGATTTGGAAGCGCTCGGGGTAGTCGGACCGGCGGCGAGGACCGGCAGCGGATACCGACAGTTCTCCCCCGAGCACGTGCGCGGCCTACGGGCCTACCGCGATCTCGCCCACGCCGTTGGGCCGGTCGACGCGCGGCGCGCCCTACGACAGATCCGCCGCGACCCGCCGGACCGGGCCGCGGCCCTGGTCGGCGAGTTCCACAGCCGACTCAACCGCGAGCGCGAACAGACCCTGGCCGCACGGGCCGCCCTAGAGTCGATCAGCGCCGAGGCGGCCACCGACGCCCCTCCAGCCGCCGGCGACGCCATGACGATCACCGAACTGTCCCAGGCGCTCGGCGTCCGGGCGTCGACGCTGCGTTTCTGGGAAAGCGTCGGACTCGTCGCGCCGGAGCGGGTGCCCACGGCGGCGGGAACCGCTCGGCGGTATCCGGTCCGGGCGATCCGCGAGGCCCGCATCACCGCAGCACTCCGTGCCGGCGGCTACCGGATCCCCGAGGTAATGCAAGCGATCACCGCGATCCGCGAACTCCCCGACGTCGCGACCTCGCTGGCCGCGCTCGACGCCCGCCTGCAGGCCATCTCCCAGCGCGCCCTCGCCCTACTCCGTGCCGGAGCACTCATCGCCGAGATCATCGAGGGCGCCGCACCGGATTCTCAGTTGTCGTCGCCGCCCTGATCGTTGTTCTGATCGCCGCCCTGGTCGTCGCCGCCCTGGTCGTCGCCGCCCTGATCGTTGTTCTGATCGCCGCCCTGGTCGTCGCCGCCCTGATCGTTGTTCTGATCGCCGCCCTGGTCGTTGTCGTTCTGGTCGTCGTCGTTCTGATCGTTGTTGTTCTGGTTGTCGTTGTTCTGGTCGTCGTTCTTCTGCTCTCCAGGGCCCTGCATCTGGTTCTGGCCGGGCTCGGGCGGACCGGGCTGGGCCGGCGCGATGTAGCTGCCCGCGGGGCAGCCCGGGTCCTGATTGGCCGCACAGTACTGGCGGGTGCGGTTGTTACCGGTGGAGCCGTCCGCCCCGGTCGGGCCGCCGGCAATCGGGTTGCCGTTGGCATCCCAGACGCCGTGCGCACCGGAATCGCCGCCGTTCTCCTTGGGATCGGTGCCGGCACCGTGGTTGGGATTGGTGCAGATGGTCCCCTCACACTTCACGTAGTGCGGGCCGCCGCGAGGGTCGCGCTGGGCGTTGGGCCCCACGTAACTACCGCGCGGGCAGGCCGGGTCCTCGTTGCGGGCGCAGTGCTCCTGCGTGAGGTTGTTGCCCGTCGACCCATCCGCCCCCACCGGGCCGCCGTGGACCGGGCGACCATTGGCATCCCAGTAGCCGTGCCCGTCGTGGTAGCCGGTGAACGGCCCGACGTAGCTGCCCACCGGGCAACGCCGATCCTGGTTGTGCGCGCAGAAGTGACGGTCGAGGTTGTTGCCCGTCGAACCGTCGGCACCCTTGGGGCCGCCGTTGATCGGGTACCCGTGGATATCCCATCCCGCTGTCCGGGGATCAGGCTTGGACGGGTCGCCCTGCTTGGCCGCGGACACCGGCGAGGCCGCGGAGTCCGGCGAACTCTTGGAGTCGTCGCTGCTACAGCCGCCGATCACCAATGTCAGTGCGGCCAACAAGGCCCACACCCCGAATAGCTTCTTCATCTGCCTGCTCCCTCCGGTGCGGACGCCAGCCCACCGTCGGCGACCTGTAGCGCCCATATATTGATGCGTATAGGTGATACAGAGTAGCGGGAGGTGTGCGGCCATTGTCGGATTTAGCCCTTTCAGCACTCCACCCCGGATTCTCCCGACCCGCCGGACGCCGTCGAGCGCGGCGGCTATGGTTGTCGCAACGAGAACACGTTCTAGTTTCTACGGAGTAGCCGTGAGCAGCACCCACCAAGTCCTGGGGACCACCGTCGACATGCCGGTGCGCATCCGCAACGCGCGCTGCTTCGTCGCCGGGTTCACCGCGTCGGCCGATGCGGTCACCGCCGCGATCGCACCCACCCGCCTCACCCCGCTGATCGTCAACCCGTTCAGCCTCGATCCGCGGCGCTTCGGCCAGCCGCGCACCGTGGCGATGCTGGTGTTCGTCGACTACATCGACGGCGACCTCGGCCCGTACAACGAATTCGGCGTCTGCTTCCTGGTCAACGACCCCGAGCAGCCCGGCGCCTCCCCCATCGCCTCACTGGGCTCGCTGATCCGCGGCGATGCCCGCGCCCTCATCCACCACCTCCCCGTCGACGGCGAGTTCACCCTCGCGGCCGGCCGCGGCATCTGGGGCTTCCCCAAGACCATGGCCGAATTCGACGTGGACCACGACTCGCCGCGCAAGCACGGCGCGGTGCGCGCCGACGGGCACGACATCGTCGACCTCACGCTGGCGCCCGGGATCGGCGTCCCCGACCAGTCCGGCGGCACCACCCTAACCGCCTACTCCCACCTCGACGGCACCACGCGGCGCACCCCGTGGCGGCTGGAACAGACCACCGGCGTCCACACCCGCGTCGGCGGGGCCACCCTGACCCTCGGCAGCCACCCGATCGCCGACGAACTGCGCGGACTCGGCCTGTCCCGGCACGCGCTGATGACCTCATCGGTGGCGAAACTGCAGATGACCTTCGACGACGCCACCGTCTGCTGACGCGCGGACCCGTTTCCCGCACACTTGAGCAGGGCCGATGGTCCTTGCGGTTCGAGACCAATGTCATGGTGTCTCGATTTCTGAATCGCGCAGGTTGGGCCCTAGAATTGAACCCCATGTCCACTGTGATTCTGTACGGCACAGAGACCGGCACCGGCGAGCTGGTCTCCGACGCCATCGCCGATGTCCTCGCCGGTGAGCACGATCCGTCGGTCTACGACATGACCGATTACGCGGTCGAGGATCTCGATCCCAGCGACTTCGTCATCGTCGTCTGCTCCACCTACGGTGAGGGCGAGCTGCCCACCGGGGCGCTCCCCTTTGCCGACGAACTCGACGCCCAGAAGCCCGACCTGTCGGGCCTGCGCTTCGCGGTCTTCGGCCTCGGCGACACGGTGTATGACGACACCTTCAACCGCGGCGGCGAGATCATGGCCGAGATGCTGACCAACCTCGGGGCCACCCAGGTCGGCGAGCACGGCCGCCACGACCTCTCGTCGGACATCAAGCCGACCGCACAGGCCGAGGAGTGGGCGCAGGGCATCGCCCCGCTCATCAACGCCTGATCCCCTCGTAGGTCTCCCAGCCCGTCGCCCCTCAGGGGGTCGGCGGGCTGGCTGCCTTCTTGAGGATCCGGCTCTCGAGTTGATGCTCGTGCACGGT
This sequence comes from Gordonia crocea, assembly GCF_009932435.1. NCBI lineage: Bacteria > Bacillati > Actinomycetota > Actinomycetes > Mycobacteriales > Gordoniaceae > Gordonia > Gordonia crocea. Next base: position 36,019 of record NZ_BJOU01000008.1, read on the forward strand.
GTCCGCGCGCGACGCCGCGAGCTTCGCCAACTCGGTGACCGACCGGATCATCAACGCCAGCACGATGCCGAGGAACAGGGCCGTCTTCACGCTGACCTTGATCTCCTCGCCCAGCACCAACATGCCCAGGGCCATCGCGACGGCCGGTTCCATCACGTTCATCGCCGGGAACGACGTCTGCAGGTCGCCCGCGCCGAAACCGCGCTGCTGGGCGACGATCGCACTGGGCGCCACGATCAGCAGCACGTAGAGCGACCCGTGGGTGAACACGTCGCGCCACGAGACCATCGCGTGCATGATGACCGACTTCACCAGCAGCGCGGACACGCCGAACAGCACGCCGGCCGCCAGGCCGTAGAACAGCGCGCGGTAGTGGCTGCTGCGCGACCGCTCTGCCAGGACCACCAGCACCGCGACCGCCGCGATCACCGACGTCGTCGCAATGGCCAGCGTCGTCACATCGGGGCGCCGCGTCGACTGCTCGGGGTGCGCGATCACCAGGAAGGTACCGACGCAGGCCACCAGGACCAGGCCCCATGCCCATTCGTAGGTGCGGGGGTGCCGGTCGTCGGCCCACGCCTCCATCGGCAGCGAGAACAGCACGGCCAGCACGATCAGCGGCTGGACCAGCAGGATCGGCCCCAACCCCAGCGCCGCGGCCTGGGCGCCGAACCCGAAGATCGCGATGAGCGCGCCGATCCACCACTTGGCGTTGATCGCCCCCGACTCTGCCGACTCGCGCTGACGGATCACCGTCCCCAACGCGATGAGGAGCGCCGCCAGAATGGCGAGCAGCGCGGGGAGCCAGGTGTGCACGTGTCCGATTATCGCCGACGACGCTCGACGGCGCCGACCGGGTCGATCGTTGCCGCTACCGCGTGGGCGTCAGGGTGAGCCGCGCGGTGACCGTCTTGTGCCGCGGGATGAACCACATGTAGGAGACACCCGCGTAGCCGTCGCCGGACCGCCAAAACACCCGGCGGTCAATCATCTCCGCGGTCACGACGCCGCCGCTGCGGGTGGGCTTGATTTCATACCAGGTCTGCTCGTGCACCAGGTAGATGCGGTTGCCGCGCACAACCGCCGGCTGGGTCAAGATCCTGGTGGGTCCGTCCCACACCGAGTAGGTGTAGTTCCCCGGGCGGATCGCCGCCTGCGCGCTCGGCGCGGCCACCGCGCCGGCCCCCGCTGCGATTCCGACCGCCACGAGTGCCGCCGCGACCTTTCGCCTGACGTTGAGCATCCCTGTTCCTCCCACCGGTGTTATCGGGAGGCAACGTTACCGGCGTCACATGTCGTCGAGGTCGGGATTGGCCGGTTGGTGCCGGGAGTCCGCGCGAGTCAGCGCGGGGTCAAGGTGATGCGCGCCCAGGTGCTGGGCGAGGTGAACGGCAAGCTGCTGGTCCCGGTGTAACCGTTGCCGGAGCGACGCAGGTTGATCCGCGCGCCGTTCGCGTCGAACCAGCCACCGCGACGGGTGTGGTGGATGAAGAAGACCTGCGGCGAACCCTGGAACTGGAACTGGGAACCGCGAACGGTGACCGGTTGCCGCGTGATCTGCTCGCCCGACTTCTGCGAGCCGGTGTACCAGTACTTGCCGCTGGCGATCCTGGCCTCGGCGGGCGAGGCGGCGACTGCCGTCGCACCGGTGGCCACGGCCGCGGCGGCGAGCGTCGCCGCGGCGAGTCGCTGGAACTTCTGCATGATTCCCCCTACTGGTGGTCGGGAATGCCGACCAGACTACCGAGGCCCACTGGCCCGTCGTCCGAGAGGCCGACGGCCCCCACCCGCCGATAACGATGCGGCCCGGTCGACCCCGTCGGCGTCCGCCGTAGGCCACACTGGTCGTCGTGAGACCTCTCCTCCCGCGGATGGCGGTGCTGGGCGTCGCGGCACTCTCGCCGTCGTTGCTCGCCGTCGGCCCGGCACACGCCTTCGGCGAGACGTCGGTGACCTATTACGCGGTCTCCGACATGCCGCACAACGGTTCCTGGACCTGGTACGACGCGAATAGCCGCCCGACGACGTTGAAGTTCGCGACCTTCTTCTCCCAGCGCGCCGACGGCAAGTGGTTCGCGCAGCAGACCGTGCTCACCCGGTCCACCGATCCGCGGATCGGCATGACGTTCGCCTCGCGCGGCCAATACGCCGGCTGCCGGGTCTACCTCAACGGCAACCGGATACGCGTCAACGTGGCCCGAACGAAGAAGAAGGACGCGACGGTCACGTGTTAGACCGAGAACAGATGAACCGAATCGAAAGGTCGAGCTGACACCATGCTCATCGTCACTACCAATGACATCCCCGGCTACCGCATCGAGGCCGTTCTGGGCGAGGTGATGGGAATGACCGTCCGGTCGGCCAACATTGGCGCCAACTTCGTCGCCGGGTTCCGCGCGATGGGCGGTGGCGAGGTCACCGAATACACCAAGCTCGTCTACGACTCCCGCCAGCAGGTCACGACGCGGATGTGGGAGCAGGCGCAGCAGCGCGGCGCGAACGCGATCATCGGCGCCCGCTTCGACACCGGCGCGATCGGCACCAGCTTCTCCGAGATCTGTGCTTACGGCACCGCCGTCGTCGCCGTGCCCATCCCCGAGGGCGAACCCGGTGCGACACCGCAGTCGGCCGCCGATGCGCGGAACCGACCGGCCTAGCTCGACTACCCGACGTTGAGGGTCGTGTGAACCGGCGTCGGCGAGGTGGTCAGGTCCAGGACCGGGCAGTGCTCGTCGACGACGCGCTGCAACTCGCGGTACTGCTCCTCGGTGGCCGGGCCGTCGATGTCGACGGTCACGCGGACCTCCTGGAAACCGGGGCGGGTCTGTCCGTCGAGGCCGAAGAATCCGTTGACGTCGAGGTCGCCCTCGGCCGAGGCACGCAGGTTGCCGATCTCGATGCCCAGGCGCTGCGCCCAGAAGCGGTAGGTGACGATCTGGCAGGACAGCAGCGCGGCGAGGTAGTACTCGACCGGGTTCGCCGCGGATCCGTCTCCGCCGAGCGCCGGCGGCTCGTCGACGCTGACCGTGTGGGTGCCCAGCGCGATGTCGGAACCGACGCGGCCGTTGGGCGTTGCCGACGCGGTGAACACCGCCACCGCGGCGGCCGGATTGGCGCTCACGGCGGCGGCCGTGGCGCTGGCGATCGCGTTGAGTTCGCCGGTGTCGGGGATGGTGTGCGTGGTTGCCGTAGTCATGCCCCGACCCTAGGTTCGCCCAGGTCCGCACCCCATGGTTAGAACCACGCTGGGTCTGTCCGGCGGCTTCGGGGCCCGGGCGCCCGGCGTGGGACCGACCGTTTGTCGGGGGTCGGGGCTAGCGTGAGAGCCATGGGGTTTTCCGATGAGTTGGAGCGCCTGGTGACGCTGAACCGCCACCAGATCGAGCGGGTCTGCACCGACGCCACGCAGATCCCGGAATTCATCGGCCTGTGCCGCGACAAGTTCGACGAGCACCTCCTGTCCTATGAGGCCTTGGTGGACGACGACGAGACGCAGGCCCAGTTCCACTGGCAGGAGGCCGTGGCCTGGCGCGAGACGTCGGCGGTGCTGACGCTGATGTGCGACGGTGCCCTGTCCCAGCGGCGCAGCGCGTGAGCCGCACCCTCGTCCTGCTGCGCCACGGCAAATCGGCCTACCCGGCCGGCGCCGACGACCACCACCGCCCCCTCGCCCCGCGCGGCATCAGCCAGGCCGCGCTCGCCGGGCAGTGGATGCGCGACGAGCAGCTCGCCGTCGACGCGGTGCTCTGCTCGACGGCCAAGAGGACGAGGGAGACCTTGAAGCGCACCGGGATCGACGCGCCGGTGCAATACCTCGACGAGCTGTACGGCGCCTTGTCGTCGGAGATCTTGGAGGCCATCCGGATCTATGCGCCCGAGTCGGCGGGCACCCTCCTCGTCGTCGGGCACATGCCCGGCATGGCCGACACCGCCCTGGCCCTCGACCCCGACGGGGACGTCCCCGAGTTCCCGACGTCGGCTTATGCCGTGTTGTCCATCGGCGTCGGATGGGCCGATCTGGGCCTGGCCGTCGACCCCGAGGTCGCGCTGCACGGGGTCCGCGTCCCGCGCTGACCCGGCCGGCGGCGTTCAGTCCTCGGTGGGGACCAGGTCGAGCCGGACGCCGAGCACGCGCACCGGGCGGTCCAGGTCGAAGTCGTCGAGCAGGGCGTGCACCGGCGGGCCGATCTGCTCGACGTCGACGGTGGGCGCGGCGAGCTTGCGCGACTTGGTGCGCGTGTAGAAGGTCGCCGTCCGCACCGTCACCGCGACGCGGAAGACGATCCGCCCCTCGTCGCGCACGTGGCGCAGTACCTCGGCGGTGAGGTCGTCGACGGCGGCGTGCAGCTCGCCGGGTTCGACCAGGTCGGTCGGGAACGTCCGCGAATGCGAATGCGATTTCGCCTCCCACGGTTCGACGGTGATCGTCGAATCCCCACCGCCGCGGCACAACACGTAGAGCCAATTGCCTTGGTGGGGGCCGAAAGTCGCGATCAGATCGTCCTTGGGGGTGGCGACCAGCTCGTCGACGGTGGTCACCCCGATCGTCGCCAGCTTCGCCGCGGTCTTGGGCCCGACGCTCCACAACTCCCGCGTCGGCTGGCCCCCCATCATCTCGCCCCAGTTGTCGGCGTCGAGCCGGAAGACCCGCGGCCCGGCATCGGCGTCGGCGCGCTTGGCGAAGTTCGTCGCCATCTTGGCCCGCTGCTTGTTGTCGCTGATCCCGATCGACGCGGGGAGCCCGGTGTGCCCGGCGATCGTGTCGATGACGTCGCGGGCCAGCTGTGCGGCGGCCGCATCGTCGAGGTCGTCGGCGCCCAGATACGCCTCGTCCCAGCCCCACACCTCCACCGGGCCGAACCCGCGCAGGACCGTCATCACCTCGGCCGAAGCATCGTCGTAGGCGTCGGTGTCCAGCGGGAGGTAGACCGCGTCGGGCATCTTCCGATAGGCCGCGCGCAACGGCATCCCGGCACGCACCCCCTGCGCGCGGGCCTCATATGACGCGCACGTCACCACCTTGCGGGGCTGGGTCGGGTCGCCGTCCCCGCCGACGATGACGGGCACCCCGGCCAGTTCCGGGCTGCGCCGGCGTTCCACCGAGACCTGGAACTGGTCCAGGTCGACGTGCAGGATCCGCCGTGTGCCCACGGTTCGACCCTACTGCGGCAACCGGTCCGGGGGCAGGCATCAGCCGACGGTCCAGCGGTACAGCGTCTTGCCGCCCGACTTCTGGTTCGTCCCGCCGAGGGCGGTCTGCCCGATTCTCTGCGCTACCGGGTCCAGGTATAGAGCGGATTGTTCGAGTCGGTCTTGCCGATCTCCAGGCCGGTCAGGGCGGCGGCCCGCACGTCGGTGGAACCCGAGGTGATCGCGAACGGGGTGCAGAGCTTGCGCACGCCGTCGTTGTTGTAGCTGGCCGAATCCTTGCACGGCTTGAACTCGCCGAAGGTGATCATCTTGGTCCAGGTGGTGCCGTCGGCCGTCCCGATCTCGAACTCCGGGTAGACCGAGTCCACCGACGGGACTGCAGGATCGAACGGCGTGCCCTCGGGCCGGATGTCCTTGAAGTCGGCACGCACGAAGAACACGCCGAGGATGCCCTTCAGGGAGTCCTTCTTGAGGACCTTGAGGTCGTCGTCGGTGGCCTTAACGATGGCGGTCACCGTCATCTGCGCCAAGGACTTCTTCCCGTCCTTCACCAATTCCACGATGACCGGCTGCCCCAACTTGACCTTGGTACCCCGCGGGGTCACCACCGGCAGCGGCTTCGGCTTGGGCTTCGACGGCGCGGCCGACGAGGTGGGCGCCGCGGCCGAGGTGGGCGCAGGCCCCGCCTTGGCGACCGGTTCGGGCAGCGTTCCCGAGGCGAGCGACTCCTCCAGGTAGCCGATCGCCCCGTTGAGGTCCGGGTTGGCCGCCGAACATGCGGCCTTGTACTCGTCCAGGATCGGCTTCGCGTCGACGATTGCCTTGTCGCGCGCGGCGTTGTCCTTCTTGGCGAGGGCGGCGTTGAACGCCTCCGCGTTGGCCTTGCCCTTCTCCGCGATCGCCCGGACCTTGGCATCCTTGATCAGCGACCCGGCCAACTTCAGCGTGGTGTCCTCCACCGGGAGCTTGCTCTCATCGCCAGTCGACTTGTAGGCGACCAGCTTGCCCGGAACCGCCGTCGCGGTCAGGTAGGCGATGCTGCACGAGGTCTTCACGTTCGCACCACCCGCGTTGTCGCCGCCCTTGTCGCCGCCACCGCAGCCCGACACCACCAGGCCGGCCGCGAGCAGCACCGCGCCGTAGCTTCCGAATCGCCGCATGCCCATAGAGAGTCCCCCAAAGAAGTTCCGCAAAGTTACTTCGGTAGAACCTAACAGCCGACCCGGTCCCGCCATCAACCGCCCGGCCGACAGACCCCACAACGCAACAACCCCCAGCCCGATATCGGGTTGGGGGTTGTTACTCGGTCTGGGAAGACGACTAGATGTTGTAGTCGCCGTAGCCGTAGTCGTCCAGCGGCACCGCAGCACCGGCGGGGGCACCGAAAGTGCCGTCCGGGCTGTAGTAGGTGTCGTCGTAACTCGGCACCGCGTACGCCGCGGCCCGGGCCTCCTCGGTCGGCTCCACCTGGATGTTGCGGTAGCGGTTGATACCGGTACCGGCCGGGATGAGCTTACCGATGATGACGTTCTCCTTGAGACCGATGAGCTTGTCGCTGCGGCTGTTGATGGCCGCATCGGTGAGCACACGGGTGGTCTCCTGGAAGGACGCCGCCGACAGCCACGAGTCGGTGGCCAGCGACGCCTTGGTGATACCCATCAGCACCGGGCGGCCCGACGCGGGCTCGCCGCCCTCGCCGACGACCCGACGGTTCTCCGACTCGAACTCGACGCGCTCCACCAGCGAACCGGGCAGGAACTCCGTAGCACCCGACTCGATGATCTGCACGCGGCGCAGCATCTGGCGCACGATCGTCTCGATGTGCTTGTCGTGGATCGACACACCCTGGCTCCGGTACACCTCCTGCACCTCGTTGACGAGGTGGACCTGCACCTGGCGCGGGCCCATGACGCGGAGGACCTCGTGCGGGTCAGCCGCACCCTCCATGAGCTGCTGGCCGAGCTCGACGTGGTCACCGTCGGCGAGCAGACGCTCGCTGCCGTCCTCGTGCTTGAAGACGCGCAGACGCTGGCGCTTGGAGATCTTCTCCACCGGCACCTCGTCCGAACCGTCGTCGGGGATGATCGTGATCTTGTAGAACCGATCGTCGTCCTCGAGGCGGATCCGGCCGGCGACCTCGGCGATCGGGGCCTTGCCCTTGGGGACACGGGCCTCGAACAGCTCCTGGACACGCGGCAGACCACCGGTGATGTCGTCACCGACGCCACCCTGGTGGAAGGTACGCATCGTCAGCTGCGTGCCGGGCTCACCGATCGACTGGGCCGCGATGATACCGACGGCCTCGCCGATGTCGACGAGCTTGCCGGTCGCCATCGAACGGCCGTAGCAGTGCGCACACACACCGGTACCGGTGTCACAGGTCAGCACGGAGCGGACCTTGACCTCGGCGATGCCGGCCTCGAGCAGGGCTGCGATCGCCGGGTCGCCCAGGTCGTGACCGCGCTCGATGATCACGTTGCCCTTCGCGTCGACCGCGTCGGCGGCCAGCGTGCGGGCGTACGCACTCGTCTCGACATGCGCGTCGCGGATGATCGAGCCGTCCGGCTGGCGCTCGCCCAGCGGCACGGTGATGCCGCGGTCGGTGCCACAGTCGGTCTCGCGGACAATGACGTCCTGGCTGACGTCGACGAGTCGACGCGTCAGGTAACCCGAGTCCGCGGTACGAAGCGCGGTGTCGGCCAGACCCTTACGGGCACCGTGGGTGTTGATGAAGTACTCCGCCACGGTCAGGCCCTCGCGGAACGAGGACTTGATCGGCCGCGGGATGAACTCACCCTTCGGGTTGGTCACCAGACCCTTCATGCCCGACAGGTTGCGGACCTGGGTGAGGTTACCGGTGGCACCCGACATCGGGATCATGACGATCGGGTTGTCGGCCGGGTAGTGCTCCTCCATGGCCTTACCGACTTCCTCGGTGGCCTGCTTCCAGATCTCCACCAGGGCGTCACGACGCTCGTCGGGGGTCAACGCACCGCGCTGGAACTTCTTTTCCAGCCCGTCGGCCCGCTCCTCGTACTTGTCGAGGATCTCCGCCTTGTTCGGCGGCACGAGCACGTCGGACATGGCGACGGTGACACCCGAGCGGGTGGCCCAGTAGAAGCCGACGTCCTTCAGCTTGTCGACGGTCTGCGCGACGACGATCATCGGGTAGCGCTCGGCCAGATCGTTGATGATCACGGCCTGGCGCTTCTTCGGCATCTGCTCGTTGACGAACGGGTACTCCACGGGGAGCAGCTCGTTGAACAGCACGCGGCCCAGGCTGGTGACGATCTCCCACGGCTGGCCGTAGGCCCACCCGTCGGGGAACTGCTCGGCCTCGATCTCGGCCGACGGACGCTGATCGGTCAACCGGATCTTGATCTGCGTCTGCACGGTGATCGCACCGCGGTCGACGGCCATGATGGCCTCGGCCGGGCTCGAGTACACGCCGCGCTCGACGTCGTCCTTGGTGGCCTCGCGGTACTCGCCGTCCAGACCCTCCTTGATGGTGGTCAGGTAGAAGAGACCGGTCACCATGTCCAGACGCGGCATCGCCAGCGGGCGACCCGACGCCGGGGACAGGATGTTGTTGCTCGAGAGCATCAGGATCCGGGCCTCGGCCTGCGCCTCCGCGCTCAGCGGAAGGTGCACGGCCATCTGGTCACCGTCGAAGTCGGCGTTGAAGGCCTCACACACCAGCGGGTGCAGCTGGATGGCCTTGCCCTCGACGAGCTGCGGCTCGAAGGCCTGGATACCCAGGCGGTGCAGCGTCGGGGCACGGTTCAGCAGCACCGGGTGCTCGGCAATGACCTCTTCGAGGACGTCCCACACGGCCGGGCGCTGGCGCTCGACCATCCGCTTGGCGGACTTGATGTTCTGCGCCTGGTTCAGGTCGACGAGGCGCTTCATCACGAACGGCTTGAACAGCTCGAGGGCCATCAGCTTCGGCAGACCACACTGGTGCAGCTTGAGCTGCGGGCCGACGACGATGACCGAACGGCCCGAGTAGTCGACGCGCTTGCCCAGCAGGTTCTGGCGGAAGCGGCCCTGCTTGCCCTTGAGCAGATCGCTCAGCGACTTCAGCGGGCGGTTGCCCGGCCCGGTGACCGGACGGCCGCGCCGGCCGTTGTCGAACAGCGCGTCCACCGACTCCTGCAGCATCCGCTTCTCGTTGTTGACGATGATCTCGGGCGCACCCAGATCGAGCAGTCGCTTGAGGCGGTTGTTGCGGTTGATGACACGGCGGTACAGGTCGTTGAGGTCCGACGTGGCGAAGCGGCCACCGTCAAGCTGGACCATCGGGCGCAGCTCCGGCGGGATCACCGGAACGGCGTCGAGGACCATGCCCAGCGGCGAGTTGCCCGACTGCTGGAACGCCGCGACGACCTTGAGCCGCTTGAGCGCGCGCAGCTTCTTCTGGCCCTTGCCGGTGCGGATGATCTCGCGCAGCGACTCGGCCTCGGCGTCGATGTCGAAGTCCTCGAGGAGCTTCTTGATCGCCTCGGCACCCATGGCGCCGGTGAAGTATTCACCGAACCGGCCCTCGAGCTCGCGGTAGACCTTCTCGTCGACGATGAGCTCGCCCGGCTTCAACTTGGTGAAGCGGTCCCAGATCTCGTCGAGCTCGTCGAGCTGGCGCTGCGCGGCGTCGCGCATGCGGCGCATCTCGCGCTCGGCGGCATCCTTGACCTTGCGCTTGGCGTCGGACTTGGCGCCCTCGGCCTCGAGCTCGGCCAGGTCGGCCTCCAGCTTGGTCTGCCGGTCGTTGAGTGCGACGTCGCGGTCGTCCTCGAGCGTCTTGCGCTCGACCTTGATCTCCGACTCCAGCGTGGAGAGCTCGTTGTGGCGCAGCTCCTCGTCGACGGCGGTGATCACGTAGGCGGCGAAGTAGATGATCTTCTCGAGATCCTTCGGCGCCAGGTCCAGCAGGTAGCCCAAGCGCGACGGAACGCCCTTGAAGTACCAGATGTGGGTGACCGGGGCAGCCAGCTCGATGTGGCCCATCCGCTCGCGGCGCACCTTGGCGCGGGTCACCTCGACGCCGCAGCGCTCACAGATGATGCCCTTGAAGCGGACGCGCTTGTACTTGCCGCAATAGCACTCCCAGTCGCGAGTCGGTCCGAAGATCTTCTCGCAGAACAGGCCGTCCTTCTCGGGCTTGAGCGTGCGGTAGTTGATGGTCTCGGGCTTCTTGACCTCGCCGTAGGACCAGTTGTGGATGTCATCGGCCGTGGCCAGGCCGATCTTCAGTTCGTCGAAGTAGTTAACGTCGAGCACTTGTGCCTCTCAGTTAGTAAGTAGCTGGTCGTAGTCAGTTGGCGAGGTCGTCGATGCTGGCCGACTCGTTTCGGGACAGGTTGATCCCGAGGTTGGCCGCCGCACGTTCGAGGTCCTCGTCGTCGTTGTCGGCCATCGTGATGGCCGCGCCGTCGCTGGAGAGCACCTCGACGTTCAGGCAGAGCGACTGAAGCTCCTTCAGCAGCACCTTGAACGATTCCGGGATACCCGGCTCGGGGATGTTCTCGCCCTTGACGATGGCCTCGTAGACCTTGACTCGACCGACGACGTCGTCGGACTTGATCGTCAGCAGCTCCTGCAGCGTGTACGCCGCACCGTAGGCCTGCATGGCCCAGCACTCCATCTCACCGAAGCGCTGGCCACCGAACTGGGCCTTACCGCCGAGCGGCTGCTGGGTGATCATCGAGTACGGACCGGTCGACCGGGCGTGGATCTTGTCGTCGACGAGGTGGTGCAGCTTGATGATGTACATGTAGCCGACCGCCACCGGGTACGGGAACGGCTCGCCGGAGCGGCCGTCGAACAGCATCGCCTTGCCGTCGCCGTTGACCATGACGTCGCCGTCGCGGTTGGGCAGCGTCGAGGCGAGCAGACCGGTTAGCTCCTCCTCCTGGGCGCCGTCGAAGACCGGCGTCGCGGTGAGGGTGTCGGGCTCCGCGGAGTACATCTCCTCGGGCAGCTTCGACGCCCAGTCGGGCACGCCCGCGGCGACGTCGATGTTCCAGCCGGCCTTGGCGATCCACCCGAGGTGGGTCTCCAGGATCTGGCCGATGTTCATACGACGCGGAACACCGTGGGTGTTCAGGATGATGTCGACCGGCGTGCCGTCGGGCAGGAACGGCATGTCCTCGGCCGGGAGGATCTTGCCGATGACGCCCTTGTTGCCGTGGCGGCCGGCGAGCTTGTCGCCGTCGGAGATCTTGCGCTTCTGCGCCACGTACACGCGGACGAGCTCGTTGACGCCCGGGGGCAGATCGTCGTCGTCGTCGCGGCTGAAGACGCGGACGCCGATGACCTTGCCGGTCTCGCCGTGCGGAACCTTCAGCGACGTGTCGCGGACCTCGCGCGCCTTCTCACCGAAGATCGCGCGCAGCAGGCGCTCCTCCGGGGTCAGCTCGGTCTCACCCTTCGGGGTGACCTTGCCGACGAGGACGTCGCCGTCACGGACCTCGGCACCGATGCGCACGATGCCGCGCTCGTCGAGGTCGGCGAGGACCTCGTCGGAGACGTTCGGGATGTCCCGGGTGATCTCCTCGGCACCGAGCTTGGTGTCGCGGGCGTCGATCTCGTGCTCCTCGATGTGGATCGAGGTGAGGGTGTCCTCCTCGACGAGGCGCTGGCTCAGGATGATCGCGTCCTCGTAGTTGTGACCCTCCCACGGCATGATCGCGACGAGCAGGTTCTTGCCCAGCGCCATCTCGCCGTCATCGGTGCACGGACCGTCGGCCAGCACCTGGCCGGCCTCGACGCGCTGCCCCTCGTCGACGATCGGGCGCTGGTTGGCGCACGTGCCGTGGTTGGAGCGCTCGAACTTGCGCAGCTGGTAGCTCTCGCGGGTGCCGTCGTCGTCCATGACGGTGATGTAGTCGGCCGAAACCTCTTCCACCACGCCGGTACGGGTCGACACGATCACGTCACCACCGTCGACGGCGGCACGCAACTCCATGCCGGTACCGACCAGCGGCGCCTCGGACTTGACCAGCGGCACCGCCTGGCGCTGCATGTTCGCACCCATCAGGGCGCGGTTGGCGTCGTCGTGCTCGAGGAACGGGATCATCGCGGTCGCGACCGACACCATCTGGCGCGGGCTGACGTCGATGTACTCGACCGACGCGGCCGGGACGTACTCGACCTCGGCGCCCTTGACGCGGACGAGGACGCGCTCATCGGTGATGCGGCCGTTCTCGTCGTAGTTGGTGTTGGCCTGGCCGATGAGGAAGCGGTCCTCCTCGTCGGCGGTCATGTACTCGATCTCGTCGGTCACGCGGCCGTCGACGACCTTGCGGTACGGCGTCTCGATGAATCCGAACGGGTTGACCCGCGCGAAGACGGCGAGGTTGCCGATCAGGCCGATGTTCGGGCCTTCCGGGGTCTCGATCGGACACATGCGGCCGTAGTGCGACGGGTGGACGTCGCGGACCTCGAGGCCGGCGCGCTCACGCGACAGACCACCCGGGCCGAGCGCGTTGAGGCGGCGCTTGTGGCCCAGACCCGCGAGCGGGTTGTTCTGGTCCATGAACTGCGACAGCTGGCTGGTGCCGAAGAACTCCTTGATCGCCGCCACCACGGGACGGATGTTGATCAGGGTCTGCGGCGTGATCGCCTCGACGTCCTGGGTCGTCATGCGCTCGCGCACGACGCGCTCCATGCGCGACAGGCCGACGCGGATCTGGTTCTGGATCAGCTCGCCGACGGTGCGGATACGACGGTTGCCGAAGTGGTCGATGTCGTCGACCTCGATCGGCACCTCGAGGCTGTCCGGCCCGGCCACCTTCGCCAGCGGCGTGGTGTGCGGGTCGGCGTCGTGCAGGCGCACCAGGTACTCGACGATCGCGACGATGTCGTCGGTCGTCAGCGTTGCCGGACCGTTCATCGGGTTGTCGGTCAGGCCGAGCTTCTTGTTGATCTTGTAGCGGCCGACGCGGGCGAGGTCGTAGCGCTTCTCCTTGAAGAACAGGTTCTCCAGGAGGGCCTCGGCCGACTCCTTGGTCGGCGGCTCGCCCGGACGCAGCTTGCGGTAGACCTCGAGCAGCGCCTCGTCGGAGTTGGACGTGGGGTCCTTCTCCAGCGTGGACATCATGATCTCGGAGAAGCCGAAGCGCTCGCGGATCTCGTCGGCGGTCAGGCCGAGCGCCTTGAGCAGCACGGTGACCGGCTGGCGGCGCTTGCGGTCGATGCGGACGCCGACGGTGTCGCGCTTGTCGATGTCGAACTCGAGCCACGCACCGCGGCCGGGGATGACCTTGACCGCGTGCAGGGTCTTCTCGGTGGCCTTGTCGATGGACGAGTCGTAGTAGACGCCCGGGCTGCGGACCAGCTGGCTGACCACGACGCGCTCGGTGCCGTTGATGACGAAGCTGCCCTTGTCGGTCATGATCGGGAAGTCGCCCATGAACACCGTCTGCGACTTGATCTCACCGGTGTTGTTGTTGATGAACTCCGCGGTGACGAACAACGGCGCCGCGTAGGTCATGTCCTTGTCTTTGCACTCGGCGATGCTCGCCTTGACGTCCTCGAAGTGGGGCTCGGAGAACGAGAGGGACATCGAGCCGGAGAAGTCCTCGATCGGGGACAGCTCGTGCAGGATGGATTCCAGACCGCCGGCGGGGTTCTCCTCGCCGCGGGCGAGGGCCTCCTCGCGCCACTTGTCGGAACCGATGAGCCACTGGAACGAATCCAGCTGGACGTCGAGCAGACCGGGGACTTCCAGCGGCTCGGAAATCTTTGCAAAAGAGGCGCGCTGCGGTGCGCCGGGGATCGAAGTGGTTGAGGTGGACTGGCGGTTGGGTGCCAAGATGCGTCCTTCCAACACGAAAGTTGACTAGCGGCTACGAGGTGGGCTTGCGCCTGTGTCGCTGGTCTGGCGACCTGAACAGGCGAAACGCTCGAGAGCAGCACGTCGTGTGCGTGTCGGGCGGAACAAAGTGGACAGGAGGCAGCCAGCGCAACGTCCAACTGTATCAGAAAATAGACGCGCTTTGTCAAGTCGCGTCTGAGGAAAATCCGCGGGCGCTGGCTAGCGTGTGTGCGGGTCCTGGCAAACAGAGTGACCGCTCCCACGCCCCACGTCAAGCATTTCGACCCATTCGGGTGGGATTATTCCTGTTCGCGGGGCGTGTCGGGCGTGGCGCATCACCAAGCGGCGACGCGCTCGATCTTCCACTTGTCGTCCTGCCGGACGACCTCGTACTGCATGCCGACGACCATGCTGCCGGCGGCCATCCCGCCCTGGCTCATGCTGAGCACAAGGCTGGCGAGGATTTGGGCCTTGGCCCCGTTGCCGCCGCCGGTCAGACCGCGCACACCGATCGCGTCGACGCGGCACTCGTTGGTCTGCTGGGTCTGCTCGATCACCGTCCGGTTGGTGGGCATCTGCTTTTCCCACTCGGCGCGCGCGGGTCCGACCAGGACGGCGCGGGAGGAGTCAATCCACTGCTGAACCGTCTGGCCGCGGGCAGGACCGAGGATGGTGCACGAGGCGGTCTCGACCTGGCCGAGGACCTCCGAGGTGGCCGACTTGTCGATGAACGCCAGGTCGCTGCGGCTCGCGCCGCCGGGGTGCACCAGGCCGATCACGCCGATGAGCAGACCGATCAACCCGACTGCGCCCAGGATCAGCGGGCCGCGGCCCGATGCCGACGCGGCCGCGCCGGTGCGGCCGGGAGCCGACCGGGCCACCCCGCCCGATGACGCAGAGCCGGTACCCGACGAGGAGCCCGGGCGGGTACCGGAGACGACGGCGCTCGAACGTTTGGCCGCCGGACGCTTGGGCGTCGGGCGCTTGGCGGGCGCGCTCTTGGCCGCACCCGTGGATGCGGTGGCGTCACTGAAACCGAGGCGCTGGATCGGCGCGCGGCGCGAGGCGCCGGCCACCGGCCGCTTGGCCCCGGACGTGCCCGCCCGGTCGGCGCCGGGCCGGGGCTGCCCGGCGACGCGGGGACGCTTCTTCTTGGGTGGCAGATCAGACATCAGTTACCACCACTCCCCTGCTGGCCGGGAGCCTGCTGATTCGGATTCGGTTGCGCGCCACCTTGATTCGCGCGCGGCTGCTGTCCAGACGAGGGGATCGCATTGAACGCGGAAACGGTGTCGGCCATGTACTTGCCGTCGATGTGGCGCACGGAGATCAGGAAGCCCATCGTCTGCGGGACGTCGGGCTGGTTGGGTGCTTTGGCGACGACGTCGACGTACACCAGCACCTTGCCGGTCTTCTCGTCGGTGTTGAGCTCGGTGACCGCGGCGCGTTTGACCGTGCTCTCCAACCGGCCCGGGGCGTCGCGGCGCTGCTGCAGTTCCTGGAAGCCCTTGCCCCGCAGTTCCTGCAGCGCCCGGCCGGTCAGCACCGACTCGACATTGCGCTTGAACTTGTCGGGGTCCTTCGGGTCGATGGTGGTGATGTTCATCGCGGCGGTCTCGGCGGTGGCCATGATCGAGTCGCGCACGTTCTCCGTCGACCGGTCCGCATAGGAGCGGTACCCGAAGTATCCGCCCACGATGCCGAACACGATTCCCACGGCCGCGACGATCGCGGCGATGATCCACGAAACGCTCAGGCCCGACTTCTCGTCGCGCGCTGCCTTGGGCTTTGCGGGGGCCTCGTCGGCCTCGTCGACCTCGGTGGCTTCGTCGGCCTCGGTAGCCTCGTCGGCGTCGGCGGTCTCGTCGACCTCGTCGGCCTCGTCAACGGCAGCGGTCAGCGCTTCGTCGGCCACCTCCTCGGTCGGATCGACCGAGTCGTCAGCCTTCTTGTCATCACTCATAAAATCGGAAACTACTTACTTCTTTGTCGGGTGCACGCCGAGCAACCATGCCAGCTGCCAGGCCAGCGGGTTCAGATCCAGACGGTCCGGATCCTTCTTCGGCTTGTTGTCCCACGGCTGCGGGATGTTCGGATTCGCCAGGGTAGCGCGTGCCGCACCGCGCACGCTCGTCGGCGACCCCTGCGGCACCGTGCACCGCGCGTTCAGGTTCAACGGGAAATCGTCATAGTTGATGTCGAACGTCGGATTCTTGCGCTTGATCGCCGCGATCATCTGCTGCGTCGACTCATACCCCTGCGTACACGCCGCCGGGTTGTTCATCTCCAACACCACACCGAAGTGGATCTGCCCGTCACCGGGAGCCGGGGAATGCGATCCGGCCGAGAGCGCGGAGACCATCGCCAACAGGGCATTGGTCGACCAGCCGGTCGGCGCGATCGCCGTCTTGGCCACCGACCCCAGATCCTTGACCACCGTGGTGATGTCGGCACCCTGCTTCTGCAACAGATTCGACAACGCCGTCGCCGAGGTCTGCCCCGTCGTCAACAACCGGCGCACATCCGGATCAGCCGACGCCAACGTCGCCGTCACCACATCCAGATTCTTCGACCACGCCAAAATCGCATCCGACTGTTCGGCCTGCGTCGCCAACACCCGCGACGAATGCGCCAACAACTCGATCGTGTCGCCCAACGAGTCATAGCCCGCCTTGGACAACGTGTTCAACGACGTCACCAACTTCGTCAGGTTCTCCCCCTGACCGTTGAACGCCTTGCCCAACTCCTCCACGATCGTGCGCAGATCATCCACCGGAACCGACTCGGCGAAATCCAGCGCCGTGTTCACCACGTCCTCGAGCGGCTGCGGCAGCGTGACATCGTCGCGCTTCACGACCGACCCGGAGGTCATGTAGGGACCGCCGGCCGTCTTCGGGCGCAGGTCGAGGTACTGCTCACCGATCGCCGAGCGCGAGGCCACGACGGCGGCCGCGGACTGCGGGATCTTCGGGGCGCCGCGGCGGATGCGGATATTCGCGTCGACGCCGTTCTCGGTCAGCGTCATCGACTGCACGCGTCCCACCGGTACACCCTGGTAGGTGACCTCGGCGTTGGCGAACAGGCCGCCCGAATCGGGCAGCTGCACCGTAATCGGGAACTCCGCGAGTCCGGCCAATCGCGGCAGACGCGCATAGTTCACGCCGACGTAGACCATCGCGAGGATGCCGACGATCGCGAACACGATCAACTGAGTCTTCACCAAGCGCGTCATGTCAGCGGCCTCCCAGCATCGACAACGGGCCCTCCACGACCGACTGTCCCGGCTGGGACGGGGTCAGCACGATGTACTGCGGACGGCGCTTGCGCTGTTCGGGCTTCGACGCCGGGAACGGCAGATCCGGCCGGTACCCGCCGTACGACGGCGGGGTCCACGGACCGATCCGCGAATTCGGCGGCGGCGGAAGCAGGCCGACCGACGGCCAGCCCCACCGCGGGCCGTTGCCCTTGTAGTACGGGTTGGCGCGGTCCACCGGGATGTGGCGGGCCTTCGGCGGCGAGTAGATCGGTGCCCCCTGGCCGACGCCCAACGCCTCCAGCTGGTTGAGCAGCCGCAGGTCCAGCGTCATGAACAGGTTGACCGAGTCGCCCTTCGCGGCCGGCGTCAGCCAATCCGGGAACGGGACGGTCAGCATCAGCGGTGCCGCAGTGATCAAGTCGGGCATCGACTTGGCCAGCGACGACAGGATCGGGCGCAGCGCCTTGAGATCGGAGATGATCGCCTCGCGCGACTTGCCGAGCACCTGGGTGCCGACCACGCCGAGCTTGTCGAGCTTGGTCAGCAGGTCGACGAACTGCGGGCGCTGGGACTCCAGCACCTGGACGCCGGCCGGCAACTGCTCGAGGATCTGCTCGATCTGATCGGTCTGCGCCGACGCCCGCGTCGACAGCCGCGACAGTCCCTCGATCGCCGTGACGATGTCGTCGCGCTGCTTGTTCAGATTCGTGATCAGCTTGTTCGTCTGGAGCAGCAAACTGCGGGTCTTGTTGACCGGGTGGGGCTTTCCGTCGGGACCGGTCTGCATGACCGTCGCCGTGTCCAGCGCCTTGGTCAACTCCGAGACGATCGGCTTGAGCTGGTTGAGCCCGCCGTTGTTGAGCAACATCGACAACGCGCCGAGGACCTGCTCGATATCGGTGGCCGTCCGGGTGCGCGGGTGGCCCTGCGCGTCCAGGCCGGTGATCGCCACCGCCGGGTTCTGCGGTGGGGCGTTCTTGGCGTCGGCCGGCTCGCTGAGCCCGACGAACTTCTCGCCGAGCAGCGCCGTCTGCTGGACGGCCGCGTGCACCTGGTCGGACAGCTTCACCTCGTTGCGGACCAGCAGCTTGACGGTGGCCTGCCACTCGTCGGGCTCGATGCTGATGTCGGTGACGCGCCCGACGACGATGCCGTCCTTCTTGACCAGCGACTGCGGCACCAGGTCGAGAATGTCGTCGAACTTCACCTTGTAGGTGACCGGATTGGCGCCGACGTTCACCCCACCCGGCAGCGGGATGTTGCGAATGCCGCTGCACGAAGCCAGCAGGCCGACGCTCGTCACGGCGGCGGTCGCCACGGCGGCGGTACGGATCCAGCGCATCAGCGGTCTCCCCTCTCCGGTGCGTGCGACGGCTTGTTTGCCTTGGGCTTGGTCGGCTTCGGCTTGGTCGGCTTCGGCGTCTGCGGATTCGGCGAGGTCGGCTGCGGGATGTTGCCCTGCGGACTCTGCCGGCCCCGGCGGGTGCCCGGGACGGCGTAGCGCTGCGTCTTGTCGTTGCTCATGATGCCGAACGGCAGCACCGGGAGCAGCGGGCTGGTGCCCGCCTTGATCTGGTTGGCGACGTCGACACAGTGGCTGATGATCGGCGCCATCTTGTGCTGCCACTCCAGGAACGGCTTGGTGCCCGGCATGATGCTGCCCGGGTTGAGCAGCTTGCACTGCGCGGCCATCAGGTTCTGCAGGTCCTCGATGGTCAACCGCATGGCCAACGTGCCGGACTCGGCGTCGTAGGCGTTGATCAGGTTGGACACCGTGACCGGCAGGACGGTGAGGATCTCCTTGATGGACTCCTGGTTGTCCTTCAACGTCTTGGCGGTCGGCTGCAGCGAACGCACGGTGTCGCCGATGACCTGCTGGTTGTCGTTGACGAACCGGGCCACATCGCCCAGCGCCACCGACAGCGTGGCCAACGCCTGGCCGAGCTGCTGGCGCTCACCGGCCAAGAAGGTGTTGAACGAGGCCATCTGCGAGTTGAACTTGCGCACCTGGGCGTCGTTCTCGGCCAACGCGCCGACGAACACGTTCAGGTTCTTGATCGTGTCGACGAGGTTGCCGCTGGAATCGCTGAGCGTGGTGGCGGCCTTCGACATGTTGGTGAAGGCCGAGCCAAGCTTCTCGCCATTGCCGCGCAGGTTGTCCGCGCCGACGCGGACGAACTCGGTGACCGGGCCGTCTTTGCCGCCCTGCTTGGCGTTCACGCCGTCGGGTCCGAGTGAACGGGACAGCTTCTGCAGGTTCGCGTAGAGCTCGTCGACCTCGACCGGGACCATCGTCTGGTCGATCGAGAGCGTGATGTCGCGCGGGGCCCGCGGACCGCCGGTGTAGGCCGGGGTCAACTGCACGTAGCGGTCGGCGATGACCGACGGCGCCATCTGCACCGCACGCACGTCAGCAGGCAGCTTCAGGCCGCGCTTGACGCGCATCTTGACGTGGACGCGGTCGCCGTCGGGCGAGACGGTCTGCACCTCGCCGACGCGCACCCCGAGCATCTTCACGTCGGTGCCCGGGTAGATGCCGATCGACCGCTTGAACGTCGCGTTGATCGTCGTCGCACCGATGCCGGAGAACGCCCACCACAGCACCGAGGCCAGGATGAGGGCCAACACCGTGCCCAGCACCACGCCGGTGATGTGGCGCGGGGTGAACCAGCGCCCGGGGCCGTTGGTCGTCGTCAGATCTGGGGTCGTCATCAGCCGGCCTCGGTTCCGCCGTTATTGAACATCTTGACCTTATTCGGGGGCCGCGTGGTGTTTTGCTGCGGCAGCGCCGGCGGCAGCAGGTTGGTCACCATCGACTCGAACCAGCGGCCGTTGCCGAGCACGTTGGCGTAGAGCCGGTAGAACGGCGCCAAGTCTTGGATGGACCGGGCCAGGTTCGCCTGGTTCTTGGTCAGCAATGCCGCCACCTGCTGCAGCGACTTGAGTGCCGGGCCGATCTGCGCCTGGTTGTCGGCGACGATGCCGGTGAGCGCCTTGCTCAGCGCCGTCGTCGACGAGAGCAGCGCCGAGATCGACTGCTGGCGGTTGTTCAGCTCGTCGAGCAGCTGGCCCGCACCGGCGATGAGGCGGGTGAACTCCTCGTTGCGGTCGGCCAGGATCTTCGACGTCGTCTTGGTCGCGGCAAGGAGCTTCTGCACCTCCTGGTCGCGCTTGGCGATCGTCGCCGACAGTCGGCTCAGGCCGGTCAGGGCCGGGCCGAAGTCGCCGGCCGTCCCGGAGAACGCCGCGGACATGGTGCGCAACGATTCGGCGACCTTGTCGGTGTTGAGATCGGTCAGCTGGTTGCTCGCGTCGGAGAAGGCCTCGATCACGTCGTAAGGGGCGATCGTGTCGGTGATCGGCTTCGACGGGTCGGCCGCCCGGGATCCGCGCGGCGTCAGGCCGAGGTACTTCTGCCCGAGCAGCGTCTTGATCTGGATGGACGCGCGGGTCTGATCGCCGATCCACGTGTTGGCCACGGTGAACACGACGTTGACCTTGTTGCCGTCACGGTTGAGGCCGACACTGTCCACCTTGCCGACCTTGATGCCCGCGACGCGGACCTCGTTGCCCGGCTGCAGGCCGGCGGCCTCGGAGAACTCCGCGGTGTAGCGCGGCCCGGCGCCCACGATCGGCAGGTCGGACAGGTAGAACGACGCGACCGTCACCATCAGCAGCATCGCGATGCCGAGTGCGCCGACGGTCAGCGGCGAGCGGCGGCCGGCGAACCGGCGCGACGGGTGCAGCTTCTGCGGCTCCACGTTCACCACGTCGTCGGAAATGTTGTCTTCAGGCATCCCTGCCGGTTCCTTCTCGTCAGCCATGTCCTACCCCGGCCGCTTCTCGTCGCGCCAGCAACGGGTCGCCGCGCTGGTGTAGAGGACGTGGTTGATATCGGGCACCGGGATGAGCGGATCGGTCAACAGAATCGACTTGCCGTTGCCCATCACCACGTCGATGCCGCACAGGTAGAACTGGAACCACGAGCCGAAAGTCGCTGCGCGACCGATCTTCTCGAGCTTCGGCGGCAGGTTGGTGATGATCGCCTCGACATCCTTCTCACGCTTCATCACCCCGTCGGACACGGCCTTCAGGCCCGCGATACCGCCGGCGATCGACGGCCGCGTCTGACTCAGGATCGAGCCCATGACGGTGGTCAGGTTGGACACCGACGTCACCGCCGAGCCGACCGAACCGCGCTGTGCCGCCAACCCGGCGACCAGCTTGGAGGTGTTCACCAGCAGCGACTCGAACTGCGAGTCGTGGTTGTTGACCGTCTGCAGGACCTTGTTCAGGTTGGTGATCAAGTCGCCGATCACCTTGTCGCGGTCGGCCAGCGTGTTGGTCAACTCCGCGGTCTGCGACAGCAGCGACGACATCGTCGCACCCATGTCCTGGCCGGGCGAGTTCTGGAAGACCTGGATGATCTGGTCGGCCAGCTTGTTCACGTCCTCCGGGCTGAGCTCTTGGAAGACCGGCTTGAAGCCGTTGAACAGCTCGGTGAGGTTGACCGCCGGGTGCGTGGACCCCTCGTCTCCCTCGACCCCGAAGACGTGCCCGGGCATCAGGCGCTTGCCGCCCTCGCCCGCGCCGCGCTCCAGTGCCAGATAGCGCATGCCGGTGAGGTTTCGGTAGCGGATGAAGACCTGCGTGCCGTCGGGCAGCGAGTCGCGGTCCACCGCAAAACTCACCTTCGCGCGGTTCTTGTCGAAGACCTTCACGTCGCTGACCGCACCCACGCGGACACCGGCGATACGCACGTCGTCGCCCTTGTTGAGCATCGCGGCATCGGTGAAGATCGCCGAGAAGTCGTGCTTGCCCGACGAGCCGGCATTGGCAATCGTCAGCGCCAACAACGACGTGGCGACAATCGTGACCACCGCGAAGGTGATCAGTTTGACCAGGGGTGAAACGATCGACTTCATCGCATGTTCACCTGCGCTCCCCGCAACCTCGATGCACCGGGCAGGGTGACCCAACTGGGGACCTGCTCGGGCGCGACGCCGCTGGCGCCGCCGTAAATCATCTGCAGCTGGGCCCGGTACACCGGGTCAGCCCACAGATTGGACTTGGTGGCCGTCCCCGCCGGCATCGACGAGTACTGCGCCGGCGGCATCTCCGGCATGTTCCGCGGACCCGGGTTGCGCGACGGCACCTGGTAGGAACCGTCGGCCAAACCGCCGCCGGGATACTGCGGGAACGGGCGGCCGTTGCGGGCCGGCTTGTAGCAAACCGGGCCGCGGTCGTAGTCGAACAGGCGCGGCTCGTCCTGGTTGGGCAGGTAGCGGCCACGCGGGTTCACGAACTGCAGGTTCACCCGCACACCCGGGTTCGGGGTGCCCTCGCCGACGATCCGCCGCGACTCGGGGATCAGGCCGGCGAAGTTCTTGAAGGTGCAGCCGAACACCGGCGACTGGCGTGCCAGCCCGGAGAGCATCTCCTGGGTGCCGGTGAACAGGTTGATCAAGTCCGACCGGTTGGTCCGCAGGAAGGCCGTGGTGTCGTCGGCGGCGACGCCCAGCGTCGCGATGAGCGACGCCAGGTCGCCCTCCCGCTCCACCAGCGTGTTGCCGGTGACCCGGAGGTTGTCCAGCGCGTCGATGACCGACGGCAGTGCGTCGGAGTACGTCGTGGAGAACGACGCCAACCCGCGCAGGGTCTCCTGCAGATCGTCGGTGTGGGCGTTGATCCCGGCGAAGATCGCGTCGAGCCGCTTGATCGTCTCGCCCAGTTCCTGGCCGCGACCGGCGAGCGCGTCGCTGATCGAGGTCAGGGTGACGTTCAGATCCTGCGGCGGAACGGCCTTGAGAATCGGGAGCAGCCGGTCGAAGAGGTCCTGGACCTCCTTGGCATTGCCCGCCGCATCGGTGAAGATCTCGTCGCCCGCGGCCAGCGTCGCCGTCGTCGTGGGCGACTTGGGGACCTCCAGCGCGACGTAGCGCTCACCGAACAGCGTCTTCGGCAGGATGCGCGCGGTGGTGTCGCGCGGCAACAGGTGCACCTTGTCCGGCTCGAGCGCCAGCACCACGTCGACCTTCCCGTCGGGGGCGGGTTTGACCGCGGAGACGGTGCCGACGGTCATACCGCGCGCCTTGACGTCGGCGTGCTCGGTCAACGAGTTGCCGGCCGAGTCGGTGCGCAGCACCACGTCCTTGGTCTCGGTGAACCGCCCCTGGTACTTCAGGATCGACCCGCCGATGAACGCGATGATGACAAGGAAGAAAGCCAGGCCGTAGAGCCTGCGTCGCAAGGTAGCCATGTGTCAGCCCGCCACTCTCACGGTTGTGGAAGTACCCCAGATCATCAGGCCGAGGAAGAAGTCCAGCAGCGCGATCAGGACCAGGGAGGCGCGCACCGCGTGGCCGACCGCCACGCCGACGCCGGCCGGGCCGCCGGTGGCGAAGTAGCCGTAGTAGCAGTGCACCAAAATGATCACGAAGGCGAAGACGAGCACCTTGCCAAAGGACCACAGCACGTCTTCGGGAGGTAAGAACAGATTGAAATAGTGGTCGTAGGAGCCACTGGATTGCCCGTTGAAGACCGTGTTGATGGTTCTCGACGCCAGATAGGCGGCCAGCAGGCCGAGCACGTAGAGCGGGATGACCGCGACGAAGCCGGCGATCACGCGGGTGGTCACCAGGAACGGCACCGACGGGACGGCCATGGTCTCCAGGGCATCGATCTCCTCGGAGATCCGCATGGCGCCCAGCTGTGCGGTGAAGCCACAACCCACCGTCGCCGAGAGCGCGAGGCCGGCGATCAGCGGCGCCACCTCGCGGGTGTTCACGTAGGCGGAGAGGAAGCCGGTCAGCGCCTGCGCGCCGATGTTCTGCAGCGCGGCGTAGCCCTGCAGACCGACGACGACGCCGGTGAAGCCCGACATCAGCACCATCACACCGACGGTGCCGCCGATGACGGCGAGGCCGCCGGCGCCGAAGGCGACCTCGGCAAGGATCCGCAGCACCTCGCGGTAGTAGTGCACGATCGTGCGCGGGATCCAGGCGATCGCCCGCGCGTAGAAGGACATCTGATCGCCCGCGTTGTCGAGCACCTTGAGAGGCTTGCCGAGCTGTTTGCGCAGCTCATACCCCACATACTCCGACCGGCTCTTGGCAATGGTCACGCCGCCCTGCGACACGTCAGGCCCCCTTCGCCGGAACGATCTGCAGGTAGACCGCAGTGATGATGAGGTTCGCGAAGAACAGCAGCAGGAACGAGATCACCACGGATTGGTTGACCGCGTCGCCGACGCCCTTCGGGCCGCCCTTGGGGTTGAGCCCCTTGTAGCAGGCGATCACGCCGGCGATCAGACCGAAGATCGCCGCCTTGATCGTCGAGATATAGAGGTCGGGCAGCTGGGCCAGGGTGCCGAACGAGGCCAGATAGGCGCCCGGGGTACCGCCCTGCACGACGACGTTGAAGAAGTAGCCGCCGGCGATACCGACGACCGCGACGAGTCCGTTGAGCAGGACGGCGACGATGACCATCGCCAGCACGCGCGGAACCACCAAACGCTGGATCGGGTTGATGCCCAGCACCGCCATCGCGTCGATCTCCTCGCGGATCGTGCGCGCGCCGAGGTCGGCGGCCACCGCCGCGCCGGCCGCGCCGGATACGAGGAGCACCGTGATGATCGGTGACGCCTGTTGCAACACGACCAGCACGCTGGCCGCACCGGTGTACGACTCGGCGCCGATCTGTTTGATCAGCGACGCGGTCTGCAGCGACACGATCGCGCCGAACGGCACCGAGATCAGTGCCGACGGCAGGATCGTCACGCTGGCGATGAACCAGGCCTGCTGAATGAATTCCCGCCACTGAAACGGGCGCACAACAGATTGACGTGCAACGTCGACGAAAAGCTGGACAATCCTGCCGGTTTGCTCAAGCGCACCTGCACCGGCAGTCGCAATTCGATCCACGCCACGCTCGGTGGCAGTCGTCATTGGCTAGGGGCTCCCACTGTCGTCGGTTTCCACGGGGGCGGTCGGGGCGTCCGACGGGGTAACCCAGCTACCCTCGTCGGCGGCCTCGCCAACGGTGTTGAACACGTCTGTGGTGGCGTTGGCCGCTTGGTTCGCGGTCACACCGGCAGCGGCCGATCCCGCGGCGACGGCGGCCGCCGCGGACTGCGCGGCACCGGCCTGCACCGCGGCCTGGGCCCGGTTCTCGGCGATGATCTTGTCCTCTTCGGCCATGCTCACGCGAATCGCCTCCTGGGCGTTCGCCGGGAGCGTGTGGAGGACCTCTTCGATGTTGCGGCGGTGACGGGCGACGGCCTTGCGCTCGGGCATCCCCGGGTTCGGCTGGACCTGCGGGATGATCTCGCTGAAGTCGTCCTTGGTACCACCGCCGGAGATGCCGGCGGCCTGCATGGCGGCCTCGGCGGCGGCCACGGCCTCGTCCTTCTCCTCCGACATGCCGATCGGGCCGAAACGGTCACCGGAGAGGAACTGCTTGACGACCGGCTGCTCGCTGGTCAGCAGCACCTCGCGGGGGCCGAACATGACCAGTTCCTTGCGGAAGAGCATGCCGATGTTGTCCGGGATGGTCCGGGCGATGTTGATGTTGTGCGTGACGATCAGGATCGTCGCGTCGATCTGCGCGTTGATGTCGATCAGCAGCTGGCTGATGTAGGCGGTACGGACCGGGTCGAGGCCGGAGTCCGGCTCGTCGCAGAGGATGATCTGCGGGTCGAGGACCAGGGCGCGGGCCAGGCCGGCACGCTTGCGCATACCGCCGGAGATCTCGCCAGGGAGCTTGTCCTCGGCACCGGACAGACCGACCAGCTCGATCTTCTCCATGACGATGGAGCGGATCTCGGTCTCGTTCTTCTTGGTGTGCTCGCGCAGCGGGAAGGCGATGTTGTCGAACAGGCTCATCGACCCGAACAGCGCGCCGTCCTGGAACAGGACGCCGAACAGCTTGCGGATCTCGTACAGCTCACGGGCCGAGCACTTGGTGATGTCGGTGCCGTCGATGATGACCGAGCCCTGCTCCGGGTGGAGCAGACCGATCAGGGTCTTCAAAAAGACGGACTTACCGGTACCGGACGGGCCGAGCAGTGCGCTGACCTCACCCTCGGGCAAAGTCAGGGTGACGTCACGCCAAATATTCTGCGAACCGAAGGACTTGGTCAAGCCCTCCACGCTTACTTCTACACCCACTGCGGTTCCCTCCAGTCGTTCGTCCGCGAACGGCAGTCCGTATGACTCCCGCAACCCCGTTGGACAGATGTGCTCGCAGTCACTTTAACCCACCGGCACGTCGGTTCCGACCCCAGTCCCGTCGAATCGAGACTGGGACGGGCGTCCCTACTCGCCAGTAGCCCTTAACGAATCCTCAGACTAGCCTATGGGCCGCGTCACTTCAAGCCGTGGGGGGCGACGTGGGAAACACCACAGTGACCCAACCGGTGGTAGTGCGAAAAACACCCCGCGAGGAGTCCTCGCGGGGTGTTTTTTCAGTGCTGTCAGACCGACCCGGAGGCCGATCGGCAGGTCACTTGAGGGAGATCGAGGCGCCAGCCTCTTCCAGCTTCGCCTTGGCAGCCTCGGCGTCCTCCTTGGACACCTTCTCCAGGAGAGCCTTCGGGGCACCCTCGACGAGGTCCTTGGCTTCCTTCAGACCCAGGCCGGCGACAACCTCGCGCACGACCTTGATGACCTGGATCTTCTTGTCGCCGGCACCCTCGAGGATGACGTCGAACTCGTCCTGCTCGGCGGCAGCGGCGGCGTCGCCGCCGGCAGCCGGGGCACCGGCAGCGGCAACGGCGACCGGAGCGGCCGCGGTGACCTCGAAGACCTCTTCGAACTTCTTCACGAAATCGCTGAGCTCCAGCAGGGTCAGTTCCTTGAACTGATCGATGAGCTCGTCAGCGGTGAGCTTCGCCATGATGGCGTCCTTCCTTTAGGTGGTCGGCGGCGTGGTTGCACGGCGCCGACCGGGGTTGTGCTGTTGACCGGGTGGTCGGTGGCGACTGTGGGGGGATTACTCCTCGCCCGCAGCCTCCTTCTGCTGCTGCAGGGCCGCGGCGAGGCGCGCCACCTGCGATGCGGGCTGGTTGAACAGCCCGGCTGCCTTGGCCAAGTTGCCCTTCATGGCACCGGCGAGCTTGGCAAGGAGGACCTCACGGGTCTCCAGGTCGGCAATCTTCTCGATCTCGGCGATGGACAGCGCGCGGCCGTCCATGTAACCGCCCTTGATGACAAGTGCCTTGTTGTCCTTGGCGAAATTCTTGATCGCCTTGGCCGCGACAACCGGTTCACCTTCGATGAAGGCAATGGCGGTCGGACCGGTGAACAGCTCGTCGAGCCCGTCCACGCCCGCTTCTTTCGCAGCGAGCTTGGTCAGGGTGTTCTTGGCGACGGAGTAGGTTGCGCCCTCACCGAGGGACCGACGCAGCTCGGAGATCTGCGGAACGGACAGGCCACGGTATTCCGTGACGACAGCCGCCGTAGCCCCCTTGAACTGCTCTGCGATCTCCGCGACTGCGGCGACCTTGTCGGACTTGGCCATACTTCGCCTCCTCTCATTTCACTTGGATGCTCTCCAGGCGCTGGTGGATCGGAGTCGACGCGACGATGCCCTCCCCGGGGATCCCGGAAAAACAAAACGCCCCGCGCAGGAAGCACACGGGGCGTAGCAGGCGGCGGTGAAGCCGCGCGGCAATCCTCGGGTCATCCTGCGTGGGCCGTCGACGTGCGTGACGCCGAACCTTCGACGGGTCGCCGTGGTGGCGGCCCGTGACCAACGGTCTCTGGCTGAACCTTGCTGCGGACATATGTCCACAACAACCGCCTAGGCTACCGGCTATGGCCCAGCGATCCAAATCCTCGCAACCCGACCCCGGCTGGTCGTCGTCGCGCGCCGCGCAAACCGAGACCGCGGCCCGCGCCGCCGACGCCGCCGACGCCGTGATCACCCGTCACCTGCACCGACTGGCCGGCATCCCCGGCACCGAGATCGCCGCCGTCGCCTGGCCCGCCACCCCGCACGGCCACGGCGCGCGCGAATGGATCGCCTCGGCGCTGCCGAGTTGGCACTACTGGTGGCACGCGCACCTCGTCGACCTGCTCGTCGACGCGGAGAGCATGCGCCCGGGCAGCATCGGCGAAACCACCGTCGTGCACCTGCTCCGCGGCATCCACCTGCGCAACCTCGGTCGGTGGACCAACGACTATTACGACGACATGGCCTGGTTGGGTCTGGCCGTCGAGCGGTCGCGGCGCCTGCTCGGCGTCGGCAGCCCCCGCGGCGAACGGGTGTTGGCGAAGCGGATCTACGGCTCGTGGGCGCCGCCCCGGGGCGGCGGCATCCCGTGGCGGACCATGGACTACTTCTTCAACACCCCGGCCAACGGACCGGGGGCGATCCTGATGGCACGCACCGGCGAGGTCGAGCGGGCCGTCGCGATGTGCGACTGGATGCACGAGAAACTCCTCTCCCCCGACACCGGCCTGGTCTACGACGGGATCAAGCCCAAACCGCACGACGAGTGGGAGATCGTGACGGCGATCTACACCTATTGCCAAGGCGTCGTGTTGGGCGCGGAGCTCGAGGCCCTGCGCGCGACCGGGCAGGTCCGCCACCGGGAGCGGATCGCCGCCCTGCTCACCGCCACCGAGAACCACCTCCTCGTCGACACCGATCTCGCCAGCGCCAATCCCAGCACCGCCGAACCCGCCCGCCGGGCGCGGATCGTGCCCGGCGCGGGCGGCGGCGACGGCGGGCTGTTTGCCGGGATCCTGGTGCGCTACCTGGGATTGGTCGCCACCGACCTGCCCGACGGCCCCGGCGCCGACGACATCCGGGCGCGCGCCGGGCGGATCGTCGTCGACTCGGCGGAGGCGGCCTGGCAGACCCGGGTGATCGTCGACGACGCGCCGTTGTTCAGCGCCGATTGGCGCCATGACGCGGTGGTCCCGACCGATTCCGGGGCCGACGCGCGCTTCATCGCCGGCGCGGTTCACTCGTCTGAAGTTCCCGAACGCGACCTGTCGGTGCAGTTGTCGGGGTGGATGGCGCTGGAGGCCGCGGCCCGCGTCACCGCGGGGCACACCGAGCACTGACCCGTTCCCGAGCGGCAGTGCGGGCCAATCCGCCGATCGCGCAAGACGTTTCAGGTGGCCCAAACGCCACCCCCCGGTTAACGGTTTGTGACCCGGGTCGGATATATTCGGCAGTGCGTTCAGGTGGTGTACGTCACAGTCACGATCGCGGATTGCGGACAATGTGGCAAAGTACGCAGGTCATCGGAACGCAGACAAAGGTCGACCCAGCGCCGGGCACCGTGCCCGACGTGCGAGTCGACGGGCAGGTGATGTGATGGCTTACCGGCTGGACCCCACAGGCAAGAAGACTGCGCGCGCGACCTCTCCCGCGGCGCCGCTCGATGACGCCCCCCACTCCCTCCCCCTGGGCGACCCGACCGGCGGGGCCAACGCCCGTGCCTGGCGCGCCCTCGTCGACGGCAAGCAGCTCTACCCACGGGTGCACATCGACCGCAACGTCGTGATCACGATGAGCGACGGCGTACGGCTGCGCGCCACCGTCGTGCGCCCGGCGACCCGGCTCGGCACCCCGATCAACACCCCGTACCCCGCGATCCTGTCGGTCAACCCGTACAACCGGGCGCTGATCGAGGGCATCGACGAGGCCCTCAACGTCCCCGTTTTCGGCAAGGCGGTCCGTGCCGCTTCCGGCGCCGTCGACGGCACCGGCACCCCCTTCGGCGGCCTGACCCGGCTGACCGGTGTCATCTCCGGCGGCGCCCTCGACGTCTTCGGGATCAACCGCAACCTCGTCCGCAGCGGATACACCCAGGTCTTCGTCGATGTCCGCGGAACCGGTGCGTCCCAAGGGAAGTGGCAGATCTTCGGGATGCGCGAGCAGAAGGACTCGCTCGAACTCATCGACTGGGCCACCACCCAGCCGTGGTGTAACGGCCGCGTCGGGATGGCCGGCTGGTCATATTCGGCGATCAACTCGCTGCAGGCCGCCGACAAGCGGCCGCGCGCCCTGGAAGCCGTCTTCGCCATCGAGGGCTGTTCGGACATCGTCCGCGACATCTACATCACCGGCGGCATGCATTCGGCCTTCATCCCGATCTGGTTGAGCATGGTCAACCTGCTCAAATGGGTGCCCAACCCCCGCACCCTGCTCTCCGACCTCGGCCAGGGCGACGCCGCGCGCTGGCTGCGCGACCGGGTCAAGTCCCCCGCCACCGAGATCCCGTCGCTGCTGTGGGGGTTCCTCACCACGCGCGACGAACGGATCTTCGATGACCCGTACTTCGACGAGCGCGACCCGAAGGTCGGCAACATCACCTGTCCGACCTTCACCGTCGGCGGCTGGCACGACCTCTTCGGCAACAGCAGCACCCAGATCTACCGCCAGCTCAACCTCAAGCCCGGCGAGAAGCAGATGCTCGTGGGCAACGGGTATCACGTCGACGTCGGCACCGGCCACGGCGGCCGATTCGCCCCGCCGCGGCTCGACGTGCTCGAGCGCGCCTGGTTCGACCACTGGCTGAAAGACATCGACAACGGTGTCGAGGAGTACGGGCCGGTGACCCTGGAGCAGCAGGGCGGCGGCTGGACGTCGGGCACGGAGTTCCCGCGGCCCGGTGTCACCACCCAGCAGCTTTACCTCAGCGATGAGTCGTCGGGCTCGGCACCGCATTCGCGCCACGACGGCAGTCTCGCCGCCACCAAGCCGGCGTCGGCTACCGGTGATCAGGTGTCGCTGCCGGTGCAGGCGGGCGTCCGCGGCCTCGTGTCCCGCGACATGGCGCAGGTGACCGCCGGCGCGGCGATCGCCCTGGGACCCAAGTTCTACGCCGATTCCTCCTTCCAGGAACGCGGCGGGCTGAGCTTCACCACCCCCGAGGTGACCGAGCCGGTACAAGTCAGCGGTTCGGTGAACCTGCGGCTCTACGTGGCCAGCACCGGCGAGGAGGGGACCTGGACGGTCACGCTCAACGACGTCGCCCCCGACGGCACGTCGACGGTGCTGACCAACGGCGGTCTCACCGTCGCTCATCGCGCCCTCGACCACGCCCAGTCGGAGTGGGATGCCGACGGCAACCTCCTGCGGCCCTACCACTACCTGACGCGGGTGCGAAAGCTCCCGGTCCCGGTGGACCGCCCGGTGGCCATCGACGTCGACATGGTTCCCACCGATGCCGTCATCGATGCCGGGCACCGGCTGCGCGTGGATGTCTACGCGGCGAGCTTCCCGCGGTTCCTCACCTTGGTGCCGGATCTGATCAAGGCTCGTAGTCGTCGACAGCGCTTGGTCCTCGACCCCGCGCACCCGAGCTACCTCACCTTCCAGGCGATCGGCTCCTTCCCCTCCGCCTGATCGCCGACTGGGCCCTCTTTCCCGCCGACTGGGCCCTCATCCCCGCCGACTGGGCCCTCGATCCCGCCGACTGGGCCCTCGATCCCGCCGACTGGGCCCTAGTAGTAGCCACGCGCACGCAGCGCGGTCTCAATCTCGGCCAGGATCAACCACGGTTCTTCCCGCATTCGTTCGGCATCAATGCGGATCATCTTCCAGCCGAGGCTCTCCAGCCGTTCATCTCGTCGCGCGTCGCGCTCTCGTTGCATGCGCCCCGAGTGGAACTCCTCGCCGTCGTACTCGATGCCGATCTTGACCGCCCGGTATCCGAGATCGATGCGGGCGATGATCTGGCCGCTTTCATCCTGGACCTGGATCTGAACATCGGGGCTCGGCAAGTCCCCACGAATCATCAGCAGGCGCACCCAACTCTCCGGCGGTGATTCGGCGCTTCCGTTGACCAGCGGGGCGATCGCACGCAGCTGACGAATGTGACGCCACCCCCGATGGCGCTCGATATATCGCATGAGTGCGGGTACCGAGAATCCTGTCGCGCGGTGTAGGGCGTCGAGGTATCCCAGGCCGCGCCACTCCGGCGGAATCCGCCCGACGTCGAATGCGGTACGAACGGGACTCGTCACCCGGACGCCTGATCCATCCCGGCGTTTCCGGAGAGCTCAGATTGTGAGTGCCTCCTCCGGATTGAGGGCGGCGATTCGATCGTAGTGGAGTTGCTCAGCATGGTCGGGGGTCAGGTCGTGGCAGTAGCTGTGCGGCCGGACGCGGTTGTAGAACGCGACCCATTCGGCGGTGGCCAGTGACAGCTCGGCGGCCCCGGGAAATCGGGGTCCGTAATCGACGAGTTCGCTTTTGTAGTCGGCGTTGACCGACTCGGCCAACGCGTTGTCGTAGCTGTCGCCGACGCTCCCGACCGACGGGGTGATCCCGGCCTCGGCCAGCCGATGCCCGAACGCGAGCGCGGTGTACTGCGACCCGGCATCGCTGTGATGGACCAGGTCACTCAAATCGGTGATGCCGGCTCGATTTCGGTGCTCGATAGCGCTGTTGATCGCGTCGGTGACCAGGTCGACCGTCATCTGCGTCGCAACCTTCCAGCCGACGATCTTGCGGGCGAACACGTCGATGACGAACGCGGTGTACGCCCATCCCGCGACGGTGCGGCAGTAGGTGAAGTCAGCAACCCAGAGCCGGTTCGGGGCAGGGGCGGTGAAGCGCCGGTCGACCAGATCGGCTGGGCGCTCATCGGCCGGGTTCGCCGTCGTGGTGCGCGGGGACTTCTTCTTCGACGCACCCCGCCAACCCATCTCGGCCATGACACGCTCGACAGTGCAGCGGGCAACATCAATCCCGTTGCTGCGCAACATGATCCACATCTTGCGTGACCCGAGAACCCGAGTCAGCGGCTGATCGCGGCGCATGATCCAGATCGCGTCGATCACGCGTGCGTCGGCCAGCATCCGTGCACTGGGCCCACGGTGGCGGTGCTCGTAATACGTGGACGGGGCGATGGGCAC
This sequence comes from Gordonia crocea, assembly GCF_009932435.1. Taxonomy (NCBI): domain Bacteria; kingdom Bacillati; phylum Actinomycetota; class Actinomycetes; order Mycobacteriales; family Gordoniaceae; genus Gordonia; species Gordonia crocea. The sequence goes on from NZ_BJOU01000008.1 coordinate 69,119, forward strand.
ACCGTGCTCAGACAGCACGCGGCACATCGAATCGACTCCCCAGAGCAGACCATCGGCGCCCACCCGGTGACCCTGGTGAGCGCCGATGAACTCCACGATCAGCGGTGTGGCCGGTCGATCTCGGCCGCGAAGAAAGCCGACGCCGCCTTCAAAATCCCGTTGGCCCGTTTAAGCTCGGCGACCTCCCGCCGTAGCCGGCGCACCTCCTCACCCTCGGCCGCGGCCTGCCCGACCCCAGCAGCCGCCTCGGGCACACTGCGCACCCATTTGCGCACCGTCTCCGCCGAACCGATACCAAGCAGATCAGCGGTCTTGCCCATCGCCGCCCACTCCGTCGACCCCTGAGCCACCAACTGGGCCACCATGTCCACCGCGTCCCGCTTCAATTGCACCGGATACCGCTTCGTTCCTGCCATAAGACCCATCTTCCCGTGAGACGAACCCTCCGGAAACCCCGGGACGGATCAGCCCTCGATCTCGATGTAATCGGACTCCGCCACCATGTAGCGCCGCGTCGTCCGTCCTTCGCCGTGCTTGCTGGATCCCGAAATCGGATGCAGCAGTTCGATTGTGAAGTCGGGGTCGAACCATTTGTTGCCGTGGAGGACCGATGCCGCTATTCCCGCGACGATGGGCGCACCGTCGGCGTTGGACGCGGTGGCGAGGATCCTGTCCCTCGCGGTCAAGAGCCGTTGCCGACCAACCTGTGTGGTTCCGTCGACCACGCGATGCTCGGCGAGATCTTCCATCGATATCCGTGCGACCGCATGGCGAAACCGTTCGATCCTGGCGTCCTCGTCGTATCTGCTCATGCTCCTTAGACGCGCGGCGACGGCGAATGGATCCCTAGCCCGGTGTTCCAGTCGACGAGATCTAGGGCCCACTCGACGAGGATCAGGGCCCACTCGACGAGATCGAGGGCCCACTCGACGAGATCGAGGGCCCACTCGACGAGATCGAGGGCCCACTCGACGGAAAGGAGGGCCCAGTCGGCGGTTAGCCCAACTGCAACGGAAAGAAGACCGTGTAGATCAGCGTGATGACCATGTTCACGACGATGATCGCGACGGTGGAGATGACGACGGTCGCGTTCACACCGTCGGCGACACCCTTCGGACCACCCTTCGCCTCCAGCCCGCGCTGACAACCGATGACGGCAATCATGAAGCCGAAGACGACCGCTTTCAGCATCGCCAACCCGACGTCGCGCACGGACGCAAAAGCCCCAAAGGACTGCCAGTAACTCCCCGCGCCGACGTCCTGTCCCAACACCGCGACGTAGTAGGCCGCGACCACGCCCACCAGGATGATGAACAGCGCCAACAGCGGCGCCACCAGCACCGAGGCGATGATGCGCGGAACCACCAGGCGCTGAACGGGATCCACTCCCATCGTGCGCATCGCGTCGATCTCCTCGCGGACGTTGCGGGCACCGAGATCGGCTGCGATCGCCGACGCCCCGGCGCCACCCAACAACATTCCCGACGCCAGCGGCGCCGCCTGCTGGATGACTGCGAAACCACTGCCGGCACCCAAGAGTGATTGCGCGCCAAGCTGATTGATGACGTTGCCGATCTGGATGGTCACGATGACACCGAACGGGATCGCCATCAGGAACGCCGGCAACGCGGTGACACTCACCAGGTACCAGGCTTGGATCAGCGTCTCTTTGACCTTGAGCTGCCACCGCCCGATGTCCAGCAACATCTGCGCGACGCCCTGCACCCCCAGCTGGAACGTCCGCCCCAACGTCCGCAACGGCCCGAAGGCGTTGTCGCGGATGTTGTCCCCCAGCACCGACGCGGCGCTGGGACCGGTCTGGGGCTCGACGGTCGAGGCGGTCATCTGATCATCCCCCCGGGGCCGGAACCGGAGCGGGGGCCGGCTGACCCGGCTGACCCGGCTGACCCGGCTGGCCCGCTTGGCCCGGCATCCCCGGCAGTCTCGGAGCGCCGCCGGGCACGGCCTGGTCGCCGACCGCGGTGATCTGCCAGTCGGCGGCCTTGTTGAGCGTGAGCACGTAGGCCGCCAGCGACGTCGCACCGTTGGGTGTTTGCAGGCTCGTCGTGTTCACCTCGACGACGGCGGTGACGCGGAAGATGTCACCGGCCACACTCGTCGTCGTCGCCGACACCAGCGTCGCCGTCGTACTCATCCGCACCGGCGTCAGGATCTGCGACATCGCCGGCACGGCCACCTCGAACTGCTTGGCCAACTCCGGCGAGACCCCCTTCTTCAGGTTCGCCGCCCACGGGGTGAGGTCCTTGTAGTCCAGCGTCGCCGCCTTCACCGCGTAGTCGGAGGCGACCTGCTCGGCCTTGGCCGCATTGGCTTTCTCCGCGCGCAGGTCGTTGAGTTGATGACGCACGCGCAGGTTGTCGACGACACCGAACAGCAATCCCGCCCCGACGAGCAGACCGACCACCGCCAAGACCAGGGTTCGCACCGACAGGGTGATCTGCTTGGCGCCTCCGCTCGCGGCGGCGGCCTTCACCGGCCGCGCCGACGAGGACCGCTCACCGGGCTCCTCCCCCGCGTCGTCGTCTGCTTCGGAGGCATCGTCGACGAGGGTGCGCGCGGGCCGCTTCCGCGCCTTCACCACGACCTCGTCACCACCGTCGACGTCGCCACTGTCAATGTCAGCGGCATCAACGTCATCGGCATCGACATCTGCCTCAAGGGCATCGGCGTCGGCGGTGGTCGGGTCTTCTTCGGTACTCATCTTGGGCACGGAAATCCTTTCAAGAACGTGGGACAAGTGGCGTCGGGAATCACTTCACCGGGGTCACCACCACTCGCATGCCGTTGCCGGCGCCGAACAGTTGCAGCGCGTCGGAGAGAAACTCGCTGAGGTTGATCTGCGGGATCGTCTGGTTGAGCGCGGTGATGACCGGCATGATCGGGCCGAGGGCGTCCATCGTCGGCGGCAAGATCTTTTCCAGGTAGACGGTGAGGCGCTGCAGGAACGGGTCGACGACGCCGCTCAGGTTTTCATACAGGTGCCCCTGGTTGACCAACACGCCCGCACCGTGCAAGACGTAGGTGTAGTTGCCGAAGATCTTCGACCAGGACTCGAGGAACTTCGGCACCGAACCGACCGCCCACACCAGGTTCTGGTTGTAGCGCTGGGTGGCCTCGAACATCGCGCGGATCTGCGGGGTCCGCGACGCGAGGATGCCCGCGATCAACCGGGTGCCGTCGCTGATCCGACCGGCCGCCTCGTCGGTGCCCTCGAGGGCGATCCACGCTGTACGCAGCACCTTCGCGAGCGGATCGACGGCGACGACGGCCATCATGTTCTGCATCTGGTCGAAGATGCCGGGGATCGATTCGGGTTCGGCGATGTTGCGAACGGCGACGACATCGCCGTCGCGCAGGTACGGCCCGGCGGTTGCGGTCGGGGTGAAGTTGAGGAACGGCTCGCCGAGGGCCGACTGCATCCCGATCTGCAGCGGGGTGTTTACCGGGATCTTGAGGTCGGCGGGATAGGTCAACCGGACCGTCGCGCCGTCGGGCGTGAGCTCGACCTGCGACACCCTGCCGACGCGCACGCCGCTGACGAAAACGCCGGTGCCGTCGAGGATCAGGTTGGTGTCGCGCACGGCCATCGATACCGTCGACGTCTTTTCCAACGGATTCCACCGGTACACCGCCACCGCCAGGTACACCGCACACACCGAGACCACCGTCACGAAGACGACGACGTTGAAGATCAGTTCCCGGGTAACCGGGCTCAGCCCCAGAAACCGTCGTGGATGGGTCATTTCGCCAGTCCCATCATCCGGAGTTGCCGCAGCATGAGATCGGCCAGCTGCTTGTTCGACACGTCGTTCTCAATCGCGATCCGGTTCACGTCGACGGCGGGACCGGCTTTGAGGAACGGGACGATGCGGTCGGTGAGGATGTTCAGCATCGCTTGCGGGTTCGACGCCTGACCGAAGTAGTTCGGCCAGCCCGGGATCAACAACGGCTTGACGACCTTCTCCAAGAGTTGGGCGAGCGCGGTGAACACCGGGACCGCCGGCAGCGCCGGGATGAGCGCCCCTTGCAGCCGGGCCAACAGGTCGACGATCTGCGCGGCGATGGTGGCCGAGTCGAGGAACTGCGATCCCTCGTCGCTGAAGACGAAGCGTAGTTGGTCTTCCATCTTCGCCAGTTGCTGCCCGATGTCACTGACCGAGGCGAGCATCGTGTTGAGGTTCTGCGTCTGCGCCGACAGCGCGTTCAGCGTCCCGACCAGCGCCCGACTCGCCCGGCGGGTCTCCTCGGGATCCTTGGGGAACTGTTTGGTGAGCCGGTCGAAGGTGTTGCCCAGTTGGGGCAGGCTCCCGCTCCCCACGAAATTCGCCAGACTGTTGAGCAGTCCTTCGATCTGCACCGGGGCCTTGACATGGTCGCGGCCCAGCGTGCCGCCGTGTTCGATGGGCGTGGAATACGCGTCGGGCGGGTTGGTGATGGCGACGTAGGTGTCGCCGAGCATCGTGTCCTGCCGGAGCTCGACTGTCGCATTGCGGCCGACGACCGTCGACGGTTCCAGCCGAAGCGTCACCTTCGCAACTTCGGGAGCGGGCGCGATCTCCGACACGATGCCGGCCCGCAGGCCGTTGACGGTGACCTTCGACTCCGTCGGCAGGTTCATCACCGTGCCGAACTCGACGTGCAGCGGCCACGAGTCACCGCTGGCGCCGGGCGCGGGCAGCTTCTCGACGGAGAACGTGGCGCAACCGGTGCTGAGGGCCGCGACCAGGCCCACCGCCGCGACGGCCCGCACGACCCGGTTCCAGCGATTGCGCACAGTCATGACAGTCATGGCCGACCAGCCCCCGTCATCAACATGAGCGCCCGCAGCGCGTCGAGCTCCATCGCGTCGGGGCCCACCACCCGGCACTGGCCGGGGAGGAAGCGGTTCACGTTGGCGCAGGTCAGTTTCGGGTTCTTCGCCGGGACCCGGGTCCGCGGCGGCCGGTAGTCGATCCGCAGACCCAACGTCTTCTGGTCGAAGGCGACGTGGAAGGCGCGGATGAACACCGGCACGATGCCCAGCAGGTCGCCCCAGTTGCGGAAGCCGGCACCGATGATCCGGGTGATCGGCAGGATCACGTCGAGGGCGGGCCAGGCGAAGTGTTGGTAGCGCTTGATGAGGTCGGAGGCGATGTTCAACGTCTCCGGCAGCGAGTACGCGATCCGCTTCAGCTCGACGAGGACAGGGACCGCGATCGGGTCGGTGACCCGGTTGATCCCGTCGACGAACTGCTTGAGGATCCCCCAGTTGTCGGCGAGACCGACGGTCATCGCACTGGTGTTGTCCAGCGCGGTCGCCATGTCTCCCAGTGCCCCGACCATCGGCGTCCGGGCCGGTACCGCCAGTTGCTTGATCAGACCGTTGATGATGGGGCCGACTCCGTCGAGTTGGCCGGCGATCGACGAGATGCTCCGCATGACCTGCGCGGTCTGCTCCGGTCCGCCCTCGACGGTGAGCTGGCGGGCCAGTCGGTTGACGCTCTGCAGGGTCTCGCTGATGGTGGCCGGCGTCGCGGTCTGCGTCCGAGGGATGCACGTTCCCGCAGCGAGTTTGCGGCCGCCGCGGTAGTCGCCGAGGAGCGCCAACTGGCGGACCGCGATGATCGACGGGGCCACGCTGGTCGCGTGCACGTCGGGTGGGAGCTCCTGGTCGGCCTTGATGGCGAAGGTGACCTTCGCGGTCCCGCCGACCGCCTCGACCTTCGACACCGTGCCGATCTGCACGCCGCGCCGGGTGACGGCGTTACCGGCGAAAATGCCCACCCCGTCGTCGAGCTCGGCGCAGTAGCTCACCGTGCGGTTGGTGATCCGCTTGAACCCCAGGTACCCGAGGCCGACGGCGACCACGGCCACAAGGACCAGCCCCGACATCAGCCACTTTGAGGCGGCGATCCGCTTGATCATCAGCACGTCACCCCCGGGACCGGGATGCAGTAGTCGGTGGACAGCACCAGGTTCGAGTGGTCGATCTGGATGGACCCGTCGGGTCCGACCATCCCCTGCAACCGTTTGATGAGGTCGCGCCCCTGCGCGATCAACGGTTCGTACCGCGCCAGCAGCGGGCCGTATTGGCGGCCGATCGCGTCGACCTTGCGCACCAGCGGATCGATGGTGGTGTCGTATTCGAGCATGATCCCCTTGACGCGCTCGAGCATGTCCGCCAGCCGTCGCACCGCATAGGCGAAGCCGGAGCCGTACTGCTCGAACTCGGTGAGGAAGTTCGCGAGGTTGCGGCTCAGTGCGGTGATGATCTCGCCGTTGAGGTTGATGCCCTTGGTGTACTCGGCGGCCAGCGAGAGCATGGTGCCGAACTCGTCTTGTCGCTTGTTGAGATTGGTGAGCATCGACGAGAGGATCGTCAGGTTCTTCTTCAGCGCCCCCGGATTCCCGCTCATCCCCTGTTCCACCTGCACCAGCGTCTTGCGCAGCGGCGCGACGTCGAGGGCCTCGATCTTCGGCTGTGCCAAGGAGAAGGTCTTGGTCAGCGAATAGGGCACCGACGTGTTGTCCTTGGTGATCGGGTGGTCGCCCAGACGCTCGTTGCCTGCCGAGGTGATGTCGAGGAAGTTGCCCCCGACGACGGTGAGCATCTTCGCGTCCACCCGGGACTCGTCGCCGATGAACACTCCCCGGCCCACCGACATCTCGACGTCGACGTGGTCACCGGCGAGGGTGACCTTCTTGACGGTGCCCACCGGCACCCCGGCGACGCGGACGCTGTCGCCGGCCTTGATCTGGCCGGCTTCCTCGAACTGCGCGACGAGCCGCGACTGCCCCGGCGTGAACACGTAGATCCCGCCGGCGATGAGCGCCATGACGACGAGCGCGACGGCCGCGCCGATCCCCCATCCCATCTCCATCCGCTCGCGCTGCGCATTGCTCATCGCGGGGCGGTCGGACAGGCGGCGCAGCAGGGCGCGCGGCGAGTATCGGCTGGTCGTGCTTTCCGGCGTTACCGTCGACATAGCGTCACCTGCGATCCGCGGAGGAACAGTTTGAGGTTGTCGGGGATGGGCGCGGCCCCTTTCGAGCACTGCATCGACGCCTTGGTCCCCGTGGGCGGCAGCACCGAGTTGACCGCGGCCAGCAGCCCCGGGGTCAACGCCAGGATCCCGACGACCGCCTCGCCGATCGGCATGACCTGGCGGACCAGGTCGTTGAACCCCGGGGTGTCGCCCTGCTCGAACCCGGCGGCGGCGATCAGATCGTCGAGGCTGGCGACCACGGCGTAGGTCTGGTCGGCGAAGTTGCGCAGATCAGCCGATTTCCCGACGAGGATGCGGCCGAAGCGCTGGATGTAGGTGATCATCGGCTCGATGTAGCGCGAGTTGCCGTGAATCGCGTTCGAGAGGGCGGTCATGTTGTCGACGAGGACGTCGATGACCTGCGATTGGTCGTTGACCAGGCTGAGCACCTTGGTCACCGAGCCGAGGGTCTCGTTGAACCCCGAGCCGTCCCCTTCGACGATGGCGAGCATGCCCTCGGCGAAGCGGTTGATGTCGTCGGGGTCCATCACCGCGAACACCGGGGCCAGGCCGTGGAAGACCTGCGTGATGTCGAACGACGGGGTGGTCGAGCCGACGCCGATCGTCGTACCCGGCTTCAGCGGCACGCCGGCGCGCGCCTTCTGCTGCAGGTCGAGGTAGCGGATCCCGGTGAGGTTGAGGTAGCGGATGGCCAACCGGGTGTCGCCGAAGACCTCTTCGCCACGGGTCAGGCTGAACGTGACCCGCGCGCTGGTGGCGTCCCCGCCGGGGTCGCGGTGCAGTTCGACGGCGGTGAGACCTTGCCGACGCGGGTGCCGAGCCGGCGCACATCGTTGCCGACCCGCAGCCCGGAGACGTTGGTGAAGTCGGCGGTGTACTCGGCGTCGGCCTTGGCGACCGGGCGCAGGATCCCGTTGGTGACGAAGATGCCGCCACCGATCGCGATGATGGCGAAGATCGTCAGGTAGATGAGTGCGCGTTTGGCGGTGGTCACCGGACTCCTCCCGTCAGCCCGGCGACCGGGCCGGGCATGCCGCGCAGCACCACTTCGGCGCGCAGCACCGGTCGGCCGCCGACCTTGGGCAAGGCGCGGTCGATGTTGGCGATGAGCTGGGCGATCTGCAGGCCGTTCTTCCGGGCGTTGGGCGAACTGTCGAGGATCCGTTGCAGCAGCGGAAGGACGTCTTTCATCAGCGGCATAGCCTGGCCGAGTCCGCTGGGGCCCAGCAGGCGGGACAGGTCGCCCATGGTGGTGGTCGTCGCATAGTCGAAGCCCTTGCGCGCTTTCTCCAAGAAGGCCTTGCCGCCCTTGCGTGAATCCGGCCATTGCAGCAGGGTGTCGACCGCCGGGAGGATCTGGCGGAGGCCGTCGGGCAACCCGCTGACCAGCTCGGTCATCTGCGGCAGCGTCACGTCGGCGGGGATCGACTCGGTCTCGACCACCAGTCCGGTCAGCCGGCCGAGGATCTCGATGACCGGCATGAACGCCATGGTCGCCCGGTCGGCTTTGTCGAGCAGATCGCTGACGTACGGGGCGAATGCCTTGTCCTGCAGGTCGGCGAGCTGTCGCAGCATCGAGGTGAGGGTGGCGTCGACGGGGGTGTCGGGGAAAAAGTCACCGCCGTTGGCGATCGGGTCCCCGCCGGGTTCGCTGTTGAGCACGACCGCGGAGATGCCAAACAGGTTCTTGGGCGCGTAGCTCAGCCGGGTCGTGGAGGTGAGGACGCCCGGGTTGGTCAGCCGGCCCTTGTCCAACTCCAGGTCGAGGACGTAGTCGCCCTTCGGCCCCGCCGCGACCGAGCGGACCACTCCGATCTCCGAACCGTTGACGACGACGCCGGTGCCCCTGTCGATCCCGCCGGCGAGGGTGTCGGTGTGCATCCGCACGCGCACGACGTCCTCGGGCAGCAGGGCCGCGATGCCCACCGCCGCAACCGTCACCGCGATCGCCGCGATGATGGCCACCACCGCGCGCCGCAGATAGGTGCTGCGGTCGGCGGACATTCCCGGTGCACGGAAGTCTGGCATCAGTCCCTACCCCCGGAAGACGAACGGGGAGTTGAAGCCCCAGAAGATGAGCGTGAGCACCAGGTCGAGGGCGACGATGGCGACCAGGCTGGCGCGGATCGCGCGGCCGGAGGCCACCCCGACGCCCTCTGGGCCGCCGGCGGCGAAATAGCCCTTGTAGCAGTGGATCACGATGACGACGATGATGAAGATCGCGACTTTCAGGGTCGCGTAGACCAGGTCGGGGAAGTTGATGAACTGGTTGAAGTAGTGGTTGTAGGCCCCGGCCGACTCCCCGCGCGTCTGCACGACGACGGCGCTGGACAGGTAGGCGGCGAGGATGGCGATCAGGAAGGTCGGCAGGATCGTGATGATCCCGGCGATGACCCGGGTCGAGACGACGAAGGCGATCGAGTGGACGCCGACGACTTCGAGCGCGTCGATCTCCTCGCTGATCCGCATCGAGCCGATCTCCGCGGTCATCCGACACCCCGCCTGCACGGCGAATCCGAGGGCGGCCAGCAGCGGTGCGAACTCGCGGGTGATGGCGTACGAGGAGACGCTGCCGGCCACTGGCCCGAGGTCGAGCATGCTCAGGGTGCCGTGCGCGACGATGGCGACGGTGGCCCCAGCGGCCAACCCCAGGACTGCCATGACCAACGCGGTCCCGCCGCCGACGATGATCGCGCCGCGCCCCCAGGCCAGATCGGTGACGGTGCGGATGGTCTGCCCCCGGAACCGCCACATGGCCTGCGGGGCATAGCGCACCGCATAGTAGGCGAAGGAGAGGAAGTGGCCGACGTTGGCCAGCGCCTCGACCGCCTTGCCGGACAGGCCGTAGAGCCAACCCAAACCAGTCGGCCGATAGGCGGCGGGTACCCCCATAGCAGTAGCCACCCCCATTGCATCCGCGCTGCGGTAAATTGCCGATTACCGTATCAGTCTTCTGTGTCGCTGTTCACAGAACCTCGATGTAACCGTGTCGGGTCACCCTAGTTGGACACTTGACCAGCAACGATGGTTTTCGCCAAGTTCGCTCATCATCGCCACCGCTACGACGGCAGGCCGCTTTCGGCAAAGATCACCCGGTAGGCAAAGCCCGCCTCGGGCCCCAGGACGACGGAAACGAGGTCGATCAGGGCGGCCCGGAACCCGGCCCCGTGGGCGGCATCGGAAGTGTCGTCGAGGTGGTGGGCCAACTCGTGCAGCACCACCAGCTCCCGCAAGGCCCACCGTCCGCCGGCCACCGGAATGGCGATGACACCGGGTTGCCCGGCCACGGATTCGTAGGTGGCCGCCGACGCCCCGCGGCGGGCCCGGACGACGACCGGCTCGCCGGCGCGGGGAAACCGGTCGACCACCGCCGGCATCGCCACCACCCGGCCGACATAGTCGCGGATCGACTCCAGCGTCGCGAACCGCGCCTCCACCGGAAGCGTCAGATCGGCGCCGCCCACCCGGGCCATGCGGGTGGCCCCGACGTTGTCGAACAGTCCGAACACCATCCGCTCGGCCGCGTACACCGCACTGCGGCCGTGGTCGGCGGGCCGCCCGGACCCGGTCATCCCTCGATGGCGCCGCGGGAGGAGCCGAAACGCTGTTGGTCGCCGAGCCGCGCCCGCCGCCCCGCCCGGTCGCCGGCGCGGCGGGCGGCCTCGGAATAGCCGGCCTCGGCCCGGGCCGGGCGCCACCTGCCGCGGGCGCTCGACTGCTCGGAGTAGAAGTCGGCGACTTCGACCTCTTTGTGGCGCAACGCGATTGCCGTCGACGACCCGCCGGAGTCACGTTCTGAGCGGGTCGCCTCCGCCCGCGCCTCGTCGCGGGCGGTGCTCAGCCGCGCCCCCACCCGTTCAGCGAAGGCGGATTGGAAGTTCAGCCGGGCGGTGATCGGCGACAGCGCCGTCTCCTCGACGACCCGGCGCGAACGCCACCCGCTGCCGCGGCGCACCACCCGGGCCGCGCGCTCCCCCTTGTAGGCGCCGGACTTCAGGTAGGCATCACTGGCCGCGACCATCTGCACGAGCAGCGAACTGTAGAGCGCCTCCACCGTGTCGACATCGGTGTCAAAGCCGTAGGCGAGGACGAACGTGGAGTTGTGCGCGACGTCGACGGTGACGTCGTTGGCCCGCGCGATCGCGACGAACAACTGCACGTAGGTCCGCAACCCGCGCTTGCCGGCCGTCCCGATCGTGATCTGCCGGGCGACCGGGACCGACCGCTCGCGTGCCGCGGGGTCGTGCGACCGGGCGACTGCGAGGTCGATGGCCGCGGCGGTGGCCATCCGCTGGGCCGCCGCCATGAACGTCTGGGCCTCGTGCTCGTTGTCGGTGCCTTCGGCCTGCCGCAGCAGAGCTGCGATTCGGGCCAGCGTCTTGTCGTCGCGCATACTTCTTAGACTATTCGGGAGCCCGAACGGTTCCCCGGCAGCGGTTGGCCATCCCGTCAGGACGGGGCGTGGCGGCGCAGTTCCCAGCGCGCGATGGACCGTTTGTGCACCTCGTCGGGACCGTCGGCCAGCCGCAGGGTGCGCAGGTGGGCGTAGGCGCTGGCGAGCGGGTAGTCGTCGGTGACGCCGGCCCCGCCGAACACCTGGATGGCGCGATCGAGCAGCTTGAGGGCCATTTCCGGCGCCGCGACCTTGATGGCGGCGATCTCGGTGGCGGCGGCCTTGTTGCCGACCGTGTCCATCATGTGCGCGGCCTTGAGCGTCAACAGCCGCACCATCTCGATCTCGATGCGCGCCTCGGCAATCCAGTCCTGGATGTTCCCCCGCGCCGCCAACGGTTTGCCGAAGGTGACGCGCTGGGCGGCCCGTTGGCACATCAGCTCCAAGGTCCGCTCGGCCATCCCGACGGTGCGCATGCAGTGGTGGATGCGGCCCGGTCCGAGGCGGGCCTGCGCGATCGCGAACCCCTCCCCCTCCCCGGCTAGCACGTCGGCGGCGGGCACCCGCACGTCGGTGAAGGTGATCTCGGCGTGCCCCTCCCGGTCGTGGTAGCCGAAGACCGGCAGGTTCCGCACGACGGTGATCCCGGGGGCGTCGATGGGCACGACCATCATCGATTGTTGGCGGTGGGTGGCCGCCGTCGGATCGGTCTTGCCCATGACGATGAGCACCCGGCAGTGCGGGTGCATCGCGTTGGAGGCGAACCACTTTCGGCCGTTGAGGATATAGGAGTCACCGTCGCGACGCATCGACATCTCGATGTTGGTGGCATCCGAACTGGCCACCGCCGGTTCGGTCATCGCGAACGCCGACCGGATCTCGCCGGCCAGCAGCGGTTTGAGCCAGCGCTCCTTGTGCTCGTCGGTGCCGTAGAGCGTCAGGACCTCCATGTTCCCGGTGTCGGGGGCGTTGCAGTTGAACACCTCGGGGGCGATCTCGCTGCGGCCCATGATCTCGGCCAGCGGCGCGTAGTCCAGGTTGGACAGCCCCGGCCCCCACTCGGAGTAGGGGTGGAAGAGGTTCCACAGCCCGGCCGAGCGGGCCTGCGACTTGAGCTCTTCGAGGATCGGCGGCTGGAAGTGCGGGTCGGCCACCGCCGCCATCTGCTGGTGGTAGAGCCGCTCACCCGGATAGACCCGGGTGTCCATGAACTCCAGGAGTTGGTCCCGGTAGGCGTTGCTGCGTTCGGAGAAGGCGGGGATCGTCATCGGTTTCCTTTGCTGATCGATTGCCGCACGGCACTGTGCAGCCGGCGCATTCCGCCGAGCCACCGGCCGTAGTCGGCCCCTTTGCCGCGGTACATCTCGAGGACCTCGGGATGCGGGAGGACGAGGAACCGGTCCTGTTCCACGGCGTCGAGGACGGTCGCCGCCACCGACTCCGGGGTGTGCACCGGCCCGGCCGATTCGACGGTGCGCAGCATCAGCGCCTCCTGGTCGTCGACGGGCCGCGCGGGGCGCAACAGCGCCGTGTCGACCCCCATGGGGCACACGCAGCTGACGCCGACGCCGGCGTCGCCGTAGGTGATCGACAGCCATTCGGCGAAGCCGACGACGGCGTGCTTCGTGGTCGAGTACGTCGCCGACCCGATCTGGGAGAGCAGCCCGGCCGCCGATGCGGTACTGACGAAGTAGCCGCCGCCCCGCTCGACCCAACCGGGGATCAGCGCCTGCGCCGCCCGGACGTGCGCGAGCAGGTTGACGTCGATGCTGCGCGTCCAGTCCGCCGCGGTGCCCAGGCCCGACCCGACACCGATCCCGGCGTTGGCGAAGTACAGGTCCACCGGGCCGAATGCCTCCGTGGCGACCGCGATCTGGGCGGCGATCACCGCCGGGTCGGAGGTGTCGCCCGCAGCCGCCACCGCGGTCCCGGCGGGCAGGGCCGCCGTCGCACGCTCGGTGGCGTCGGCGTCGAGATCGGCGACGACGACGCGCGCCGATCGTCGGACCAGTTCGTGTGTCAGCGCGGCCCCGATCCCACTGGCCGCTCCGGTGACAATCGCTACCCGTCCATCAAGCTCCACGACAGCCAACGTATCGCCCCGACTACGCTCGCGTCGGCGTTCCGACTTCGCGCAGGGAACGGGCGATGGCATCGGCCGCACCGCGCAACCCGGGGTCCCACGCCGAGACGACCCAGCGCAGGCCTCGACACCCGACGAGCGCCGTGTACGCGGGCATCCCGCTCACCTCGCCGCGGGCCGACGCACCCTCGAGACCGTGGGCCCGCCACTGCTCACGGCGCAGTGCGGCCAGCGCGCGCGATCCGAGATGGTCGAAGTGTCTGTGCAAGTACTCGTCGAGGTCCCGCACACTGGTGGCCGGCCGTGCCCCTTTGCCGGCCCGGCGTGACACATCGATGGTTCCGCTCATCGCGTAGTCGGCGCCGATCATCGTGACATACCCGTTGTCCGAGGTCACCCGGAATCCCGGCGGCAGGACTCCCCTCACCCCCGACGAGCCGAGCATCACGGCACCGTCGGCGGCCGAATGGCCCGAGTCGGCGATCGCGGCCACGGGCACCCACCGGTGCGCCGATGTGGACCCCACAGGCCGAGGGTACCTGCGCACCACCGTAAAACGGGACGAACCCAACACCGTGTGGTGTTGGGTTCGTCCCGTAGTCGAGTGGACTCAGCGCGTGAGGATCACGCCTGGGCCGGCACCGCGAAGTTGCGCGTCACCGACGGATCGACCGGGATGCCCGGGCCCGTCGTCGTCGACACGGTGACCTTCTTGATGTAGCGGCCCTTGGCGGCCGACGGCTTGGCGCGCATGATCTCGTCGTAGGCGGCGCCGTAGTTCTCCGCGAGCTGCTCGGCGGAGAAGGACGCCTTGCCGATCACGAAGTGCAGGTTGGCGGCCTTGTCGACGCGGAAGTTGATCTTGCCGCCCTTGATGTCGGCGACGGCCTTGGTGACGTCGGCGGTCACGGTACCGGTCTTCGGGTTCGGCATGAGGCCGCGCGGGCCGAGCACACGGGCGATCCGGCCGACCTTGGCCATCTGGTCCGGGGTGGCGATCGCGGCGTCGAACTCCAGCCAGCCGCCCTGGATCTTCTCGATCAGGTCCTCGGCGCCGACCTCGTCGGCACCCGCGGCGGTCGCCTCGGCGGCCTTGTCGCCGGTGGCGAACACGATGACGCGGGCGGTCTTACCGGTGCCGTGCGGCAGGTTGACAGTGCCGCGCACCAGCTGGTCGGCCTTGCGGGGATCGACACCCAGGCGGATGGCGACCTCGACGGTCGAGTCGGTGTTCTTCGAACCGGTGTCCTTGGCGAGCTGCGCAGCTTCCAGCGGGCTGTACAGCGCGTCCTTGTCGACCTTTTCCGCGGCGGCGCGGTAGGCCTTGCTTCGTTGTGCCATTGCTCTGTTCCTTCTCCGGGGTATCCCGGGTATGTGGTTGATGGGCCGAGCCGGCCCTCCCACGGGGTGGTTGCCGTCGCGCGCGGCGACGACGGTGGTTTGTCTTAGCCCTCGACGGTGATGCCCATGGAGCGGGCGGTACCGGCGATGATCTTCGCAGCCTGATCGATGTCGTTGGCGTTGAGATCCTCGGCCTTGGTCTTGGCGATCTCACGGACCTGGTCCATGGTGACCTTGCCGACCTTGTTCACATGCGGCTCGCCGGAGCCCTTCTGCAGACCAGCAGCCTTGAGCAGCAGCTTGGCAGCGGGCGGGGTCTTCAGCTTGAAATCAAACGAGCGGTCTTCGTACACGAAGATTTCCACCGGGATCACGTTGCCGCGCTGATTCTCAGTCGCGGCGTTGTAAGCCTTGCAGAACTCCATGATGTTCACGCTGTGCTGACCCAGCGCCGGACCCACCGGCGGAGCCGGATTGGCCTGGCCCGCCTGGATCTGGAGCTTGATGATCCCGGCGATCTTCTTCTTCTTGGGAGGCATCCTCTTTGTCCTTCTTCTTTCCTCATCCGCGCACGCTGGATACGCGGAAGTCTCTGTGTCCCGGAGTTCCGGGGGTCACGGGGGCGGAGCCCCCGTGGGTCTAGATCTTCTCGACCTGGTTGAACGCGAGCTCGACCGGCGTTTCGCGGCCGAAGATCGAGACGAGCACCTTGACCTTGCGCTGCTCGGCGTTGACCTCGCTGATCGACGCGGGCAGGGTCGCGAACGGGCCGTCCATGACGGTGACCGACTCGCCGACCTCGAAATCGACCTCGATCGGCGCGGTGACCGCGGCCGCCGCGGCAGCCACGTCGGCACCACCCTTGGCCGTGGCGGCGGCCTTCTTGGGCTCGGTGCGCGGGACCAAGAACTTGAGCACCTCGTCGAGGGTCAGCGGCGAGGGCCGCGACGTCAGGCCGACGAAGCCGGTGACGCCGGGGGTGTTGCGCACGGCGCCCCACGACTCGTCGTTCAGATCCATCCGCACCAGGATGTAGCCGGGGAGGATCTTGCGGTTGACCTTCTTGGGCTGGCCGTTCTTGATCTCGGTGACCTCTTCGGTGGGCACCTCAACCTGGAAGATGTACTCCTCGAGGTCCAGGTTCTGCACACGGGTCTCGAGGTTGGCCTTCACCTTGTTCTCGTAGCCGGCGTAGGAGTGGATCACGTACCACTCGCCGGGCGCGAACCGCAGCTTACGGCGCATCGCCTCGACCGGATCGTCCTCGTCGTCGGCGCCCTCAGCATCGGCGTCCGCAGCGGGGGTCTCATCGTCGGAGTCGGCCTCATCGGCGTCGGCCTCGACAATCTCGTCGGTCGCCTCCACGACGGCGTCATCGGTCGCCTCCACGACGGCGTCATCGGTCTGGGCGGTGGCCTCACCCGCCGAGGTGGTGTCCTCGGTCGATTCGATCTCGTTCTCGGGGGTGGTCACAGCCCGATACTCCTTTGGATTGGTGGTTACTTGCCGAAGATCAAGAGCATGAGCTGACCGAAGCCGATGTCCAGGCCCGCGATGAACGCGGTGAACAGGATGACGAAGACCAGGACGATCAGCGTGAAGACGATGGTCTCCCGCCGAGTCGGCCAGATGACCTTCTTCATCTCGGCGACGACCTGCTTCAGGAACTCCCACACCACGACAAACGGGTTGCGCCGGCCAGCGGACTCCGTCTCAGAGGCTTTGTCGGTCCGCGACGTGCGACGCGACGAACCGGCGCGCTTGCCGGTCGGCCGCAGTTCCTCGACGTCGTCGTCGAGCGTGTCAACCGCAGCGTCGACGGCGTCGTCGGCCTTCGCCTTGCTCTTGGCAGCTCGATCGCGCTTGCTCAACCTTCGAGTCCTCTCGTTTCCGGTGGCCCTGACATTCCAGGGCAGGGGCGACAGGACTTGAACCTGCAACCTGCGGTTTTGGAGACCGCTGCTCTGCCAGTTGAGCTACGCCCCTTTGTGGCCGAGTACGACCACGTCGATTGACCCCAACATGACCAACGCGCCACCCTATGGGTAGCGCGCAAGTCAAGAATCAATCTGACACCTCAGTGTAGAGCACCAGCGGTGCCCAGCACCAATCCACTCCCCGTCGGGTCAGTTGAACTGCACGACGACGGTGGCGCGACCAAAAATCTTGCGGTCGCCCTGCTTCGCCACCAGCGCAATGGTGCCCTTGCGCGTCTCCGGGTCCAGCGACTTGACCTTGGCGGTGAAATCCACCGAGGCGTAGTCGTCGGCCGGGACGTACACCGGGCTGGTGAAGCGCACGTTGTACTCACAGAACGCACCCGGATCGCCGATGAACTCCGACACGTAGGTCGCCCCGAGGCCCATCGTCTGCATGCCATGCGCGACGACGCCGTCGAGACCCGCAGCCTTGACCACCTCGTCGGAGAAATGGATCGGGTTGGGGTCGCCGACGACGCCGGCGTAGTTGACCAGGTTGCCGCGGGTCAGCTGGAAGGACTTGGGCTCGAACTCCTGGCCGACGGTCAGCGTGTCGAAATCGATGGCCTTACCGGCGCTCGGCGACCCGGTCGGGTCGGGCTGCCCCTTTTGCCCGGCCGTGCGATTGACCGTCTTGTCCGGCTTGCCGAACTCGTCGACCTTCATCATCACGTGGTCGAGCGAGTCGACCAGCTCGGCGGGGACCTCGACGCCGGTCCGCGCCACCAGCGACGTGTAGGTAGTCATCACGGGCTCGCCGTGCTGGTTCCAGATGACGTTCTTGCTGACCAGCATGTCGAGGTTCTCGGGCTTGCTGATGTGGCGGAAGGACTCCAGCGACACGTCGCAGATGAGCTGGTCGCCGACCTTCATCGGTTGGTGGTAGATCAGGCGCTGGTCGGTCTGCATGATCTGCCAGAGGTCGTAGCCCTGGACGACTCCTTCGAAGAGATACCGCTGCGCGGTGATGCCGAAGACCGACACGAAGGTCGGTGCCGCGACGAGGCTGTCGTAGCCGTATTCGCGCGCGGCGCTCTCGCTCCAGTGCGTCGGGTGCGCGTCCTGCACGGCTGTGGCGTGCTTGCGGACCTCTTCGCGACCGACCTGGTAGTAGTCGTCGACGGTGTAGTGGAATCCGACGAGGCCCGCGGTGCGCTCCGCGAGTTCCTCGGGGGACAAATTCTCCGCGTCGCCGGTGGAGTCGTTTCCGGAAAACACTGTGTCAAGCCTGCCTAACGGTCACAAGAGTGCGGTGGGGGCTGTCACGACCCTCGTGGGTCGCAACCAAGAAAAAAAGGGCACCGTTCCCGGTGCCCTTCGTTCGTCAGCGCGACTCTTTGTGGGCCTGATGCTTGCCGCAGTTGGGGCAGAACTTCTTGATCTCAAGCCGATCGGGGTCGTTGCGCCGATTCTTCTTGGTGATGTAGTTGCGGTGCTTGCACACCTCGCACGCCAGGGTGATCTTGGGGCGAACGTCAGTCGAGGAGGCCACGTCGCTGCCTTCTTTCGGTGGTACTCACGCCCGGCGTTCGGCCATCCGACCGGCACCGGGCCTTGGTTCACGGAAACGGCGGCCGCCGATTCCGGTGTGTAGCGGTGGGGGGACTCGATCCCCCGACCTCACGATTATGAGTCGTGCGCTCTAACCAGCTGAGCTACACCGCCATGGACCGAACCGTCTGATCGGGTCCAGCGAGCCCCCTGACGGAATCGAACCGTCGACCTTTTCCTTACCATGGAAACGCTCTACCGACTGAGCTAAGGGGGCGTCGTCGCCGGCCGAACGGGCGGACCCGCTCGAGAAGACAACATGACGAGGTTACACACCGCTGAGCGAGTCGGCCAAATCGCGCGCCGACCCCCGGTCAACGGGGCGAAACTCCACGTCGTGGCAGGTATAGGATTCGAACCTATGTAGCTTGCGCGACGGATTTACAATCCGCTCCCTTTGGCCGCTCGGGCAACCTGCCGGTGCACTCCCCCGCGCTTGGCGCAGCGACGAAGAGCAACGCCGCAAAGGATACAACGCCTCCCCGGTGCCGACGCAAACCCGCTGCTCACGTTAGGCTGTGGCGCATGGCAGATTCATCGTTCGACGTGGTCAGCAAGTTCGATCGCCAGGAGGTCGACAACGCCCTCAACCAGGCCGCCAAGGAGTTGTCGCAGCGGTACGACTTCCGCGGCACCAACACCGGAATCGAGTGGTCCGGCGAGGATGGGATCGTCATCACCTCCGATGCCGAGGAGCGGGCCCAGGCCGCGCTCGAGGTCTTCCGGGAGAAGCTGATCCGCCGCGACATCTCGCTGAAGGCCTTCGAGGCCGGCGAACCCGCCTCCTCCGGGAAGGTGTTCAAGATCACCGGCACCCTGAAGCAGGGCATCGACACCGAGCACGCGAAGAAGATCACCAAGATCATCCGCGACGAGGGGCCCAAGGGCGTCAAGGCGCAGATCCAGGGCGAGGAGGTGCGCGTGTCGAGCAAGAAGCGCGACGACCTCCAGGCCGTCATCGCGTTGCTGAAGGGCTCCGATCTCGACGTCGCGCTGCAGTTTGTGAACTACCGCTAACCGCCGACTGGGCCCTCTTTCCCGCCGAGTGGGCCCTCATCCCCGCCGACTGGGCCCTCAATCTCGCCGAGTGGGCCCTCAATCTCGCCGACTGGGCCCTGATCTTCGTCGAGTGGGCCCCGTGATCCGTCCCGGGGTTTCCGGAGGGTTCGTCTCACGGGAAGATGGGTCTTATGGCAGGAACGAAGCGGTATCCGGTGCAATTGAAGCGGGACGCGGTGGACATGGTGGCCCAGTTGGTGGCTCAGGGGTCGACGGAGTGGGCGGCGATGGGCAAGACCGCTGATCTGCTTGGTATCGGTTCGGCGGAGACGGTGCGCAAATGGGTGCGCAGTGTGCCCGAGGCGGCTGCTGGGGTCGGGCAGGCCGCGGCCGAGGGTGAGGAGGTGCGCCGGCTACGGCGGGAGGTCGCCGAGCTTAAACGGGCCAACGGGATTTTGAAGGCGGCGTCGGCTTTCTTCGCGGCCGAGATCGACCGGCCACACCGCTGATCGTGGAGTTCATCGGCGCTCACCAGGGTCACCGGGTGGGCGCCGATGGTCTGCTCTGGGGAGTCGATTCGATGTGCCGCGTGCTGTCTGAGCACGGTGTGCCCATCGCCCCGTCCACGTATTACGAGCACCGCCACCGTGGGCCCAGTGCACGGATGCTGGCCGACGCACGCGTGATCGACGCGATCTGGATCATGCGCCGCGATCAGCCGCTGACTCGGGTTCTCGGGTCACGCAAGATGTGGATCATGTTGCGCAGCAACGGGATTGATGTTGCCCGCTGCACTGTCGAGCGTGTCATGGCCGAGATGGGTTGGCGGGGTGCGTCGAAGAAGAAGTCCCCGCGCACCACGACGGCGAACCCGGCCGATGAGCGCCCAGCCGATCTGGTCGACCGGCGCTTCACCGCCCCTGCCCCGAACCGGCTCTGGGTTGCTGACTTCACCTACTGCCGCACCGTCGCGGGATGGGCGTACACCGCGTTCGTCATCGACGTGTTCGCCCGCAAGATCGTCGGCTGGAAGGTTGCGACGCAGATGACGGTCGACCTGGTCACCGACGCGATCAACAGCGCTATCGAGCACCGAAATCGAGCCGGCATCACCGATTTGAGTGACCTGGTCCATCACAGCGATGCCGGGTCGCAGTACACCGCGCTCGCGTTCGGGCATCGGCTGGCCGAGGCCGGGATCACCCCGTCGGTCGGGAGCGTCGGCGACAGCTACGACAACGCGTTGGCCGAGTCGGTCAACGCCGACTACAAAAGCGAACTCGTCGATTACGGACCCCGATTTCCCGGGGCCGCCGAGCTGTCACTGGCCACCGCCGAATGGGTCGCGTTCTACAACCGCGTCCGGCCGCACAGCTACTGCCACGACCTGACCCCCGACCATGCTGAGCAACTCCACTACGATCGAATCGCCGCCCTCAATCCGGAGGAGGCACTCACAATCTGAGCTCTCCGGAAACGCCGGGATGGATCAGAGGGCCCAGTCGGCGAGTTTGAGGGCCCAGTCGGCGAGTTTGAGGGCCCACTCGGCGGGATTGAGGGCCCACTCGGCGAGTTTGAGGGCCCACTCGGCGAGTTTGAGGGCCCACTCGGCGAGTTTGAGGGCCCACTCGGCGAGTTTGAGGGCCCAGTCGGCGAAAGGGCCGGACTAAACGCCCCGGCGAGCCATCTCCTGGAGTCGCGCAATGCGGTCGGCAGTCGGCGGGTGCGTCGAGAAGAGCTTCTGCACGCCGGCACCGCGGAACGGGTTCTCGATCATCATGTGCGCCTGCGACTCGATCTGCGGCTCGGGCGGCAGCGGCGCCCGATCGATCCCGCCGGAAATCTTGGCCAGTGCCGACGCCAGCGCCAACGGGTCCTTGGTCAGCTCGGCACCGGACTCATCCGCCTGGTACTCCCGCGAACGCGAGACGGCCATCTTGATCACCGACGCAGCCAGCGGGCCCAAGAACGTCATCGCCAGCACCGCGATGATGCCGGGGCCGCCGTCGCGGTTTCCGCCGCCCATCCACATCGCCATGTGCGCCAACCCGGTGATGATCGCGGCGAGCGCGCCCGCCACCGACGAAATCAAGATGTCGCGGTTGTAGACGTGGGACAGCTCGTGGCCGAGGACTGCGCGCAATTCACGCTCGTCGAGCAATCGCATAATCCCCGACGTACAACACACCGCGGCATTCTTCGGGTTCCGCCCCGTCGCGAAGGCGTTGGGCGACTCGGTCGGACTGATGTACAAGGCTGGCATGGGCTGCCGCGCCGCGGTGGCCAACTCCCGCACAATCCGATACAACTCCGGCGCCTGCACCTCAGTGACGGGCTGCGCATGCATCGACCGCAGCGCCAACTTCGCCGAGTTGAAATACACGTAAGCGTTCGTCGCAATCGCGAGCAGAACCGAAATGATCAATGCGGTGCGACCGAACATCGCACCGATCCCGACGATGATCGCCGACATCAACCCCAACAGCGCAGCAGTCTTGAGACCGTTGAAATGCATTGCCCACCTCGTTTGGCATATCGGCCGCCCAGTGCAACCGCTTCCTTGCATAGTGCCAAACGCCGGGCCCGCCCGGATCGTTCCCGACGACCAGCTAGCCGGTTCGCTCAATTGTGTACGCGGCCAACGCCGATAGCGCGTCGCGCGCCGGTCCGGCGGGCAGTTCCGCGAGGTCGTCTTCAGCGGCCTGCTGGTACTCGCGCAGCTTGTCGCGGGTGGCCGCCATCCCGTCGGAGGACCGGAGCAATTCCAGCGCTCGGGCCACCTCGTCGTCGTCGACGAGCGGACGCGGACGCGAGGTCTCCGAGTCGACGAGGAGGGAGCGCAACTCCACGGCGGTCTGGTCGTCGCCGGCGAGGGCGTAGAGCACCGGCAGGGTGTGCACCCCCTCGCGCAAATCGGTGCCCGGCGTCTTGCCGGAGTCGTCGGTGACCGAGGTGATGTCGATGATGTCGTCGGAGACCTGGAACGCCGTGCCGATCACGTCTCCCAGGCGGGCGAGGCGCTCGATCGTCGCATCGTCGGCCTGCGAGGTCATCGCACCGAAACGTCCGGCCGCGCTGATCAGTGAGCCGGTCTTCTCCCACACCACCTTCAGGTAGTGCTCGATCGGGTCCAGACCCGCCGTCGTGCCGACCGTCTCGCGCATCTGACCGGTCACCAGCTCGGCGAAGGTATCCGCGATGATCAGAACGGCATGCGGGCCCAGCGTGGACACCAGCCGCGACGCCCGGGCGAAGAGGAAATCGCCGGACAGGATCGCCACCGAGTTGCCCCAGCGCGAGTTTGCCGACGCCGCGCCCCGGCGCATCGGAGCCTCGTCCATCACATCGTCGTGGTAGAGCGTGGCGAGGTGGATCATCTCGACGACGGTCGCGGCGGTGATGACGTCGACGGAATCGGGCTTCGGCCCGAACTGCGCGGCGAGGATCGCAAACATCGGCCGGAACCGCTTGCCGCCGGCCTTGGCCAGGTGGGTGGCCGCCTCGGTCAGCAGATCGTCGCCCGACGAGAGCTCCCGCAGCAGCAGGTCCTCGACCTGCGCCAGCGATGATTTCACGGCGAGGGAGAACTCGTCCGAACCCAGATCCAAGCCGGCGATTGTCGACTTCACGTGATGCACCTGCACAAGCGTTTCGGGGAGTCAGCGCGGTCGCGCCCGACTCGCTGAGCGTAGCCGACTCACGGGCAGGACATACTGTTCGGGTGACGCACACCTCGCAGGCCGATTCATCCGGCCCGGCCCCTGCCGAGCGCACCGAAGTCCTCGTCGTCGGCGCCGGCCCGGCGGGTTCGGCGGCGGCCGCCTACGCCGCCCGCGCCGGCTACGACGTGACGCTTCTCGACATGGCGGTCTTCCCCCGCGACAAGACCTGCGGCGACGGCCTGACGCCCCGCGCGGTGACCGAGATGGCGACCCTCGGCATGGGCGATTACCTCGCCGGCCGGCCGCAGATCGTCGGGCTCCACCTACACGGTTGGGGCGCCGACCAACGCGTGCCGTGGCCGGGCGGCCGGTTCGCCGACACCGGCAGCGCGGTGGCGCGACTCGAACTCGACGACGCGATCCGCGACTTCGCCGTCGCGGCGGGTGCACGGATGGTGACCGGCGCCAAGGCCGTCGACGTGGAGTGGGACGGGGACCGCGTCGCCGCCGTCGTCGTCGAGGAGGCCGGCGTTCGGCGGGCGATCGGTGCGACGACGGTCATCGTCGCCGACGGTGTGAGATCGGGACTGGGCAAAGTCCTGGGTCGGGAGTGGCACCGCGATACCGCGTATGGCGTGGCCGGGCGCGCCTACGTGAGTTCGGCGCGTTCGGACGATCCGTGGATGGGCTCGCACCTCGAGTTGCGCGGCGCCGACGGGTCGCTGCTCCCCGGGTACGGCTGGGTCTTTCCGCTGGGCGGCGGAATGCTCAACGTCGGCGTCGGCGCGCTGGCCACTGCCAAGCGTCCGGCCCATGTGGAGTTGCGCCCGACGCTGCACCACTACACCGACATGGTGCGCGATGAGTGGCAGATCAGCGACGAGCCCCAGCGCGTCGCGTCGGCGCTGCTGCCGATGGGCGGCGCGGTCAGCGGAGTGGCCGGACGCAATTGGATGCTGATCGGCGACGCTGCCGCCTGCGTAAACCCGCTGAATGGCGAGGGCATCGACTACGGCCTGGAAACCGCCCGGCTGGCCGTCGAACTCATCTCCGACGGGGTGGACGACTTCACCGACCGCTGGCCCGACCTGCTGACCGAGCATTACGGTCTCGCCTTCTCCGCGGCACGACGACTCGCCGCGGTGCTGACCGTGCCCAAAGCCGTGCCGGTCCTTGGTCGGCCGGGGCTGCGGTCGGCCCGACTGATGTCGATGGTGGTGCGCGTGATGGGCAACCTCATCACCGACGAGGATTCCGATCTCGTCGCACGCGCCTGGCGGACCGTCGGCCGGATGTCGGTGCGCGTCGACGAACGACCGCCGTTCCGCTGAGGGCCCACTCGACGAAAACGAGGGCCCAGTCGACGAGATCGAGGGCCCACTCGACGAGAACGAGGGCCCACTCGACGAGATCGAGGGCCCACTCGACGGGAAAGAGGGCCCAGTCGACGGACTCAGGCGTCGCGCAAGTGGCGGAACGAGCCCCTCGGGTCGATCGTGACCAGCATCGCCGCCACACCGGTCGTCAACGGCACCGACAACGCGATCGCGATACCGCCGACGAAGGCGCGCGCCAACTCGATCGCAACCTGGTCGGTGGTCACCAACATCCCGAACGGCTGCGAGGCCACCGAGAACAGCAACAACAACGGCAGCGCGCTGCCCGCGTAGGCGAACACCAGCGTGTACACCGTGCTGGCGATGTGGTCGCGGCCCACGCGCATCCCGGCGCGGAACGTCGCCAGCCGGGACGGCTCCCCCGCGGCGGCCAACTCGAAGGTGGCCGAGGCCTGCGTGATCGTCACGTCGTTGAGGACGCCGAGCGCACCGATGATGAACCCGGCCAACAGCAGCCCGGTCATCGAGATGGACCCGGAGTAGATCTGCAGGCTCAGCGCCTGGTCGCTGGAGAGTCCGGCGATGTTCATGGTCCGGATCGCCAACCAACTCAACACCCCGGCGAACACCAGCGACACCAGTGTCCCCAACAGCGCCGCCGACGTGCGCATGCTGATCCCGTGCGCGAGGTACAGCACGACGATGAGGATGAGCGCCGACGACGTGACCGCCACCGCGACCGGCGAGTGCCCGTCCAGGATCGACGGCAACGTGAAGATGCCGAGTACGAGGAAGGCGAAGACCAGGCCGATGATCGACCGCAAACCCTTCCACGCCGCGACGACGACGATCGCCAGCACGAACAGGATCGCCCAAATGATGAGCGACGGGCCGCGCGCAAAGTCGTAGAAGTTGTACCGCGGTGGGGAGTCCTGCGTGGCCGGCAACGTGCTCACCCGGATGCTGTCGTCGACGTGCAGCGTCGGCTGGCCCGGCTGCGGGTCGTCGGCGGTGGCCGGGTTGAGTTTGGGCTGGTCGGGCCCGTCGCCGGACCGGGCCCGGTTCGTCGGGACCTGCAACAGCACGTAATGGCCCTTGTCGGCCCCACTGTCGAGGCGGATCGTCGTCACCAGGCAGGAGCCGTCGCCGGTGTCGATCGGCAGCAACTCCCGCGAATCGACAGCCAGGCCGAGCATCGGGTTCTGGCAGGCGGCGCGGGTCTGCGCGACGACCGTGGCGGTTTCGGTGCGGATCGGCCCGCCGTCGGCCGAGCGGAACTGTATCGGGATCGGGTGGTCGCCCGACGACGACGGCCACAACACCACCAGGCTGAGGGCGACGGCAGCGGCCGCCAGCGCGACGACGGAAACGACGATCCAGCGCGCGGCGTCGCTGAGCGGAACCGGGCCGTCGCCGTGGTGGTGATGGTGGGTCACGCGGCTCAGGCTACTTCACGGTCGGTTACTTCACCGCGCTGTGCAGCGCGGCGATCCCCCCGGTGAGGTTGTGCCAGTGCACCCCGCGGAATCCGGCCTCGCGGATCTTCGCGGCCAGGGCCGGCTGATCGGGCCATTCACGGATCGACTCGGCCAGATAGACGTAGGCAGTCGGGTTGCTCGAGACGCGGGTGGCGACCTCGGGCAGCGCCTTCATCAGGTACTCGAGATAGACGGTGCGGAACGGCCCCCACGTCGGGGTGGAGAACTCGCAGATCACCAACCGACCACCCGGGCGCAGCACGCGGCGCAGTTCGCGCAGCGCCACCCCCACGTCGTTGACGTTGCGCAGCCCGAAGGAGATCGTCGCCGCGTCGAAGGACTCGTCGGCGAACGGCAGGGCCAGCGCGTCGGCGGCCACCTTCGGCACGTCGCGCCCGGCCCCGGCCTTGAGCATCCCGAGGGAGAAGTCGGCGGCCACCGCGGTGGCGCCGCTCTTACTCAACTCGACGGTGGACACGGCGGTACCGGCGGCCAGGTCGAGCACGATGTCACCGGGCCGCAGGCCCAGCGCGCGACGCGTCGCGGCCCGCCACAACCGGTCCTGGCCGAACGACAGCACGGTGTTGGTGAGGTCGTAGCGCTTGGCCACGCCGTCGAACATCGAGGCAACCTCGTCGGGCCGCTTGTCCAGATCCGCGCGCTTGTCGCTCATCCCTCAAACCGTAGTCGGCGACGCCGGTCGCCGACATCGCGGGCGCCACTGCGCGGAGGGCTCAACCGGCCAGCCGACGGTCCGGGCCGCCCGGCGCACGGTCCTCGAGCACCGCGCGGTAGTGGCCGAGTAGTTCGTCGCAGACCGACGACCACGTGCGCGTGCGCACCCACGCCAACCCGGACCCGCCGAACCGTCCGCGGGTGACCGGGTCGCGCAGGGCATCGATCGCATCGGGCAGCTTCGCCTCGAACTGGTCGGGGTCGAGCAGGAAGCCGGTGCGGCAGTGCCCGATCAGGTCGCGCGGGCCGCCGGCATAGGGTCCGACGACGGGCAGCCCGCTGGCCATCGCCTCCTGGATGGTCTGGCAGAAGGTCTCGTGGCGCCCGGCGTGGACGAAGACGTCGAAGCTGGCGTAGGCGCGGGCCAGGTCCTCCCCGTGCAGGGCGCCGGTGAAGACCGCGCCGGGCAGTTGCTCGGCCAGGCGGTCGCGCTGCGGGCCGTCGCCGACGATCACCAGTTGCACGCCCGGGTCGTCGGCGAGGACGGCCAGCTTGTGGACGTCCTTCTCCGGGGCGAGGCGCCCGACGAACCCGACGATCAGTTTGCGTTCGCGGTCGTCGTCGTGGCCGACCCCCGACCACCGGGCGACCAGGTCGGCGTCGGCGTGCTCGGGACCGAACTGGTCCAGGTCGACGCCCCGGCCCCAGCGGTGTACCCGCGGGATGCCGTGGGCGCGCAGGTCGGCCGCACTCGCCGACGACGGGGCCAAGGTGCGGTCGCAGGCCGAGTGGAGCCGCCGCAGGTAGCGCCAGGCCGCGCGCGAGGCGAGGCCGGCGCGATAGCTGGCGGCGAACCCGGCGACGTCGGTCTGGAACACCGCGACGGTCGGCAGGTCCAGGCGCCGGGCGGCGTAGGCGCCGGCACCACCGAGGACGAACGGGGAGGCCAGGTGCACGACGTCGGGCCCGAAGTCGCGCAGCGCGCGGTGCACGGTCGGGGTCGGCACCCCCACCGGCAGCGACCGCACACCTGGCACCATGACCGCGGGGACGTGCTGCACCGGCGTGGCGGCGCCGACCGTGGTGGGACCCGACGGCTGGCCGCGTGGGGTGTCCGGCGCGACGACGAGGGCGTCGTGTCCGTGGGATTCGAGATGGTCGACGACGCGCAGCACGGAATTGGTCACACCGTTGACCTGGGGAAGGAAGCTCTCGGTCACAATCGCCACTCGCATGCGCCCAGTGTCGGCGGCGCGAACGGCCCGTCGGTGGTTGGCGCCCGAACGCCGGGTGAACTCGAAGCGAATTAGCTTGTGCGGCTTCGGCGCCCGAATTCGGCGACGAGGACCATGAGCAGCCCCACGACCAGCCATCCGATCACGATGACCGAGAGCGATGGGACGACGGCCAACGAGGCGTTGCGTCCGGTGGGGCGCACCAGTCCGTCGGGGTTGCTGGCGTCGTAGTCCACCGAGATCCGCTCCCCCACCGACAGTTGGGTCGGGTACAGCAGCCCGAGCTGCGGGCTGTGGAACTTACCGTCGGGGGTGAAGAAGCCGACCGCGGCGTGCAACCGGTCGGCAGAGGAGACCTCCGCGACGGCGACGGCCTTGTTGGCGTTGATCTGGGCGTCGTTCTTCACGCAACCGGCGAACAGGAACACGCCCATCAGGGTGATGATGGCACCGACGACGAGCAGGCACCGCGCGATGATGCGCTGGGCGGTCGGGTTCATATCGGACAGGCTACCGGGCCGTCAGGACAGCTTCGCGGCGATCGCGGCGTGGACCTGCCGCAGCACGGTGCGGTCGGTTGCGACCTCGAGCACCTGCACCCCGGCGGCCGGGCCGGCCAGGGCGTCGGGCAGTTCGCCGACGGTGACGCGGCGGTGCGGCACGTGCATGCCGGCGCACAGCGCGGCGAGGTCGGTGTGGTGCGGGGTGCCGAAGATCCGTTCGTAGGCCCCGGCATACGCGTCGCCGGCGAATCGGGGGTCGCCCTGCTCGAGGAGTCCGAAGATGCCGCCGCCGTCGTCGTTGGCGACGACGATCCGCAGGTCGTCGGGGCGCGGCTCCCCCGGCCCGATGATCAGCCCGGTCGAGTCGTGGATGAAGGTCAGGTCGCCGAGCAGCGCGACGGTCGGGCCGCCGGCCAGGGCCACCCCGATGGCCGTCGAGTTCGCCCCGTCGATCCCGGCGACCCCCCGGTTGGACAGCACGCGCACCCCCGGCGACGCGCTGCCCGTCAGCGCCACGTCGCGGATCGGGTTGGAGGCGCCGAGGAACAGTTGGCGCCCCGCGCCGATCCCACCGGCGGCGGCCGCGGCCACGTGCAGCCCGGTGACCGCCGGGGTCTGGGCCAGCACAGTCGCGACCGCGTCCACCGCCCGACGGTGCTCGGTGCCGCACTGGGCGAGCCAGGCCACGCCCGGCTTACCCGAGGCCTGCACGCGCGTGCCGGTCGACGCGACGTTGCCGGACACGTCGGGCCAGCGCGGGCCGGTGGTGATGGCGTGGACCAGCACGTCGGGGTCGGCGAGGAGCCGGGAGACGCCGCGGTGCAGGGTCGGGCGGCCGCAGATGATGGCCTGGCGGGGTTTGATCCCGCCCAGCGCCAGCGGGTGCAGCGGGTTGTCCGGGGCGGGTGCGGTCGGTTCGGCGACGGTGGGCAGGCCGGTCAGCTCGGGGTTGAGCCCGGAGCCGTGCCCGGCGATGACGACCGTGTCGAGGCTCAGGTCGACCGGCACCGGGATGTCGAGGCGGCCGGCCGGCGCCTGCGTCCACGGCGACCCGTCGGGCCGGCCGGTGAAGCCGGCCAGGTCACCGTCGGCGGGTTCGGCCGGGTCGGGGACGAGGGGTTCGCGCAGCGGGATGTCGAACTGCACCGGGCCGGCGTTGCCGGTGCGGGCGCCGCGCGCCGCGGCCAGCACGCGGCCCACCGCCGACCGCCACTGGCTGTTGGTGTCCAGCCCGTCCTCGGCGAGACCGATGCTGATCGCCGCGCGGACCTGGGTGCCGAAGAGGCCGAATTGTTCCACGGTCTGGTTGGCGCCGGAGCCGAGCAGCTCGTACGGCCGGTTGGCGCTGATCACGACGAGCGGCACGCGGGCGTAGTTCGCCTCGAACACCGCCGGGCTGACGTTGGCCACGGCCGTGCCGCTGGTGAGCACGATGGGCACCGGCCGGCCCGACGACACCGCCAGCCCCAGCGCGAGGTAGCCGGCCGAGCGCTCGTCGATCCGCACGTGCAGCCGGATGCGCCCGGCCGCGTCGGCGGCGTGCAACGCGAAGGCCAGCGGGGCGTTGCGCGACCCGGGGCACAGCACCGCGTCAGTCACCCCGCCCCGGATCATCTCGTCGACGATGACCCGGCCCTGCAACGTCGACGGATTGATCGGCATGGCCACTACGGTAGTCCGCCGGGTGCGGGGTCTCCGCCCACCACCTCCGCCGGGCGCGCACAATTCAGGGCATGGGCTTCTACGAGGACCGGATCCTGCCGCACATCATCGCCCGCACGTGTGGGATGCCGGCGATGCGCAAGATCCGGCGCAAGGCGACGGCCGGGCTGCGCGGCGAGGTGATCGAGATCGGTTTCGGCTCGGGCGCCAACGTCGGCTGCTACCCCGACGAGGTGACCTCGGTGACCGCGATCGAACCGTCGGACACCGCGTGGCGGATGGCCGCCGACGCCGTCGGACGCAGCGCGGTGCCGATCATCCGCGGCGGCCTCGACGGCCAGCGGCTCCCGTTCGACGATGACTCCTTCGACGCGGCCCTGTCGACGTACACGATGTGCACGATCGCCGACCTGCCCGCCGCGCTCGCCGAGTTGCGTCGCGTCGTGAAGCCGGGCGGGACCCTGCATTTCTTGGAGCACGGGCGGGCACCCGACGAGAAGGTACGACGATGGCAGCGCCGCCTCGAACCCCTTCAGCGGCGGGTGGGCGGGGGCTGTCACCTGACCCGCGACATCCCGGCCCTGCTCGTCGATTCCGGGTGGGAGCCGGTCGAGTTGGAGCAGGATTACGCGGCCAAGACGCCGAAGGCCTTCGGCGCGCTGTCGATCGGGGTGGCGCGGGCAGCTCAACCCGGCTGACGCGTCAGTCGGCACAACTATCTCCACCCAGGGGCGGACGCATCCCGGCGGTGCGGCCGTTAGGCTGACGCTATGTCCCGCGAATTCGACGTCGTTGTTTTCGGTGCCACCGGCTTTGTCGGTGAACTCACCGCCCGCTACCTCGCCCACCATGCCCCGGCCGGCACGAAGATCGCCCTGGCCGGCCGCTCGGAGGGCAAGCTCGCCGCCGTGCGCGACCGCCTCGGCGGTGCCGCCGCGGACTGGCCGCTCATCGTCGCCGACGCCGACCGCCCGTCGACGCTCGACGCGATGGTCGCGCGCACCCAGGTCGTCTGCACCACCGTCGGCCCGTACCTGCGCTATGGCGAGAGCCTGGTCACCGCCGCGGCCAGCGCGGGCACCGACTACGTCGACCTCACCGGCGAGGTGCCCTTCGTGCGCTACTCCATCGACAAGGTCGGCGACACCGCCGTCGCGACCGGCGCGCGCATCGTGCACGCATGCGGATTCGATTCGGTGCCCTCGGACCTCGGCGCCTACGGGCTGTACCGCAAGGCCCAGGAGGACGGCGCCGGCGACTTGGGCACGACGACGATGGTGGTGATGTCCGTGCGCGGCGCCGCGTCGGGGGGCACCATCGACTCGATGCGCGTGATCGCCGAACAGGCCCGCGACTCGGCGACCCGCTCCATGCTGCTCAACCCCCAGGCCCTCTCGTCGGGACCGGGGGAACTCGTCCGGGTGGACCGCCGCTCGGAGCCGAGCGACGCCGCGCTGGTCCGCGCGTCCACCGTCGACCCGTCGCTGCGCGGCACGCTCGCCCCGTTCTTCATGAGCTCCTTCAACACCCGCATCGTGCGCCGGTCCGACTCACTGCTCGAGTACGGCCCGGATTTCCGCTACGGCGAGGCGATGGCCGTCGGCTCGATCCCCGTCGTGTCGACCATCGCTTCGGCCGTCGTGGCCGCCGGGTTGGGCGCCGGGCTAGGGGCGATGTCGTTCGCGCCGACGCGCAAGCTGCTCGACCGCGTGCTCCCCAAGCCCGGCGAGGGCCCGAGCGAGGCCTCCCGGGACAAGGGGCACTTCACCGTGCAGACCTACACGACCACCTCGTCGGGCCGTCGCTACCGCAGCCGGATGTCCGCCCAGGGCGACCCCGGCTACAAGGCCACCGCGGTCATGCTCGGCGAATCCGCACTCGCCCTGGCACTGGACCGCGACCGCCTGCCGGCGCGCTCCGGCGTCCTCACGCCGGCCGCGGCGATGGGCGACGCGCTGATCGACCGGCTGCGCGACGCGGGGTTCGACATCGACGTCGCCGAGATCGGCTGACGCGCGCTCAGCGCTTCATCGAGACTTCGATTCCGCCCTGGCCGGGGATCGTCACCGACTGGAACGGCCCGTCCGGGTCGCGGACGAAGTCGAGGTACTCGCGGTACTCCTTGGCCCCGCTGACGACGTTGTCGCAGACGACGAGGGCGCCGCGGCGGAGCTCGGGCTCGAGGATCCGCAGCGCGGGGGCCGCCATCGGGATCCAGATGTCGACGAGCACGAAGTCGATCGGACCGTCGACGCCGGGCAGCGTCTCGCGCAGATCCCCCTCCAGGATCTCGACGAAGTCCGCGACCCCGGCCTGCGCGAGGTGGTCGCGGGCCGCGGCCACTTTGCCCGGCTCGTGCTCGGTCCCGATCACCACGCCGCCCTGGGCCGCCCCGTCCTCGGCGGCATTGTCCCGAACCGCCGCGGCCAGGTAGATGGTGGACACCCCGTAAGAGGTCCCCACCTCGACGATGCGGCGGGCGCCACTCGAACGGCACAGCAGATAGCAGAGCGCGGCCTTCTCCGGATCGAGCGCCACGAACTTGTCGGCCAGCCATCGTTTGCCGGCCTCGCTCTGCGTCGAATCCCAGGTGCCGTCGCGCAACCGGGAGGTGACGGAGTGCCTGATCATCGGCAGCACGGCCGGCAGCATTTGGCGTTTGCTCTCCCGGTGCAATCGCTCGACGACGGTGCGTGCTTGCTGGTCCAGCGGCGATGCCGCGAGCTTCCCCATGCCCCCACCCTACGCGAGCGGATTAGGCATACCTAAGTTCGAATGCGCCGCGGTGCAATGCCGCACCAAGTCACCGCGCAGGCCGGTCAGGCCTGCCCGGGTCGCAGTTCGATGAACAAGGACTCGATGTCGGCGCAGAGGCGGTCACCGTCGTGCAGCGTGCCCGCGACGAACAGCTTGCGGCCCTCCCGACGCTCGACCCACGTGCGGATCGTCAGACGGGTGTTCAGCGGCGTCAGCGACCGGTAGTTCACCTTCAGGTAGGCGGTGCGGCACACCCCGTTGACCGCCACCAACGAGGCCATGCCGCCGAGGTCGTCGAAGGCGACGGCGACCTGGCCGCCGTGGGTCACCCCGTTGCCGCCGAGGTGGTACGGGCGGAACCACACCGTCGCCAGCACGCCCTCCGGTGTCGCCTCCTCGATCTCATACGGCGGCAGCGTGAGGTTGCCCCGGGCCGGCAGGTCCACCCGGGTGCCGGCCGGCGTCGTCCACTCGTCGACGAGGTGCGCGTCGAGTTTGGCGTTGAGCTCGCTGAGCACCGCGATGGCCTCGACGGCGAGTTCGTCGGTGGGACAGGCGAACCGGGCCTTGTCCATCAGGGTGCGGACCTGTTCGCTGAACTCCGCATAGTGCGGGCCGCCGCGCTCGGTCGAGATGTCCAGATCCGGGCGGAAGCCGCCCTCGTGCGGGACGGTGGGGGACGAATCACTCATTTCCCCACGTTATCCCCGACCGATCGGCCCGCCTGCGCGACCCCGCACCGAGGCGCGAACGTAGGGTGGGTGCATGAGCGATCAGTCCCCGTTTGACCCCGATTCCTGGCGCCCGGTCCCCGGCTTCGACGACCTGACCGACATCACCTACCACCGCCACGTCGGGGAGGGGCGGGCCAACGGCATCGTCCGCATCGCGTTCGACCGCCCGGAGGTCCGCAACGCCTTCCGGCCGCACACCGTCGACGAGCTCTACCGCGTCCTCGACGACGCGCGGCGCACCCCCGACGTGGGCACGGTGCTGCTCACCGGCAACGGGCCGTCGCCCAAGGACGGCGGTTGGGCGTTCTGCAGCGGCGGCGACCAGCGCATCCGCGGACGGTCCGGCTACCAGTACGCGACGAGTCACGACGACGACGTCGCCGCGGCCGGCGCCGACGGGGTCGACGAGGCCCGGGTCAAGACGCAGGGCGGGCGCCTGCACATCCTCGAGGTGCAGCGGCTGATCCGGACCATGCCCAAGGTGGTGATCGCGGTGGTCAATGGCTGGGCGGCCGGCGGCGGGCACTCGTTGCACTCGGTGTGCGACCTGACCCTGGCCTCCCGCGAGCACGCGCGGTTCAAGCAGACCGACGCCGACGTCGGGTCCTTCGACGGCGGCTACGGCAGCGCCTACCTGGCCAAGCAGGTGGGCCAGAAGTTCGCCCGCGAGATCTTCTTCCTCGGCGAGGCCTACGACGCGGAGACCATGCACCGGATGGGGGCGGTCAACCGCGTCGTCGACCATGCCGAGTTGGAGGCGACCGCCATCGACTGGGCGCGCAAGATCAACGGGAAATCCCCGACCGCGCAACGCATGCTGAAGTTCGCGTTCAACCTCACCGACGACGGGCTGATGGGCCAGCAGGTGTTCGCCGGGGAGGCGACCCGCCTGGCCTACATGACCGACGAGGCGGTGGAGGGCCGCGACGCCTTCTTGGAGAAGCGCGACCCGGATTGGGACGCGTTCCCGTATTACTACTGACCACTCCCGACGCGACGACGCGCGCCGCGTGAGCGCGTCGCGTAAGCGCCCCTGTGAGAGCAAGGCCACGTCAAACCCGCCGCGCGGTCAGGTTACCCTTACTGGCATGAGCATCCACTTCACGAAGGCCCGCGCATCTGCGCTCGCCGTCACCGCATTGTTCTCCCTCGGTGTGATCACTGCACCGACCGCTAACGCTGCACCCTCACCGGCACGCCCGGGACCCGCGGTGCCGCAGCCGGCCGGCTACAGCATCAAGGGCTACAGCGTCGGCGTCGGCAATGAGCGCGGCGGAAACTACCGCGGCGCCATCGACGCGCAAACCGGCGACCTGTGGATGACCCAGGTGGAGCCGATGAGCGGTGCCACCCGCTCGAACATCCTGCGTATCGATCCGAACACCATGACCGTCAAGAAGCGGTTCAACGTGATCGAGCCCGCCAACACCGGCGGCCACGGCAAGTACGGCGTCCAGTACGAGATCAACGTGCCCAAGACCGGCAACGTTGTCTGGACCACCGCCGCCGCCGCCAACGGTGGTGAAGCCAACGTATGGGACAAGACCACCGGCAAGCGGGTCGCCCGCCTGACGAACCTGCCGCACGCGCACTGGGTGCAGTTCGCTGAAGGTCTTCGCGTCGCGATCGTCTCCGTCACCAACGGCCTGGCGTTCTTCGACATGGACACCTACGCCCGCATCGGCGAGTGGGCGTTCCCCGGAGCGGGCAAGAAGCTTGGCGCCGGACTGGCCGTGACCAACGCCGACGCCAACGGTGCCACCATCTCGGTCACCTCGTACTACCGCGATCTCTCCCAGCTGCGCATCACCCGCAGCGGCGGCAAGGTGCAGACCAAGCTCAAGTGGAACACTCGGCAGGCCCAGGCCGAAGGCCACGGCAACGTCGTCGCCGATACCAGGACCAACCGCCTGTACGTGAACAATCTGATGACTCCGGCCGCCGGCCTGTCGGTGTACAACCTGACCACCGGTAAGCACATCGCCGACGTGAACACCGGCATCGGCAGCAACTCCCTGCTGATCTTCCAGGGAAAGCTCTACGTCGCGAACTACTTCCTGGGCTTCATCTCGGTGGTTGACCAGAAGACCTTCGCCGTCCAGCAGGTCATGACCACCGGCCTGCTGCCGAACCATCTGTTGGCGTGGAAGAAGAACACGTTCCTGGTGATCGACAAGGCCTCGGCGATCTCCGAGCTTCCGACCGGGATGCTGAAGATCAAGACGCCTCCGCTGTCCAGCGGCGACTACGTCTTCAAGGTCACCAAGCACTGAGCCTCGGCTCCTGGACAAAGCCGCACAACCAGACATCCCCCGCACATTTTTCGTGCGGGGGATGTCTGGTTGTGCGGGGTTTGCCGGTGTCAGGCGATGATCTCGGCCAGCGTCGCCATCGTGTCCACCCGCTCGCGGTGGGTTCCGGCCGACGGGCTGGCCAGGATCACCCCGACGCCGGCCTCGTCGAAGGCGGCGATCTGCTCGGCGACATAGGAACGCGGCCCGATGAGGCTCATGGCCTTCACCAACTCGTCGGGCACCGCCGCGGCGGCCTCGACCTTCTTGCCGTCGAGGTAGAGGTCCTGGATGACCTTGGCCTCCTCGACGTAGCCGTACCGCTGCACCAGCGAGTTGTAGAAGTTCTTGCCGCGGGCGCCCATGCCGCCGATGTAGAGCGCAGCGTGGTGGCGGACGAAGCCGAGCGCATTCTCGATCTGTTCGGAATCCTCGGTGATGTAGGCCGCGGCCTGCACGACGATGCGCAGCTCGCCCAGCGCCGAGTCGCGCTTGGCCTTGCCCGCGGCCAACGATTCACCGAAGGCGGCATCGACGTAACCGGGGTGGAAGAGGAAGGGCTGGAACTCCTCGAAGAGCTCGGCGGCCAGTTCGACATTCTTCGGGCCGATCGCGGCCAGCAGCATGGGGATGCGCTCGCGGACCGGGTGGTTGATGATCTTGAGCGCCTTGCCCAGGCCGCTGCCGCCGTGTTCGGCGTCGAGCGGCAGCGTGTAGTGCTTACCGGCGTATTCCACCTTCTCCCGCCGCCACACCTTGCGGCAGATCTCGGCGTGCTCCCGCGCACGGCCGAGCGGGAAGTCGTACTTCACCCCGTGGAAGCCCTCGATGACCTGCGGGCCCGACGCGCCGATCCCGAGGATCGCACGGCCCCCGCTGATGTAGTCCAGTCCGGCCGCGGTCATCGCCAGGTTCGTCGGCGTCCGCGAATACATCGGCAGAATCGCGGTCTGCAGCTCCATCGTGTCGGTCTGCGCCGCGATGTACCCGAGTTGGCTGACCGCGTCGAAGCTATACGCCTCCGGCACCGCGATGCGGCGCACGCCGACGCCTTCGAAATCCCGGAGATTCGCGATGGTCTCGCGGAAGTCCCCTGCGTAATTGATCGGCATACCCAGCGTTATCCCTGTCATGGGGAGATTCTGGCACGGGTGCGTGTCCGTTTCCCGGCTGCCCTGCGGCCCGGCGCCGCCGGGGCACGGCGGGCGCCGATCCGGTGGCCATCGGCCGACGCGTCGGTTAACAGAAGATGAACAGCGACGGAACACCGCATAATCCCAGGTCAAAGGGGTGTGACGCGATCGGTCCAGTTATGCGGATGGGGATTTCACCAGCCATGATTTCACCATGACCGCAGAGATGTTGATCCTCGTGCTGCTCGTCGTCACGGCACTCGGATTCGATTTCACCAATGGCTTCCACGACACCGGGAACGCCATGGCCACCTCGATCGCCACCGGGGCCCTCAAGCCCAAGGTCGCGGTCGGCCTCTCCGCGATCCTCAACCTGGTCGGCGCCTTCCTCTCCGTCGAGGTCGCCGCGACGATCACCAAGGACGTCCTCAAGATCCAGGAGACCTCGGGCGACTCGGCCGGTGCCCTGATCCCCGGCCTCGACCCCACCAAGGCCCTGCTGATCATCTTCGCCGGCCTTGTCGGCGGCATCCTGTGGAACCTGTTCACCTGGCTGTTCGGTCTGCCGTCGAGTTCGTCGCACGCGCTGTTCGGCGGCCTGATCGGCGCCGGCCTCGCCGCGCTGGGCACCTCCGGGGTCAACTGGTCGGGCATCTCGACCAAGATCCTCCTACCCGCGCTGCTGGCCCCGATCATCGCCTGCATCGTGGCCGCGGCCGGCACCTGGCTGGTCTACCGGATCACCGAGTCGCTGGCCTCGCACCAGAAGGACGACGGCTTCCGCTACGGCCAGATCGCCACCGCGTCGCTGGTCTCCCTGGCCCACGGCACCGGCGACGCCCAGAAGACGATGGGTGTCATCGCCCTCGCCCTGATCGCCACCGGCCACCTCAGCGCCGAGTCGGTGGGCCACGGCCTGCCGTTCTGGGTCATCTCCACCTGTGCCGCGGCCATCGCGCTGGGCACCTACCTGGGCGGCTGGCGCATCATCCGCACGCTGGGCAAGGGCCTGGTCGAGATCTCCCCGCCGCAGGGCATGGCCGCCGAGGCCAGCTCGGCCGCGATCATCCTGACCTCGAGCGCCGCCGGCCTGCCGCTGTCGACCACCCACGTCGCCACCGGATCGATCCTGGGCAGCGGCGTCGGCCGCCGCGGCGCCCAGGTTCGCTGGCAGGTGGCCGGCCGCATGGTGGTCGCCTGGGTCACGACCCTGCCGGCCGCGGCCCTCGTCGGTGCCGGGTGCTTCCTGGTGGCCAACCTGCTGGGCAACCTGGCCGGGGCGATCGCCATCTTCACCATCCTCGTCGTGCTCGCCGCCTACATGTACTGGCGCGCACAGCAGAACAAGATCGACCACGCCAACGTCAATGCCGACTGGGACGACGAGAACGGCCTCATCCCGGCCGATCCGGCTGTTCCGGCCGCCCCCGCCCCGCTCGAGCGCACCGGCGCCTGAATCCAGGGCCACGAAAGGGAACCACTGAGATGACCGCACTCGAACCCATCGTCCGAGTCCTTCTCGTCGGACTGGCCTTCGGCGCCGGACTGCCCGCACTGTTCGCCGTCGGGCTGCGCCTGTGGTCCAACGGGTACAACGCCGATGGCACCGTCACCAGCCACAACCCGTTCCTCAAGG
>NZ_BJOU01000009.1 GCF_009932435.1 Gordonia crocea
TCCTCGAGCTCGGCGGCAAGTCCGCGTTCATCGTCCTCGACGACGCCGACCTGCGAGGCGCCTGCTCGATGGCGGCGTTCAACGTCGTCACCCACGCCGGCCAGGGCTGCGCGATCACCACCCGCCTGCTGGTTCCGCGCGAGAAGCTCGACGAGGCCATCACCGCCACGCGCGACGCGATGGCCGGCCTGCCCGCCGACGACCCGGCCAAGCCGGGCACCATCTGCGGTCCGCTCATCTCGGCCAAGCAGCGCGAGCGCGTCGAGAGCTACATCAAGCTCGCCGTCGACGAGGGTGGCACCGTCGAGATCGGCGGCGGTCGGCCCGCGAGCAAGGAAAAGGCTACTTCGTCGAACCGACGCTGATCTCCGGCCTGGACAACTCCGCCCGGGTGGCCCAGGAGGAGATCTTCGGCCCGGTCCTCGTGATCATCCCCCACGACGGCGACGACGACGCGATCCGCATCGCCAACGACTCCCCGTACGGGTTGTCGGGCATGGTCTACGGCACCGACGAGACGCGGATCAACCACGTCGTCAACGGGGTTCGCACCGGGACGATGGGAGTCAACGGCGGCATCTGGTACGCCGCCGACGTCCCGTTCGGCGGATACAAGCAGTCGGGCATCGGCCGCGAGATGGGCGTCGCCGGCTTCGAGGAATACCTCGAGTCCAAGGCCGTCGCGAGGCCGGCATGACGCCGACTGGGCCCTCATTCCCGCCGAGTGGGCCCTCATTCCCGCCGACTGGGCCCTCAATCTCGTCGACTGGGCCCTCGATCTCGTCGAGTGGGCCCTCAATCCCATCCACACCAACCCAACCAACCCAATAGATAGGACAACCCAATGAGTTCAGGACGCTTCGACAACAAGACCATCATCGTGACCGGCGCCGCCGGCGGCATCGGCGAGGGTTACGCCCGAGGCCTGGCCGAAGAGGGCGCCAACGTCGTCGTCGCCGACCTCAACGACGAGGCCGGCGAGAAGGTCGCCGCCGACATCGGCGGTCTGTACGTGCACACCGACGTCTCCGACCCGGAATCCGCCGAGGCACTCGCCGCAGCCGCCGTCGAGCGC
Source organism: Gordonia crocea (assembly GCF_009932435.1). Classification (NCBI taxonomy): domain Bacteria; kingdom Bacillati; phylum Actinomycetota; class Actinomycetes; order Mycobacteriales; family Gordoniaceae; genus Gordonia; species Gordonia crocea. Next base: position 1,076 of record NZ_BJOU01000009.1, read on the forward strand.
TACGGCAACATCAACGGCCTGGTCAACAACGCCGCCATCTACGGCGGGATGAAGCTGGACTTCCTGATCACCGTGCCGTGGGACTACTACAAGAAGTTCATGAGCGTGAACCTCGACGGGGCGCTGGCGGTGACCCGCGCGGTCTACCCGCACATGAAGGACGGCGGCTCGATCGTCAACCAGTCCTCCACCGCCGCTTACCTTTACAGCGGCTTCTACGGCCTCGCCAAGGCGGGCATCAACAACCTCACCTTCCAGCTCGCCACCGAACTGGGCGGCAACAACATCCGCGTGAACGCGATTGCCCCCGGGCCCACCGACACCGAGGCGACCCGCACCACCACCCCGATCGAAATGGTCGAGGACATGGTCAAGCAGTTGCCGCTCAAGCGATTCGGCAAGCCGGAGGACCACGTCGGCATGTGCAAGTTCCTCCTCTCCGACGAGGCCAACTGGATCACCGGCCAGATCTTCAACGTCGACGGCGGGCAGGTCTACCGACCATGAGCGACGTTCGTCTGGGATATGTCGGCCTGGGCAACATCGGCGGCCCGATGGCCGGGCGGCTCGCCGCCTGGCCGGGCGGCCTGACCGTCTTCGACCTGTCCGACGAGGCCGTCGCCAAGCTGGTCGAGAAGGGTGCAGCCAAGGCCGACTCGCTGGCCGCGCTCGGCGAACAGGCCGACGTCATCGGGATCTGCGTCGTCAACGACGCGCAGGTGCGCTCGGTGGTCGGCGACCTGCTCACGACGGCCAAGTCGGGCACGGTGATCACCGTCCATTCGACGATCAGCCCGGAGACAGCGATTGAGCTGTCGGCAACCTGCGCGGAGCAGGGTGTCCACCTGATGGATGCTCCCATCTCCGGCGGCGCACCCGGCGCCGAGCAGGGTCGGCTGGCCATCATGGTCGGCGGACCGCGGGAGGCCTATGAGCAGATCAAGCCGCCGTTCAAGTTGGCCGGCGACATGCTCGTCCACGCGGGCGACGAGGTCGGCGCGGGCACCAGGATGAAGCTGGCGCGCAATCTCCTGCATTTCATCTCATTCAATGCGGCGTCGGAGGCACAGCGCCTGGCCGAGGCCGCCGGGATCGACATCGAGAAACTCGGCAAAGTGGTGCGCCACACCGACGCCATCACCGGCGGTGCCGGGGCAATCATGCTGCGCAACACCACCGCACCGATCGATCCCGACGACTTCTGGTACGGCGTATTCACCCACGTGGTGAACTTGGGCAGCAAGGATCTCGATCTGGCCTTGGCCTTGGGCCGCCAGCTCGACGTCGACCTTCCCCTGGGCACCATCGCCCGCGCCAACCTCGCGTCGGGATTCGGTGTTCCCGATGCCGAAGACAAAGGAGTCAACGCATGAGTTCAGGAACCGCCGTAGGCGGCGAGGGCACCGAGCACCGCAAGCGCGGTGTGGCGAAGATGTCGGAGGTGTACGGCTGGGACATGTCCGACGGTCCCGGACTGCATTTCGCGCACACCGCCGATCAGCTGTTCGCCGAGGTGTGGACGCGTGACGCACTCACCGACCGTGATCGTCGGCTGCTGCTCCTGGGCCTGTTGGCCGGAAACGGCCACGTCGACGTCGCGGAGATCCAAGCCGGGGCGGCACTGGGCAAAGAGGAGCTGACCCCCGAGCAGCTCGAGGAGATCGCCCTGTTCCTCTGTTACTACGCCGGTTGGCCGGTCGGCACCAAGATGAACACCGTCTTCGGCACCGCCATCAAGAATTGGCGCAAGGCGCAGAAGCAGGACTGACCGTGGATTTCGTCGAACTCACCGGCGGTGCCGGACATTCCCTCATGAGCGCAACGCCGGGCCCCGACCTGGCCGCGCACGGCTACACCGAGACCGAGTACGCCGCTACCGGCGTCGTGTCCGGGCTCACGCGGGACGGCGAGGCCCCGCCGGCCGAGTTCACCACTCGCGTCCTCGTCCGCCGGCCGAGCACGCCGGAGTCGTTCAGCGGCACCCTCGTCGTCGAATGGCTCAATGTGAGCAGCGGAGCCGACGCGGCACCGGAATACACCTACGTCGCAGAGGAACTGGTCCGGGCCGGCCACGCGTGGGCCGGGGTGTCCGCGCAGTACACCGGCGTCGAGGGCGGCACCGGGTCGGTCGAGGTCGATGCCGGTCCGAGCGGCCTTGCCGCGAAGGACCCGCAGCGGTACGCCCAGATGAAGCACCCGGGCGACGCGTACTGCTACGACCTGTTCGCCGCGGTAGCCGCCGCGCTGCGGGGGCCGGGCGGGCCGCTGGGTGGGCTGATCGTCGACCGCATCCTCGCGGTCGGCGAATCGCAGTCGGCGATGGCCCTGACGACCTACGTGTCGGCCTTCGCGCCGGTGCACAAAGTCTTCGACGGCTACCTGGTCCACAGTCGGGCGGTTGCCGGACTCCCCCTCGGGGATATCGGCGGCCCGGCCGACATCTCCGTCGCGTTCTCCGGAGACCCGACGAGCATCCCCGACGTCGGGGCGCCGGTCCTCGTCGTGCAAACCGAGACCGATCTGCTCACCAACTTCCGCTACTACCTTGCGCGACAATCAGATTCGGATTCGTTGCGGGTGTGGGAGGTGGCCGGGGCCGCCCATGCCGACCTGGCACAGATCGGACCATTCGAAGAATTCCTCGGCTGCCCGGATCCGGTGAACCGCAGCCAACAGCGGTTCGTGCTGCGCGCGGCACTGCGACATTTGGATCGCTGGGCCCGCGGCGGCGACCCGCCGCCTTCCGCAGAGCCGTTGCAGCTCAATGGATCTGACGACCCGGCGTTCGTTCCCGACGAGGTGGGCAACGTTCGCGGCGGGGTCCGCACCCCGTGTGTCGAGGTGCCGACCCAGGTGTTGAGCGGCATTGTGCCCGAACCCGTTTCGCGGATCTGTTTGCTGTTCGGGTCAACCCACCCGATTCCCGACGAGGTGCTCGCCCAGCGCTACCGCTCGTCGTCGGACTACCTGCGCAGCTACGCCGACGCCACCGACGCCGCGATCGCGGCCGGATTCATCGTGCCCGAGGACCGCGACGAGGTTCTTGGCGAGGCCACACCCGACCTTGTCGTCGAAGCAACCGAGACCGTCAAAGACGCTTGAGCGTCGCTCATCGAGGGCCCAGTCGACGAGATCGAGGGCCCAGTCGGCGGAAAAGAGGGCCCAGTCGACGAAGATGAGGGCCCAGTCGACGAAGATCAGGGCCCAGTCGGCGGGAAAGAGGGCCCAGTCGGCGATTAGGGGGTCGCAGCGGCGGCCTCGGCCAAGAACTCGTCGGTGAGTTCGCGGACTCGGCCAGAGAACACGTGGCCGACATGCCCGCCGGCGTACCACTCGATCCGGCCACCCCAGTGGTGGTGCAGTTTCTGGGCCGCGGTCACCCAGGTCACCCGGTCGTTGAGCGCGGCGATCACCAACCTCCGGTCCGGCTCCGCATAGGGCGTCACCGCCAGCGGGTCGACGACCGACGAGACGGCTCGGACACTGTCCGAGCGCAGCAGCGCGGCCGCCTCCCGGCCGATCTTGCCGACCCGGTCCATGTGGTGGGCCAGCGTCGTGTGCACGCCGAGCATCGGCACCAACGCCAACACCGAGGACACCAACGGCTCCAACCCGGCGACGAGTCCGGCCAACGGTCCGCCCAGCGACGTCCCGGCAATGGTCACCTCGGCCGGATCCTGCGCGCCGATCCAAGACACCAGCGCCCGGATCTCGGCGACCGCCCGAATCGTCACCGCGATGTTCTCCAACGGGTCGAAACCCGGGAAGGCGACGTTGGGGTGCCGCCGTGCGCCGTGCGCCGGCAGCACCGGCAGCACCACGTTGTATCCCAGCTTCTCGTGCAGGTGGGCGGCCCGGAACGAGAACATGTCGTCGGGACGGCCCTGCCCGGCACCGTGCACCCAGATGATCCAGCGCCGGCCCGGCTCCTCGTGGGCCAGCACCCGCGCCGACGACACTCCGTCGAGGTAGGGCGCATAGGCGGCCATCGGCTCGGGCAGGTCGACGTCCAGCTTGAAGTCGACGTGGTCGTAGACCGTCGTGGTGAAGCGCTTGCGGCTGCGCCGCAAGATCGTCGGCACCGGCTGGGGGCGGTTGACCCCGGTGACCCCGAGCTCGGTGAGCACCGGCGCGGCCGCGTCGCAACGCTGCACCGCGGCGGCGAGGTCGTCGATCTCCGACACGTCGCGCAGCACCGAGTTGAGGGCGACGAACAGCTCGTCGACGGCCGACTCGCCCACCGTGCGCGCGCCGACCTTCGACGGCGGAATGCCCAGGCGCTCATCGCCGTTCTTCGCCGCGCGCGCACTGGCGACGGCCCGCGGCACGACGTTGGCGAACAGACCCACGCGGGCCACAGTCGTATCCCAGATGGTCAGACCCACGATGGCTACTCGACTCTCTTGGGCGGCTTCGCCGCGGGATTGGTGGGCGGCTTGGCCGCTGATTGGTCGGCGTCCTGCGCCGCCAACATCCCCCGCTCGACCAACGCCGTGCGCACTTCGTGCAGCGACTCGCGCACGCGGTCGAGGAAACCCTCCGGATCGGGCATCGACTCCGGCGTCGTGATGAGCCCCATGCTGATCCGGCCGGCATAGCTGTAGGCGGTGAGGTTCACGTCGGCCGGCGCGATCGCCAGCGCGAACGAGATCCAGTCCACCACCTCGATGTCGCCCACCCAGCGGGTCTCACGGGGACCCGGCAGGTTGGCCGTGGTGATGTTGTTGACGACGCGCGGCGTGACCGGGGCCGCCAGCTTGCGGAACACCGGGCCGGTGCGGCCGGTGTAGACCGCGATCTGGTCGGTCAGCTCGAAGCCGATGCTGCGCCGCTTGGTGACCGCCGCGGCACAGCTCTGCGCGGTCGCGGTCAGCCGCTGCACCGGGTCGGCGATGTCGGTGCGCAGATAGGCCAGCGCGGTGGAGATCTCATTGCCCGCGGTGCGCGTCGACGCCATGTCGGCGGCCACCCCGAACACCGTCACCGCCGGCGAGCGCAGGTCCTCGCTGCGGGCGATCATCTCGGCGCGCTTGGCCCCGGCGATCACCCCGTGCAGGGCGCCGTTGACGGTGGTCCCGGTGGCGACGGCGATCTGCTGGAATTGCGCGAGCGGCAGACTCGCACTGGCACAACGCCGTTCGCCGCCGCTGGGTGCGGAGAAGCTGTTGCGCGACGACTCCATCGGCTTGGGCACCAGGTGCCGGTTCTCGAACCGCCGCGAGGTGACGATGCCCTTGACCAGCCGGCCGGTGGCCTTGGGCACCTCCCGGAAGAGCTTCTTGGACTCGGCGCGCGCAGTGCGCAGCAGTTCTTCGCGCTGCACCGCCTCGATGTCGCCGACCGGGGCGGGCGCCACCGTGCCGCCCCGCTCGGCGGTGGCGGTCATGAACGTGTTGAGGGCGGCCAAGCCGTCGGCGACGGCGTGGTGGACCCGCACGACGATGGCCTGCTGGCCGTCGGCGAGGCCGTTCACGAGGGTCAGCGCCCACAGCGGCCGCGACCGGTCGAGTTGTTCGACGGACAGCTCGGTCAGGATTGTGTCGAGCGCCCGACGATCGCCGGGGGCGGCTGCGGTCCGCTCGTCGAGGTGGGCGCTGACGTCGAAGTTCTCGTCGGCCACCCAGAACGGGCGCGCCGAGTAGGTCGCCGATGCCGCCTCCACGCGCTGTGTCGCACGCGGGAAGTGTCCGAGGTAGTGGGGCAGTACGTCGACGAGCTCGTCCAGGGTGATCGGGCGGCCGCGCCGCGACGGGTCGACGATGGCCACCTTGAGGGTGTGCATCGGCGTCGTCGGATTCTCCATGTTGAGCATCAGGGCGTCGTTGCCCGACAGTCGCTGCAGTCCGGTCATCGTCCCTCCTCGGTGAGGTCGCGCTTGAGCACCTTGCCGGTGGCGTTGCGGGGCAACAGTTCGATGAAATGGATGTCGCGCGGCACCTTGTACCCGGCGAGCTGGCTCTTCACGTGCGCCTTCAACGCGTCGGCATCGACGTCGGAACCGCCGGACCGCACGACGAAGGCGGCGAGCCGCTGGCCGAACTTCTCGTCGTCGACGCCGATCACCGCGACCTCGGCCACCCCCGGGTGGGCGTCGAGGACCAGCTCGACCTCCAGCGGGTAGACGTTCTCGCCGCCGGAGACGATCATCTCGTCGTCGCGTCCGACGACGTAGAGCAGGCCGTTCCCGTCGATCCGCCCGACGTCGCCGGAGAGCATGTAGCCGTCGGCGTAGTCCTTGGTCTCGGTGCCGGTGTATCCGTCGAAGGCCGACTCGTTGGCCACCGCGATGACGCCGATCTCGCCGACCGGGAGCGGGCGCCGATCGTCGTCGAGAATCCGCACCCGGGTGCCGGCGATGGGCCGCCCGGCGGTGTCCGGGGCGATCCGCAGGTCGGCCGGGGTCGCGGTGCTGATCAGACCGGCCTCGGTGGCGTTGTAGCTGTTGTAAACCACGTCGCCGAAGCGGTCCATGAAGGCGGTGAGCGATTCCGCGCGCATCCGCGACCCGCTGGCGGTGGCGAACCGCAGCGTCGGCATCGGCTTGGCGTCGAGCACATCGACGGGCAGGTCCATGATCCGTTCGAGCATCACCGGGACGACGGCGAGCCCGCTCGCACCGTGGTCGCGCACGAGGTCGAGCGTGCCTTGCGGGTCGAACCGGCGACGCATGACCATCGTCGCGTGCATCGTCGACGAGATGGCCATCTGGCCGAAGCCCCAGGCGTGGAAGATCGGGGCCGCGATGACCGTCGTCTCCCCGCCGCGCCACGGGATGCGGTCGAGCATCGCCGCGAGCGACGAGACGTCCGATCCGCTGGCGCCGCGCTTGGCGCCCTTGGGGGTGCCGGTGGTGCCCGAGGTCAGCAGGATGATCCGGCCGGGTTTGCGCGGCGGCGCCGGGCGCTGCCCCATCCGGGAGGAGATGAGGTGCTCGACGGTGCCGGGATCGGCGCGCAGGCCGATCCCCTCCTGCCACGACCACAGGCACCGCAGGCCCGAATCAGATTGGCGGGCATGGTCGATGAGGCCGGCGAACTCGTCGTCGGCGATGAGGATGTCGGCCTGTTCGCGCTTGAGGACGTCGGCGAGCTGCGGCCCGGCGAACCCGGTGTTGAGCAGGACCGCGTCGGCGCCCAACCGGATCGTCGCGGCGATCGCCTCGACGATGCCGCGGTGGTTGCGGCACATGATCGCGACGGTGCGCGGCGGCCGGACGGTCGACTCACTGAGCCCGACGGCCAGCGCGTCGGCCCGGGCGTCGAGTTGCGCCCAGGTCAGCGAGCCGGCCTCGTCGTGCAGGGCGACGGCGTCGGGGTATTGGGCGGCGGCGAGGCCGATGCCGCTGACCGCGTTCGTCCCGCCCTGGCGGCGCAACGACAACCCCATCCGCAGGTAGCGGTCGGGGCGCAGCAGGGTGAGGAATCCGCTGGACACCAAGACGCGGACGATCCACGCGTAGTGGCTGAGTCGGTTGCGCAACGCGGTCATGGCCTCACCCGATGATCGGGAATCGACGGTCGCGGTCGAGTTCGTCGAGGGCGGCCTGCATCCGCGACCGGATCTCCTCGTCGACGGCGTCGATGTCGGGGTCCTCGCCGAACTCGGCGGTGATGTCGATGGGGTCGAGCACCTGGGTCACCATCTTCGACGGCAGCGGCACGTTGGGCGGCATGCCCAGCGTGAGCCCGAAGGGGAAGCCGAAGGTCAGCGGCGCCCGGGTGGCCCGGATCAGCTTGTCCAGCCGCAACAGTTTGGCCAGGCCCGCGCCGTCGTTGAGGAACAGCTGGGTCTCCTGGCCGCCGATGGTGACGATGGGGACGATCGGCACCCCTGCTATGATGGCGGTGCGCACGTAACCCTGTTGGCCGTTGAAGTTGATCTTCGCCGACGCCGAGGTGGGCCGCATCGCGTCCCAGACACCGCCGGGGAACACCAGCGTCGCCATGCCCTCGCGCAGCGCGGCGACGGCGTTGCGCGGATGGGCGCGCAGGAAGCCGAACTTGCCGAAGATGGTGTCTCCCGCCCCCAGGAACACCAGGTCGTGGGCCAGCGTGCACAACGGTCGGTCGGCGCCGAACTCGTCGGCGAAGGCGACCGCGATGAGCGGGACGTCGTAGGCGACCATGCCGCCGGAGTGGTTGCTGACCAGCAACACTCCCCCGTCGGGCACCTTGTCCATCCCGCGCACCTCGGAGCGGAAGTAGACCTTGGCGATGGTCTTGAGCAGCGGTAGGACGCGGGCCACCCACTCGGGGTCCCAGCGGGCTTGCGAGCCCTTCTCCGGCACCGGCTGCGACTTGTCTTCGGCCACGGTCGCCACCCCCTTCGTATCGATCGACTCCCTGCTCTTTATTGTCGTTTCACCATCGGCGGCCCGCGGGCCATCGAGGAAACTAGAACGTGTTCTAGTTTTAGAATAGAGCACGTTTCCCGGATCCGCCATCCGAGACCACCAGCCGTTCCGCCCACCGCAGAGGAGACCGCCGTGCGCGTCCTGATCACCGGTGCCACCGGATTCGTCGGCGGCTGGACCGCCGACGCGATCGCCCGCCGCGGCCACCAGATCCGCTTCCTCGTGCGCAACCCCGACAAGCTGGCCCGCGCCGCAGCCTTTTTCGGGTTCGACGCCGACGACGCCGTGGTCGGCGACATCACCGACGAGGCCGGCGTCGCCCGGGCCCTGCAGGGCTGCGACGCCGTGGTGCACGCGGCCGCCGAGGTCGCCCTGCACGGCACCGACGCCGACGGGGAGCGGGCCCTGGTGCAGCGCAATCTCGCGGGCGCGCGCAACGTGATCGGCGGGGCCGTGCGGGCGGGCATCGACCCGGTCGTGCACGTGTCGAGCATCGCCGCGCTGTGGACCCCGACGACGGCGGTCATGCACGGCGACCTGCCGGTCACCGGGGGCGCCGGCGCCTACGGGCAGGCCAAGACCGCGGTGGAGGTCTACGTCCGCTCGCTGCAGGACGAGGGAGCACCCGTCGCCATCGTCTACCCCACCGGCGTCGCCGGCCCGTCGGCCGCCGGGCACCGCGGGGAGGCCGGCGACGGCGTGCGCACCCTCGCCGGCGTCGGGGTGCTGGGCCGCACCGCCGGGCTGACCCTCGTCGACGTCCGCGACCTGGCCGACCTGCACGTCCGCCTGCTCGAACCCGGGCACGGCCCGCGCCGCATCCTGGCCGGCGGGCACCGGATCATCGGCGCCGACCTCGCCCGGGCGCTGCGCCACGCCTCGGGGCGGCACACCCGCTACGTGCCGATCCCCAACCGCGCGCTGCTCGGGATCGGCCGGCTCGCCGACCGCTTCCGCTCGCTGGTCCCGGCCGGCGTCGACCAACTCAGCGAATCCGCCGCCCAGTACCTGCTCTACCCGCCGATCCCCGACAACAGCGCCGCGGCGTCGCTCGGCGCCACCTTCCGGCCGGCGACCGAGACGATCGACGCGGTGTTCGACGACGACTGATCCGACCCGCCCGCCGGGGCGGGGTTAGTCTGGGTCCGTGTGTTCCGACGATGACGTGACGACACCGTTCTCCCCGGCCGACGCCGCTGCTGTCCGAGCGTTGTGGGAGCCGCTCGGGCTGCCCGGGGTGATCGACATCCACACCCACTTCATGCCGGGCAATGTGATGGACAAGGTCTGGGCCTACTTCGACTCGGCCGGCCCGCTGCTGGGCCAGGGATTGGCCGATCACCTACCGCGCCGACGAGCAGGCCCGCGTCGA
>NZ_BJOU01000010.1 GCF_009932435.1 Gordonia crocea
GCCGCGGGGTCGAGCTTGCGGTCGGCGAACCGGATGTAGGCGAAGGTGATGGCGAAGGTGGTCACGAACTGCAGCAGCCCCAACACGATGCCCATGTTGATCCGACCCCACACCTGCGTCGCCATGAATTCGTGGGCGAAAGCGCCGAGCAGGGCGTAAGTCGCGTACCAGACGAGGAAGAAGGCGGTCATCGGGAAGACGAATCGGAGAAGGATGCGGCGCAAGTGCTCGAACTCGGGGCTCGCGGCGGCGGTGAGGAACTCCTCGCCGGTGGGAACCGACCGCTGGGGGTCGTCGGATTCGGGCACGGGGTCCTCCTGCGGTGTGGCACCGGTCACGTGGTGTGCTGCGAAAGTAGCAGCCCTCCCGTCCGATTCGGACGCAACGGTAGGATTTCGGCCGTGAGCAACCAAGGAGCCTTCGCCGTAGGCATCGCGACCATCACCATCCCCGACGCCGGGGGCGCCGAAAGCGTCCTGGACACGTGGTTCCCCGAGCCGCAGTTGGGTGTCGTCTCGTCGTCGGGCACCAAGATCCTCGCCGATGCCGACGTTCCGCCGGAACTGGCGCCGCTGGTGGGCACCGACGCCGACCGCGGGGTCCGCACCGTCGCCGTGCGCACCAGCATCGTCGACCTGACCGCCGCGCCCCTCGACGCCCACGACGTCTACCTGCGCCTGCATCTGCTGAGCCATCGGCTGGTCGCGCCGCACGGGGTCAACCTGGACGGCCAGTTCGGCCTGTTGAGCAACGTCGTGTGGACCAACTTCGGCCCGTGCGCGGTCGACGGCTTCGAGCAGGTCCGCGTGAAGCTGCGCGCCCGCGGCAACGTGACCGTCAACTCGATCGACAAGTTCCCCCGCATGGTGGACTACGTGATCCCCGCCGGCGTCCGCATCGGCGACGCCAGCCGGGTCCGCCTGGGCGCCCACCTGGCCGAGGGCACCACCGTCATGCACGAGGGCTTCGTCAACTTCAACGCCGGCACCCTGGGCGACTCGATGGTCGAGGGCCGCATCTCGGCCGGCGTCGTCGTCGGCGAGGGTTCCGACATCGGCGGCGGTGCGTCGACGATGGGCACCCTGTCCGGCGGCGGCAAGGAGATCATCACCCTGGGCAGGCGCTGCCTGCTGGGTGCGAACTCCGGCTGCGGCATCCCCCTGGGCGACGACTGCGTCATCGAGGCGGGCCTCTACGTGACCGCCGGCACGAAGGTCGTCGGCCCCGACGGCACCGAGGTGAAGGCCCGCGACCTGGCCGGCCAGTCCAACATCCTGTTCCGCCGCAACAGCACCACCGGCGCAGTCGAGGTCGTGCCGTGGAAGGGTGACGGCATCGCCCTCAACACGGCCCTGCACAAGAACGACTGAGGTCTTCCTCCCGCACCGATTCGCATTTCCCGACGGAATAACCGCGGGAAGTGTGGATCGGTGCGGGATAAGCACCGGCCCCGCCCTGCAAACGGTCGGCGTCAAGGGCTGGGACGGCTTCGCCATCGCCCTCGTGCGCTGAGCCTGGGTTATCCGCGCAGGCGTCGGGCCGCTTCGGCGATCTGCTCGTCGGAGGCGGTGAGTGCGATGCGCACGTGCGTCGCACCGGCCGGGCCGTAGAAGTCGCCGGGGGCGGCGAGGATTCCGCGCTGCGCCAACCAGTGGTGCGTGACGCGCGCATCCTCGTCGCGGGTCGCCCACAGGTACAGCCCCGCCTCCGAGTCGTCGACGCGCATCCCCGCCTCGATCACCGCCGGCTTGAGGACCTCTCGGCGCGCCCGATAGCGCTGGGCCTGCTCCTCGACGTGCCGGTCGTCGGCGAGTGCCGCGGTCATCGCCGCCTGGATCGGGAAGGGCACGATGAGTCCGGAGTGCTTGCGCACCGCCAGCAGTTCGGCGATCAACCCGCGATCGCCGGCGAAGAAGCCCGCGCGGTACGACGCGAGGTTGGAGATTTTGGACAGCGAGTGCACGGCCAGCAGTCCGGTGGTGTCACCGTCGCAGACGCGCGGGTCGAGCACCGACACCGCCTCGGCCTCCCAGGCCAGGCCCAGGTAGCACTCGTCGGACACGACGATCGCGCCGCGCTCGCGGGCCCACGCAACGGCGGCGCGCAACTCGTCGACGCCCAGCACCGCGCCGGTGGGGTTCGACGGGGAGTTCAGGAAGACGAGGGCGGCCTCGGCCAGGTCGGCGGTACCCGAATCGTCGGCACGAACCGGAGTCGCACCCGCGAGCAGCGCGCCCACCTCATAGGTCGGGTAGGCGATCTTCGGCAGCACGACCGTCGAACCGGACTGCAACCCCAGGGTCGAGCAGACCCCGGCGATCGCCTCCTTGGTCCCGATGACCGGCAGGATCTGCTCACCGGCCAATTCGACGGTGTCGTAGCGCCGGTGAAGCGCCGCCGCGGCGGCGGCGCGCAACTCGCCGGTACCGACGGTCAGCGGATAGCCGGGGAACTCCGAGGCCGCGGCCAACGCCTCGCGGATGAGCGGGTCGACCGGGTCGACGGGGGTGCCGACGGAGAGGTCGACGATCCCGCCCGGATGCGCGGCGGCCGTGCTTCGGGCACCGGCGATGGTGTCCCACGGGAAGTCCGGCAGCGAGGCGCTGACCGGTATGCGACTGGCCGCCACCCGGGTCAGTCCTCCTCGCCCATCGGCGGCAGCTCCTTGACGAACGGCGGGTCGTAGTCGGTCTTGCCGACCTTGCTCGCGCCGCCCGGGGAGCCCAGATCATCGAAGAAGTCGACATTGGCCGCCACGTACGGTTCCCACTCGTCGGGGACGTCGTCCTCGTAGAAGATGGCCTCCACCGGGCAGACCGGCTCACAGGCACCGCAGTCCACGCACTCGTCGGGCTGGATGTAGAGGCTGCGACCACCCTCGTAGATGCAATCCACCGGGCATTCTTCGACGCAGGCCTTGTCCATGACGTCGACGCAGGGCTCGGCGATGATGTAAGTCACCACGGTCTCCTTAACGATGCGGGCTCACGGCGCCGACATCGAAGGCGGCGCCGGGCGTCACGGCTATGGGCTGGGCCGCGGCGCCCCGGGTTACAAAAGTCTTCGGTCCCAGGTTACAAGTCATAGGCCACGGCCAGCGAAATCGGGGCACCACCTGCATGGCGCAGGTCACCCCGATCGACCTGAACGCGCCCGTACTCGGTGGTCCGCTGCCGGGCCCGACGACCGATTCCCGCGGCAATCTCGTGCAACTCGGCAACCGTCTTCTCCGACCCGTGCATCGACCCCGCCATGCGCGAGATGGTCTCTTCCATCAGGGTTCCGCCGAGGTCGTTGGCCCCGCCGTTGAGCATCGCCCGGGTACCGTCGACGCCGAGTTTGACCCAGCTCGTCTGGATGTTGTCGATGCGTCCGTGCAACATGATCCGCGCCAGCGCGTGGACGGCCCGGTTGTCGCGGCGGGTCGGCCCCGGCCGCGATGCCCCGGCCAGGTACAGCGGCGAACTCTGGTGGACGAACGGCAGCGGCACGAACTCGGTGAAACCGCCGGTCTCGTCCTGGATCGACCGCAGCGTGTTGAGGTGGCCCACCCAGTGCCTCGGCGCGTCCACGTGGCCGTACATCATCGTCGAACTCGAGCGCAGGCCCACGCTGTGCGCGGTGGAGATCACCTCGATCCACGTCGCGGTCGGCAGCTTGCCCTTGGTGAGGACCCAGCGGACCTCGTCGTCGAGGATCTCCGCGGCGGTACCGGGGATCGTGTCCAACCCGGCCTCGCGCAGCGCGACCAACCAATCGCGGACCGACTGGCCGCCGCGGGACGCACCGTTGACGATCTCCATCGGGCTGAACGCGTGGACGTGCATCGACGGCACGCGCGCCTTCACCGCGCGCACCAGGTCGGCGTAGCCGGTGACCGGCAGTTCGGGGTCGATGCCGCCCTGCATGCAGACCTCGGTGGCCCCGGCGACATGGGCCTCCCAGGCCCGGTCGGCCACCTCGTCGGCGGACAGCGTGAAGGCGTCGGCGTCGCCCTTGCGCTGGGCGAAGGCACAGAACCGGCACCCGGTGTAGCAGATGTTGGTGAAGTTGATGTTCCGGTTGACGACGTAGGTCACGTCGGGGCCGACCACCTCGGCGCGCAATGAATCCGCCAGCGCGACAACCGCTTCCAGGTCATCGCCGTCGGCGGTGGCCAGCGCGAGATAGTCCGCGTCACTGCACCCGGCCGGGTCGGCCTCGGCGCGGCGCAGCGCGGCGACGACCTCCGACGACAACCGGCTCGGCGCGCCGGACTCCGCGTCGGCGAGCGCGGCCACCTGGCTGCGGACGGTCTCCCAGTCGCCGAAGGCCGAACCCAGGTCGCTGCGGGTCTCGGTGCGCCGGCCCTCGCCGTCGATCTCGGTGTTGAGGTCGACCCGCCCGGTCGACTCCCATTCCTCGTCGGGCTCCTGCCACGGCCGCCCGACCGGCATCGCCCCGTCGGCGGCCAGCCCGGTATCCGGGTCGGCCAGCGCGCGCACGTGCCCGGCGACCCTCGGGTCGATCCACGGCGACCCGGCGAGGATGTAGGGCGGCTGCGCGGTGAGGCGCTCGGTCAAGGTGAACCCGCTGGCCGCGGTGATGTCGGCCAGGGTGTCCAGGTTCGGCCACGGCCGTTCCGGATTGACGTGGTCGGGGGTCAACGGCGACACCCCGCCCCAGTCGTCGATACCCGCGGCGATCAGGTCCGCACACTCCCCCGCGTCGACGAGGTTCGGCGGCGCCTGGATCCGCATCGCCGGTCCGAGCAGCAGTCGGGACACCGCGATCGCCGCCCGGTACTCGGCCAGATCCGCGTCGGGTACCGACCGCATGGCGGTGTCCGACTTGGCCCGGAAGTTCTGGACGATGACTTCTTGGATGTGGCCGTAGGCCTTGTGACTGGCGCGGATCGCCATGATCGACTCGGCGCGCTCGACCCGGTTCTCGCCGATCCCGACGAGGATCCCGGTGGTGAACGGCACCGACAACCGGCCCGCGTCGGTGAGCACCTGCAGGCGCACCGACGGATCCTTGTCCGGACTGCCGTAGTGCGGCTGCCCCTTCTCCTCGAACAGCCGCCGCGACGTGGTCTCCAGCATCATCCCCATCGACGGGGCGACCGGCTTGAGTCGTGAGATCTCCTCCCACGACATGACTCCGGGGTTGAGGTGCGGCAGCAGGCCGGTCTCCTCCAGCACCCGGATCGCCGCGGCGCGCACGTATTGCAGCGTCGAGTCGTAACCGCGGGCGTCGAGCCACTCGGCGGCCTGCGGCCACCGGTCCTCCGGACGGTCGCCGAGCGTGAACAGCGCTTCCTTGCATCCCAATGCGGCGCCGGCCCGGGCGATCTCGAGGACTTCGTCGATCTCGAGGAACATGCCCTTGCCCTGGCCGGCCAGCTTGCCCGGCACGGTGACGAACGTGCAGTAGTGACACCGGTCCCGACACAGGTGCGTCAGCGGGATGAAGACCTTGCGCGAGTAGCTGATCTGGCCGTCGCGGCCGGCCGCTTTCAACCCGGCGTCACGGACACGCGCGGCGGAGGCGGTGAGATCGGCGAGGTCGTCGCCGGTGGCGGCCAGCAGTACTGCGGCTTCGTCGACGTTGAGTGTCGCACCGTCACGAGCGCGCCGGAGCGCACGTCGCATGGCCGCCGCGGAGGGGCGTTCATCGGTCACCATCCCGATAGTAGACCGACTCTCCGAACTGCTACCGCCCCCGGGCCGCCCGGTCGATGTCGCGGCGCGCCGCCTCCTCGACCCGGCGACGGGTCTGCAGGAACGACGCCAGTGCGGCCGGGACGGCCACCCCGGCGAGGATCAGCGCCACGACCCGCCAGTCGGACAGGAACAACACGTCCCCGCCGGGCCCCCCGCCCAGGGCGATGACCAGTACCAGCCCCCAGCCGAACACCGGCAGCCAACTGAGCGGCGCCCGGGCATGGGCCGAGGCGAGCCAGAGCAGCAGCGCATTGCCCACCGCGGCGATGAGGATGCCGATCGGCGCGACGACCGTGCCGAGGTAGAGGTTGAGGAAGGCCACCGAGAGGATCCCGACGATCAGCCCGTCGATGAACAGCAATGCCAGCATTGCCCTATCGCCGCCGCGCTTCATCGGATCCCCTCGAACAGATCGGTTTCGCGCGGCGCCCCGGCCGGTGGTGCCGCGTCGTCGACGCGCCGGAAGTGCTCGACGGCGAAGACCGGCTGCACGATGGTGTTGGACAGGGCGTACTCGGTCCCCGACGGCGCCACCGTCACCTGTGTGGCGTGGGCGGCCAGCGCGGCCACCTTGCGGCCGACCACCGCACCGACGTCGACCTGCGCGGTGATCTCGGCATCGGGATAACTCGGCAACTCGCCGGGCTCGGGCATCCGCCAGCCCGCCGGGACCCGCCCGGCGGCGTCGGCCAGGCCGCGGCGCAACGCGCTGTCCTCGGTAACCGACTCGTAGACCTTGACCGGGCGCCCGGTGGCCGCGGTGTGTTGCGCCAGCGCCGCGGCGCACACTTCGTGCACCCGGCGGTGGTCGGGATGGCCGTAGGTGCCGACCGCGTCGTAGGTGACCACCACCTGCGGGTCGAATTCCCGCAACTCGTCGAGCAGCGCGGCCACGAGGTCGGCCAGTGGCGCCTGCACCAGGGCGCGCGGGTTGCGCGACGACGGCGCGCCCGCCATCCCGGAGTCCCGCCAGCGCCCGGCACCGCCAAGGAACCGCGGCTGCAGCGGTTCTGCCCCGTCTGGGCTCAACTCGGCCAGTGCCGCGGACAGTTCGCCGATCCGGAATCCGCCGAGTTGGTCGGCTCCCCCGTCGGCAACCAGGCCGGCCCAGCGCCGGCCGATGACCTCGCCCTCCTCGCCGAGGGTGAACGTCACCACCGCGACCTCGGCCCCCTGCGCGAGATAGTGCGCGATGGTGCCGCCGGTCATGATCGTCTCGTCGTCGGGATGGGCGTGTACCAGCAGCAGGCGCCGGCCACGTGCGGCACCGGTCATTGCGGCAACGCCCAGTCGGGTGCGCCGGCGAAGATCGAGGTCTGCACGGGCCCGGTGAGGGCGACCCCGACGATCTGGTCGGTCACGACGACGAGTGCGGAGTCCTGGTAGATCGGCAGGTAGATCGACGCCTCCGCAAGCTGGCCCTCGGCCTGCTCCAGGATCGGCGCCGGGTCGGGGGCCGACACGGCCTGTCGGGCGAGGCCGATCAACGACGCATCACACAGTCCGGAGATAGTGCTGGCCAGACCGTTGCGCGCTGCCCCGGACTGTTCGGAGTCGGACTCGTCGGCCTCCTTCTTCGGCTGGTCGCACTCCACGAGGGAGGCGAAGGCCGTCGCCGGCGCCACGGCGCCGTCCGACCACCCGACGACGAGGTCGACGCGCGACGAGGTCAGCGCGGTCGAGTACAACTCGCTGTTGCTCAGTTTGACCACCGTCGCGGCCACCCCGGCCGAACGGAGCTGGTCGGCGATCGACGAGGCCGCGGCCACGGTGCGCGGATCGGTCGCGACCGCGCCCACCCGCACCCGCAACTGCTTGCCGTCCTTGACGAGCGGGCGGACCCCGGCGCGCAGCGCCTCCCCGCGCGGCGGCGGCTTGGGCGTCGTCGTCGTGGTCGTGGTCGTCGTCGGCGGGGCCGCGGGCGACGGACTCGGCGCGGGCGACGGTTGCGGGCGCGCCACCGGCTCCGGCGCGGCGCGGCGGTAACCCGCCCCGAACAGCAAGGACTCCACGGCAGCCGCGCTCGGCCGGGGCCGACCCGGGTCGAAGTAGCGCGGATCCGACGGCCGGAACACGGTGTTGGCGAACGGGGCCACATCGTCGTCGCCGGTGGCCGCGAAGCGGACGATCCGCGCGTCGATCATGCCCAGGACGGCGGCCCGGACGTCACGCGGGCGCATGGCCGACGTACGGGTGTTGACGTGGATGTCGAGGACGCGCGCCTCGAGGTTGCGCCGGGTCGCGGTGTTCGGGATGGCCGCGATCAACCGTTCCTGCGCCGGACCGGCACTGAGGACCCCCAGGGCCGAGTCGCCGGTCCGGATCGACTCGACGGTCTGGCTCTGCGTGCCCGGGCGGCGGAAGATGATCTGGTCCAGCTTGGCCGGGGTGCGCCAGAACCGGTCGTTGCGCACCAGCCGCACCTCGTCGCGGGCCAGGTCGATCCCCACGATGGCGAACGGTCCGCCCGACACCGGCTTGCCCGAATCCATCCCCGTCTGGAAACCGGTGGGCAGTGCCCGCAACACGTGGCTGGGCAACAGCGATTGGAACAGTTCCCGCCACCGCGGATACTCCTGCGCGAACCGGACGGTGACGGTCTTGCCGCCACCACCGGTCTGCACGGATTCGATCAGGCGGTATCCGGCCGGGGACACGGCGTTGGGCTGCCGCGACATCTGTTGCCACAGGTAGGCGAAGTCGTCGCCGGTGATCGGCAACCCGTCGGACCACTGCGCATTCGTCTGGATCCGGTAGACGACGGTGAACGGCGCCTGCGCGGTCACGGCGGCCGAGACCAGCAGCGCATCAGACATCCGCCACACCACCCCGCCGTCTGGGGTGGCGACCGGGTCGAAGGCGCTCGGCAGGGTCAAGGTGCCGATCGCGGTGGTCACCGGGGACTGGTCGGCGGCCAGGTGCGGGTTGAATCCGGCGCCGATGGAATCGGTTGCGACGTGGATGGTCTTCTCGGTCGGGTACTCGGCCTGAACCGGCGCCGGCGCACTGGGCTGGACCGGCGGGGGCGGCGAGGCCATACAGCCGGCGAGCAGGAGCGTTGCCGCAACGGTGGACACCGCGGCGATCCGGCGTGCGCGCTTGCGCGGGTCGCCCACCAACAACGCCTTGCGCACCCCGGCTCCTCTCCGCTCCCCCGACCGACGTGTCGGTCCCGTCGTCGTTGTCCCTACGGCCGTGTCTACCCCGGCGCGTCTAGACGTTGGCGTCGCGCGCCTTGGCACGCGACCGCTCGCGGGCCCGAGTCGTGCCGTCCAGATGAACCTTACGCACCCGGACGACCTCCGGGGTGACCTCGACACACTCGTCGGCCGCACAGAACTCCATGGCGCCCTCGAGGTCGAGTTGCATCGGCTTGGCCAGCGTCTCCATCACGTCGGCCGACGACTGGCGCATGTTGGTGAGCTTCTTCTCGCGCGTGACGTTGATGTCGAGATCCTCGGCGCGCGGGTTGATCCCGACGACGTGGCCCTCGTAGGTGTCGTCGCCTGGGTTGACGAAGAAGGTGCCCCGGTCGGCGAGCTGGATCATCGCGTAGGGCGTCACCGAGCCCTGGCGGTCGCTGACCAGCGAGCCGCTGTGCCGGGCGCGGATCTCGCCGGCCCACGGCGCGTAGCCGTCGAACACGGCGTTGGCGATACCGGTGCCGCGGGTCTCGGTGAGGAAGTCGGTGCGGAATCCGATGAGTCCGCGGCTCGGCACGATGAACTCCATCCGCACCCAGCCGTGGGCGTTGGTCGCC
This sequence comes from Gordonia crocea, assembly GCF_009932435.1. Lineage (NCBI taxonomy): Bacteria > Bacillati > Actinomycetota > Actinomycetes > Mycobacteriales > Gordoniaceae > Gordonia > Gordonia crocea. Next base: position 9,466 of record NZ_BJOU01000010.1, read on the forward strand.
ATCTGGTCCATCCGGCCCTTGCGGGCGGCCAGCAGCTGGGTGACCGCGCCGAGGTACTCCTCGGGGGTGTCGATGGTGAGGTGCTCGAACGGCTCGTGCAGCTTGCCGTCGATCTGACGGGTGACGACCTGCGGCTTGCCGACGGTCAGCTCGAATCCCTCGCGGCGCATCTGCTCGACCAGGATGGCCAGCGCCAGTTCGCCACGGCCCTGCACCTCCCAGGCGTCGGGGCGACCGATGTCGACGACCCGCAGCGACACGTTGCCGATGAGTTCGGTGTCCAGACGCGTCTTGACCATGCGCGCGGTGAGCTTGTGCCCGGAAACGCGGCCGGCCAGCGGCGACGAGTTCGTGCCGATGGTCACCGAGATGGCCGGCTCGTCGACGGTGATCCGCGGCAGCGGCTGGGGGTTCTCGGCGTCGGCGAGGGTGTCGCCGATCATGATCTCGGGCATGCCCGCGACCGCGACGATGTCGCCGGCGACGGCCTCCTCGGCCGGTTCGCGCTCGACGCCGACGGTGGCCAGCAGCTCGGTGATCTTGGCCTTCTCGACGATGGCCTTCGGCTCGCCGTCGTCGCCGATGACCTCGCGGCACCAGGCGACCTGCTGGCCCTTGCGCAACGTGCCGTTGTGGATGCGGACCAGGGCGAGGCGGCCGAGGAAGGCCGACGCGTCGAGGTTGGTGACGTGCGCCTGCAGCGGCGCGGCCGGGTCGCCCTTCGGGGCGGGGACGTGCTCCATCAGCACATCGAAGAAGGGGTCGAGGTTGTCGCCGTCGGGTACCGAGCCGTCGGCGGGCTTGTTCATCGACGCCACGCCCGCGCGGCCCGACGCGTAGAGCACCGGCAGTTCCAGCGCGAGCTCGGCGGCCTGGCTCGCCTCTTCGTCCTCGAGGTCGCTGGCCAGGTCGAGCAGCAGGTCCTGCGCCTCGTGCACGACCTCGTCGATGCGCGCGTCGGGGCGGTCGGTCTTGTTCACGACGAGGATCACCGGCAGTGCGGCGGCCAGCGCCTTGCGCATCACGAAGCGGGTCTGCGGGAGCGGGCCCTCAGACGCGTCGACGAGCAGCACCACGCCGTCGACCATCGACAGACCGCGCTCGACCTCGCCGCCGAAGTCGGCGTGCCCGGGGGTGTCGATCACATTGATGATCACCTCGGTGCCGTCGGGCTGGCGGCGGTGCACCGCGGTGTTCTTGGCGAGGATGGTGATGCCCTTTTCGCGCTCGAGGTCACCGGAGTCCATGACGCGGTCGACCGGCTCACTACGTTCGGCGAACGCGCCGGACTGGCGGAGCATGGCGTCGACGAGGGTGGTCTTCCCGTGGTCGACGTGCGCGACGATGGCGACGTTTCGGAAGTTTCGAGCAGCGCTCACAAGCGGGACTTTCTGATGGTGGGCAGGAGTATCGCGATCGGCCCCGCTCCCGGCGCCGAATCGCCAACCGGGTAATTCTAGCGACGCAAACGCCCCGGAAAACAATCGTCGGCGTGTGGTGAGACCCCGCTCACGTCGGGACCATCGGCCTCCGACTGCCTTGATAAGGTTTACCTAGGCTAAAATCCTTGACGTGGGCAGTAAGAAAAGCGCGGCCAAGGTGCGCCACCTCAAGCCGAAGAAGAAGTGCTGCCGCAAAGACGTCCGCTGCCTGCGCTGCCCGGTCGTGGTCCACCGCCTCAACAAGCTCGACCTCGACTCGATGAATCGCAAAAAGCTCGACAAGGCCATCAAAAAGGCCCGGGTCGCCTGAGCAGGTCGACCAACTCGCGAACCCACCCGACGTCGGCGGGGACCATTTCACCGCTGTCCGCCAACCGCACCACCTCGGCGTCGTCGAACCACCCGAGCGCCCGGTGCTCGACCGCCACCGGTTCCCCGGCTACCCACCGCGCGCGGTAGGCGCGCAGTTCGAGGTCATCCCCCACGGGCACCGCGTCGCCGATCCGGTCACCGCCGACCACCTCGATCTCCAGTTCCTCGCGCAGTTCGCGTTCCAGTGCCTGCGCCGGCGACTCGCCCTCCTCGACTTTGCCGCCGGGCAATTCCCACAGCCCGGCCAGGTGCGGCGGATAGGCCCGCTGGGCCAGTAGCACCCGGTTCGCCCCGCCCCACTCCCGGATGACCGCCCCGGCCACGACGATGCGGACCATCAGTCGCCCCGCCCGGTCACGATGCCGGTGCGGGCCCCGACGAGGCGGACGGTTATCCGGTCTCCCGGCCGCGGCGGGGGTGTGTCGTCGTCGGCGAGGGCGCCGAGCTCGGCCACCGGCGTGTTCAGCGCCGAACCGTCGAGGATGACCTGGGTCCGCTCGGGCAACTCGCGCACCCGCAGCACCGGCAGGGCGACCGTGCCGCCGGGTCCAGCACCGACGGGGCGGGCGCGCAGCGACTCGGCCCGGATGGCGACCGCGCCGACCGGGTCGTCGGCGCCGATCCCGAGTTGTCGGGTCGGCAGATCACCCAACTCGGTGCGCACCACGTCGCCGATCCGCTCGGCGGCCAACAGGTTTTCCCACCCGAGGAAGTGTGCCGTCCACTCGTCGGGCGGGTACCGCCAGACGCGGGCGGCGAGGTCGGCGGCGACGACGCCACCGTCGCGCATGACGATGACGGTGTCGCCCATCGTCGCGGCCTCGTCGTGGTCATGGGTGACGACGATCGTCGGGGTGGCAGTGGCCTCGACGATGCCGACGATGTCGTCGGCCAGCTTGCCGCGCAGGTGGGCGTCGAGAGCGGCGAGCGGCTCGTCGAGCAGGAGGAGACGGGGCCGCGGTGCCAATGCGCGGGCCAGCGCCACCCGTTGCGCCTGGCCACCGGACAGGTCGTCGACGCGGCGGCGGGCCATCCCGGGCAGCCGGACCAGGTCGAGCATTTGCGCGACGCGATCGGCGATCTGCTCGCGCGGCCACCTTCGGGCGCGCAGTCCATAGGCGATGTTCGCCGCCACCGAGCGGCCCGGGAACAACTGGGCGTCCTGGAACACCATGCCGAAGTCCCGCCGATGCGGCGGGACCGCCGCCAGGTCCTGCCCGTCGAAGGCGATGGTGCCCGACGCCAGCGGGACCAGACCGGCCACCGCGCGCAACAACGTCGACTTGCCACATCCCGACGGCCCGAGGATCGCCGTCACCGGACCCGCCGGCGGCGCCGTCGCGAGGGTCAGCGACACGTCGCGCACCACCCGCGCGTCGCCGTAGTCGACCGCGACCGAATCCACCACGAGCGTCATAGCAGTGCACCCGCGTTCGGCCGGACGGCCTCGACGATCCCGACCGCGACCGCTGTGACGACGACCAGCACCATCGAGCAGGCCATCGCCGCGGCGAGGTTCGCCTCGCCGGGGCGGTTCAAGGCGGTGCCGATCATCACCGGGAGGGTGGTGGTGTCGACCCGGGCCAGGAAGCTGGTCGCGCCGAACTCGCCCAGACTCAAGATGAAGGCGAAACCCGCGGCAACCGCGAACGACCGTCTCACCAGGGGCAGTTCCACCGTGCTGAAGACCCGCAGCGGCCGGGCGCCCAGGGTCGCCGCCGCCGTGGTCAGGCCGGCCGGGACCTGTTCCAGGGCCGGCACCGCGATCCGGATCACCAGCGGCACGGCGACCAGTGCCTGGACCGCGGCGATCACCCACCACGAGTTGGCCAGCGCGCTCGGCCACCCGGCGAACACCAGCGTGTAGCCGAATCCGAGGGTGACCGCGCTGACGCCCAGCGGGATCGTCGCGATCAGTTCGCCGACTTCGCGCAGCGGGCCGCGCAGCCGGGCGACCACGATCGCGGCGGCCAGCCCGAACACCACGGCCAGGACCGCGGCGACCACCGCGGTGCGCAGTGACATCGCTGCCGACGCGAGCGGCGTCATGCCGTTGACCTCGGCACCCAGCGCGCGGTACCCGGCCAGGGTCCAACTCCCCGGCCCCGCCGGGCGCACCGACCAGAGGGCCAAGACGACAAGGGGCACCACCAACCACAGTGCCGCCCACAGCGCGGTGAGCACCCCGGCGATCCGGGTCCACCCGCGGACCGGGATCGGCGACTGCTCGATGGCCCGGTTCCCCGGCACCCGGCGAGAGAGCAGTCGCACGACGGCCAGAGTCGCCACCACCACGCCGATCTGCAGCACCGACAGCGCCGCCGCCTCCGGCAGGTGGAAGGATCCGACGCCCTCCGTGTAGATGGCGGTCTCGACCGTGTGCAGCTGCCCGTTGCCGAGCACCATGATCACCCCGTAACTCGTCGTGCAGAACAAGAAGACCAGGGCCGCCGCCGCCGCGATCGCGGGCAGCAGCCGGGGCAGGGTCACCGTCGTGAACGCCCGCACCGGTCCGGCACCGCTGACCTGGGCGGCCTGTTCGAGCCGCGGGTCCAGTCCGGACCAGGCCGCCGCGACCACGCGCACGACGACGGCCACGTTCAGGAAGACGTGGGCGCACAGCACCGGGACGAGGCTGGGACCGGCCTCGTCGAGCGCCCCGCCGAGCGCGGCCGGCAGGAAGGACAACGGTCCGGTGAACACCGCCCGAAAGGCCATCCCCACCACGACGCTCGGCAAGACGAAGGGCAGCGTGACCACCACCAGGAACAAGCGCGAGCCGGGAAACCGGACCCGGGCCACGAGCCAGGTGATCGGCGCCGCGACGATCAGCGTCAGGACCGTCGAGGCCGCCGCCTGGGCGAGGGTGAATACCAGCAGCGGGCCCGCCCCCGACCGTCGCCACAGGGTGAGGATCCCCGCACCGTCCCCCGTTCCCGCGGCGCGGTCGAACAGGGCGACCAGGGGCCAGCCGAAAAAGATCACGAGGAAGACGAGCGGAATCGCGCCCAGTAGTGCCAATCCGAGGCCGGCGGTGGTGATCCTCGGGCGCCCCACACCGGTGACCAGCCCGATTCCCGGGCGACTGCGGGTCACCGTCCCACTGCGTCGCGCCACTCTTGCAGCCACTTCTCCCGGTTCTTGGCGATGTAGCCCGGCGGCATGTTGACCGTCCACTCCGGCATCGGCGCGCGGGTCGACCAGCCGTCGGGAAGCGGGGTGTCACGCGTCACCGGGTAGACGAACATCGACGCCGGCAGTGCCTTCTGGACACTCGGACCGAGGAGGAAGTCGATCACTTTGCGCGCCCCGTCCACGTTGGCCGCCCCCTTGAGGATGCCCGCGTACTCGACCTGCCGGAAGCAGGTCTCCAGCAGCGCCTCGGTGCCCGGCGTCGCCACCGGCGACGAGGCGTAGGACACGACGATCGGCTTGGACCCGCGGCCGGCACCCGCACTGAACAGCTGGTTGTAGGCGATCTCCCAGCCCGAGACGATGGTGGCACCGTTGGCGACCACCTTGCGCCAGTAGTCCTCCCACCCCCGCCGCTTCTGGCCGATCGTCGTCAATAGGAAGGAGATACCGGGCGAGGAGGTGCGCGGGTCGAGCAGTGCGGCCTGGTTGCGGTAGGCGGGCTTCGTCAGGTCGTCGAGGGATTGCGGCGGCTGGGCATCCCGGCGCTCGTACCATGACGAGTCGATGTTGAGGCAGACATCGCCGCGGCTGACCGCAGTCAGCAGGTCGGGCGCGGATTTCAGCGCATACTCGGATGCGCCGTTGGCCGCAGCCGGCGACACGTACGGCATGAGGGCCCCGGCTTCGATGGGGCGGGCGGCGAAGGTGTTGTCGATGCCGTAGACCAGGTCGCCCTTGGGTGACCCCGGGGTCAGCGAGATCTGCGACGCGATCTTCCCCGAGTCGCCGGACTTGGCGATCTTGAGGGTGATGCCGGTGGCGGCGTGGAACTCGTCGATGACCGACGAGGGCAGGTCGAAGGAGTCGTAGACGAGCATCGTGACGCTGCCGCGGTCGTCGGATCCGCCGCAGCCGACCACGCCGACGGCCACCGCCGCGGCCAGGAAAGCACTACCGATCCGACGGGTCGACGACGCCGCCGCGAAGTGTCCGATTCGCATGGCTCGATCTAACCACCAGGCGTCGGCGCCGACCCCTGCGATGGGCCCGACCAATGCCCGAGACGGTGAACGAGCCGGAAACCAGACAGTAACAATTGAATCACCAGCCACAATAGCCACATGCTCCAGGGGTTATGGTGCTGGCTGCGGACGCGTTCGACCCATGGTGGTCGCGGCACATAGACTGACGCGCGATCCCGCTTCGCCGACGATAAGGACCTAACCCCGTGCGACCGACCCTCCCGCGCCTTGCGGCCACCGTCGCCATCTCCGCGGGCCTGCTGGCCCCCGCCGCCCCCGCGTTGGCCGCACCGGCCGCGCCCGTCGCGTCGCCGGACGGCTTGACCTCCGCACTGGCCGCGGTCCCCACCAAGGTCGACCGACAGGTGCTCGATTCCCTCGGCGCCTTCGCGCCGGCCATCATCGGCTCGATGGCCACCCCCGGCCCGGACGGCAAGGTCAACCCGGCGCTGTTCGCCGACGCCAACACCCTCGGGTCCAACCCCAACCTCCCGCCGCAGGTGCGCGAGGTGTGGCGCGAGATCATCGACTTCCTCGGCGAGCCGGGCAAGCGCAGCGTCGCCGCATACCACCGGACGAACCGGCTGCCGGTCGCCAAGAAGAAGGCCAAGCCCGGCGATCCGGAGATCCCGCGCGGCCCGGGCGCGCCGCGCATCCAGGAGTTCCTCTACCCGACGATCGGCATCGGCTGCATGCCCGAGTCGGCGACCGGTTCGCTGGGCTCGCTCGGCGGCGGCAACTCGCTGGGGCGCGCCCTGGTCACCGCCGGCCCCCAGAAGGCCCCCGCCCCCGGCCCGAAGCGCGGGCAGGTCGGCTACGTCTACACCAGCCTCGGCACCGGCCCCGCGGTGAACAACCGCGCCCGGCCCCTGATCGCCCAGTGGCTCAACCTCGACACCGGCCGCACCGGCATCATCAACCTGCGGCGCAACCCGAAGATCAACGCCACCGACGGCCCCGGCACCTTCACCGCCATCGCGAGCACCGGCCGCGGCCGCGTGCTGACCGTGATCTCCGGCGACGTCACGGTGAAGACGAAGTCCAAACGCGTGGTGTCCTGCGGGATCGTTCCGGTCATCGGTATCGCCTACGTCTGACGCAACCCTGCCGACGGGGCCCACTCGACGAGAATCAGGGCCCAGTCGGCGGATTTGAGGGCCCAGTCGGCGGATTTGAGGGCCCAGTCGGCGGAGAGTCGCTGTCTACGGCCGATTGCGGCCCGATCACAGGTCGGACTCGTCGATTGCACGTCTAGTCACATGCGTGTTGTTCTA
>NZ_BJOU01000011.1 GCF_009932435.1 Gordonia crocea
GTGTGGTGAGACCCCGCTCACGTCGGGACCATCGGCCTCCGACTGCCTTGATAAGGTTTACCTAGGCTAAAATCCTTGACGTGGGCAGTAAGAAAAGCGCGGCCAAGGTGCGCCACCTCAAGCCGAAGAAGAAGTGCTGCCGCAAAGACGTCCGCTGCCTGCGCTGCCCGGTCGTGGTCCACCGCCTCAACAAGCTCGACCTCGACTCGATGAATCGCAAAAAGCTCGACAAGGCCATCAAAAAGGCCCGGGTCGCCTGAGCAGGTCGACCAACTCGCGAACCCACCCGACGTCGGCGGGGACCATTTCACCGCTGTCCGCCAACCGCACCACCTCGGCGTCGTCGAACCACCCGAGCGCCCGGTGCTCGACCGCCACCGGTTCCCCGGCTACCCACCGCGCGCGGTAGGCGCGCAGTTCGAGGTCATCCCCCACGGGCACCGCGTCGCCGATCCGGTCACCGCCGACCACCTCGATCTCCAGTTCCTCGCGCAGTTCGCGTTCCAGTGCCTGCGCCGGCGACTCGCCCTCCTCGACTTTGCCGCCGGGCAATTCCCACAGCCCGGCCAGGTGCGGCGGATAGGCCCGCTGGGCCAGTAGCACCCGGTTCGCCCCGCCCCACTCCCGGATGACCGCCCCGGCCACGACGATGCGGACCATCAGTCGCCCCGCCCGGTCACGATGCCGGTGCGGGCCCCGACGAGGCGGACGGTTATCCGGTCTCCCGGCCGCGGCGGGGGTGTGTCGTCGTCGGCGAGGGCGCCGAGCTCGGCCACCGGCGTGTTCAGCGCCGAACCGTCGAGGATGACCTGGGTCCGCTCGGGCAACTCGCGCACCCGCAGCACCGGCAGGGCGACCGTGCCGCCGGGTCCAGCACCGACGGGGCGGGCGCGCAGCGACTCGGCCCGGATGGCGACCGCGCCGACCGGGTCGTCGGCGCCGATCCCGAGTTGTCGGGTCGGCAGATCACCCAACTCGGTGCGCACCACGTCGCCGATCCGCTCGGCGGCCAACAGGTTTTCCCACCCGAGGAAGTGTGCCGTCCACTCGTCGGGCGGGTACCGCCAGACGCGGGCGGCGAGGTCGGCGGCGACGACGCCACCGTCGCGCATGACGATGACGGTGTCGCCCATCGTCGCGGCCTCGTCGTGGTCATGGGTGACGACGATCGTCGGGGTGGCAGTGGCCTCGACGATGCCGACGATGTCGTCGGCCAGCTTGCCGCGCAGGTGGGCGTCGAGAGCGGCGAGCGGCTCGTCGAGCAGGAGGAGACGGGGCCGCGGTGCCAATGCGCGGGCCAGCGCCACCCGTTGCGCCTGGCCACCGGACAGGTCGTCGACGCGGCGGCGGGCCATCCCGGGCAGCCGGACCAGGTCGAGCATTTGCGCGACGCGATCGGCGATCTGCTCGCGCGGCCACCTTCGGGCGCGCAGTCCATAGGCGATGTTCGCCGCCACCGAGCGGCCCGGGAACAACTGGGCGTCCTGGAACACCATGCCGAAGTCCCGCCGATGCGGCGGGACCGCCGCCAGGTCCTGCCCGTCGAAGGCGATGGTGCCCGACGCCAGCGGGACCAGACCGGCCACCGCGCGCAACAACGTCGACTTGCCACATCCCGACGGCCCGAGGATCGCCGTCACCGGACCCGCCGGCGGCGCCGTCGCGAGGGTCAGCGACACGTCGCGCACCACCCGCGCGTCGCCGTAGTCGACCGCGACCGAATCCACCACGAGCGTCATAGCAGTGCACCCGCGTTCGGCCGGACGGCCTCGACGATCCCGACCGCGACCGCTGTGACGACGACCAGCACCATCGAGCAGGCCATCGCCGCGGCGAGGTTCGCCTCGCCGGGGCGGTTCAAGGCGGTGCCGATCATCACCGGGAGGGTGGTGGTGTCGACCCGGGCCAGGAAGCTGGTCGCGCCGAACTCGCCCAGACTCAAGATGAAGGCGAAACCCGCGGCAACCGCGAACGACCGTCTCACCAGGGGCAGTTCCACCGTGCTGAAGACCCGCAGCGGCCGGGCGCCCAGGGTCGCCGCCGCCGTGGTCAGGCCGGCCGGGACCTGTTCCAGGGCCGGCACCGCGATCCGGATCACCAGCGGCACGGCGACCAGTGCCTGGACCGCGGCGATCACCCACCACGAGTTGGCCAGCGCGCTCGGCCACCCGGCGAACACCAGCGTGTAGCCGAATCCGAGGGTGACCGCGCTGACGCCCAGCGGGATCGTCGCGATCAGTTCGCCGACTTCGCGCAGCGGGCCGCGCAGCCGGGCGACCACGATCGCGGCGGCCAGCCCGAACACCACGGCCAGGACCGCGGCGACCACCGCGGTGCGCAGTGACATCGCTGCCGACGCGAGCGGCGTCATGCCGTTGACCTCGGCACCCAGCGCGCGGTACCCGGCCAGGGTCCAACTCCCCGGCCCCGCCGGGCGCACCGACCAGAGGGCCAAGACGACAAGGGGCACCACCAACCACAGTGCCGCCCACAGCGCGGTGAGCACCCCGGCGATCCGGGTCCACCCGCGGACCGGGATCGGCGACTGCTCGATGGCCCGGTTCCCCGGCACCCGGCGAGAGAGCAGTCGCACGACGGCCAGAGTCGCCACCACCACGCCGATCTGCAGCACCGACAGCGCCGCCGCCTCCGGCAGGTGGAAGGATCCGACGCCCTCCGTGTAGATGGCGGTCTCGACCGTGTGCAGCTGCCCGTTGCCGAGCACCATGATCACCCCGTAACTCGTCGTGCAGAACAAGAAGACCAGGGCCGCCGCCGCCGCGATCGCGGGCAGCAGCCGGGGCAGGGTCACCGTCGTGAACGCCCGCACCGGTCCGGCACCGCTGACCTGGGCGGCCTGTTCGAGCCGCGGGTCCAGTCCGGACCAGGCCGCCGCGACCACGCGCACGACGACGGCCACGTTCAGGAAGACGTGGGCGCACAGCACCGGGACGAGGCTGGGACCGGCCTCGTCGAGCGCCCCGCCGAGCGCGGCCGGCAGGAAGGACAACGGTCCGGTGAACACCGCCCGAAAGGCCATCCCCACCACGACGCTCGGCAAGACGAAGGGCAGCGTGACCACCACCAGGAACAAGCGCGAGCCGGGAAACCGGACCCGGGCCACGAGCCAGGTGATCGGCGCCGCGACGATCAGCGTCAGGACCGTCGAGGCCGCCGCCTGGGCGAGGGTGAATACCAGCAGCGGGCCCGCCCCCGACCGTCGCCACAGGGTGAGGATCCCCGCACCGTCCCCCGTTCCCGCGGCGCGGTCGAACAGGGCGACCAGGGGCCAGCCGAAAAAGATCACGAGGAAGACGAGCGGAATCGCGCCCAGTAGTGCCAATCCGAGGCCGGCGGTGGTGATCCTCGGGCGCCCCACACCGGTGACCAGCCCGATTCCCGGGCGACTGCGGGTCACCGTCCCACTGCGTCGCGCCACTCTTGCAGCCACTTCTCCCGGTTCTTGGCGATGTAGCCCGGCGGCATGTTGACCGTCCACTCCGGCATCGGCGCGCGGGTCGACCAGCCGTCGGGAAGCGGGGTGTCACGCGTCACCGGGTAGACGAACATCGACGCCGGCAGTGCCTTCTGGACACTCGGACCGAGGAGGAAGTCGATCACTTTGCGCGCCCCGTCCACGTTGGCCGCCCCCTTGAGGATGCCCGCGTACTCGACCTGCCGGAAGCAGGTCTCCAGCAGCGCCTCGGTGCCCGGCGTCGCCACCGGCGACGAGGCGTAGGACACGACGATCGGCTTGGACCCGCGGCCGGCACCCGCACTGAACAGCTGGTTGTAGGCGATCTCCCAGCCCGAGACGATGGTGGCACCGTTGGCGACCACCTTGCGCCAGTAGTCCTCCCACCCCCGCCGCTTCTGGCCGATCGTCGTCAATAGGAAGGAGATACCGGGCGAGGAGGTGCGCGGGTCGAGCAGTGCGGCCTGGTTGCGGTAGGCGGGCTTCGTCAGGTCGTCGAGGGATTGCGGCGGCTGGGCATCCCGGCGCTCGTACCATGACGAGTCGATGTTGAGGCAGACATCGCCGCGGCTGACCGCAGTCAGCAGGTCGGGCGCGGATTTCAGCGCATACTCGGATGCGCCGTTGGCCGCAGCCGGCGACACGTACGGCATGAGGGCCCCGGCTTCGATGGGGCGGGCGGCGAAGGTGTTGTCGATGCCGTAGACCAGGTCGCCCTTGGGTGACCCCGGGGTCAGCGAGATCTGCGACGCGATCTTCCCCGAGTCGCCGGACTTGGCGATCTTGAGGGTGATGCCGGTGGCGGCGTGGAACTCGTCGATGACCGACGAGGGCAGGTCGAAGGAGTCGTAGACGAGCATCGTGACGCTGCCGCGGTCGTCGGATCCGCCGCAGCCGACCACGCCGACGGCCACCGCCGCGGCCAGGAAAGCACTACCGATCCGACGGGTCGACGACGCCGCCGCGAAGTGTCCGATTCGCATGGCTCGATCTAACCACCAGGCGTCGGCGCCGACCCCTGCGATGGGCCCGACCAATGCCCGAGACGGTGAACGAGCCGGAAACCAGACAGTAACAATTGAATCACCAGCCACAATAGCCACATGCTCCAGGGGTTATGGTGCTGGCTGCGGACGCGTTCGACCCATGGTGGTCGCGGCACATAGACTGACGCGCGATCCCGCTTCGCCGACGATAAGGACCTAACCCCGTGCGACCGACCCTCCCGCGCCTTGCGGCCACCGTCGCCATCTCCGCGGGCCTGCTGGCCCCCGCCGCCCCCGCGTTGGCCGCACCGGCCGCGCCCGTCGCGTCGCCGGACGGCTTGACCTCCGCACTGGCCGCGGTCCCCACCAAGGTCGACCGACAGGTGCTCGATTCCCTCGGCGCCTTCGCGCCGGCCATCATCGGCTCGATGGCCACCCCCGGCCCGGACGGCAAGGTCAACCCGGCGCTGTTCGCCGACGCCAACACCCTCGGGTCCAACCCCAACCTCCCGCCGCAGGTGCGCGAGGTGTGGCGCGAGATCATCGACTTCCTCGGCGAGCCGGGCAAGCGCAGCGTCGCCGCATACCACCGGACGAACCGGCTGCCGGTCGCCAAGAAGAAGGCCAAGCCCGGCGATCCGGAGATCCCGCGCGGCCCGGGCGCGCCGCGCATCCAGGAGTTCCTCTACCCGACGATCGGCATCGGCTGCATGCCCGAGTCGGCGACCGGTTCGCTGGGCTCGCTCGGCGGCGGCAACTCGCTGGGGCGCGCCCTGGTCACCGCCGGCCCCCAGAAGGCCCCCGCCCCCGGCCCGAAGCGCGGGCAGGTCGGCTACGTCTACACCAGCCTCGGCACCGGCCCCGCGGTGAACAACCGCGCCCGGCCCCTGATCGCCCAGTGGCTCAACCTCGACACCGGCCGCACCGGCATCATCAACCTGCGGCGCAACCCGAAGATCAACGCCACCGACGGCCCCGGCACCTTCACCGCCATCGCGAGCACCGGCCGCGGCCGCGTGCTGACCGTGATCTCCGGCGACGTCACGGTGAAGACGAAGTCCAAACGCGTGGTGTCCTGCGGGATCGTTCCGGTCATCGGTATCGCCTACGTCTGACGCAACCCTGCCGACGGGGCCCACTCGACGAGAATCAGGGCCCAGTCGGCGGATTTGAGGGCCCAGTCGGCGGATTTGAGGGCCCAGTCGGCGGAGAGTCGCTGTCTACGGCCGATTGCGGCCCGATCACAGGTCGGACTCGTCGATTGCACGTCTAGTCACATGCGTGTTGTTCTGTATCTAGAACCTCACTAGTAACAGCAATCCCACTAGTAACACGCCCTACTGTTCCCACGTTGGAGTGACAACGATGCTCGGCAAACTCTCCCGCCCCGCGCTCAGCGCGACCCTCAGCCTGGCCTCTGCGGCCGCGGTGGCCCTTGCCGGCCCGCTGGCCACCGCCGCGCCGGCCCCGGCGCGCCCGGCACCGGTTCGACCGGCACCGAAAGCCCCCAGCCCCGCCCCCGGCGCCCACACCCTTCCGGTGACCGTCCCGTTCGACGATGAACTGGCCGCCGCACTCAAGTTCGCCAAGCAGGCGGGCGGCGACAAGGTCCTCGTCGAAGTCCTCCAGGCGATCATGGGTGCCGCCGGACAGATCTCACCGCTCACCGCCGCGGCCCCGGGGGCGCAACAGGCCGCCCTGCCGGGCGTGAAGCAGGTCGACGCGATCAGCGACCCGATGAGCCTGCTCCGCCAGGCCGGGGTTCAACCGCTGTCCCCGTCGATCGCACCGTTTTGCGCCGCGCCGACCGCCGACAACCCGCTCGGCCTGGTCAACGCCGGCGCCGCCGGGATCCCCGACCCCTGGCCGCTGCGCACCGCCAACCCCCTGAGCCTGCTGCCCTTCCCCCTCCCCGGGATCACGGTGCCGGACCCCAACCTGGTCAAGGACAAGCAGACGGCCTTCGCCTTCATCCCGGCCGATGCGACCGTCCCCGGCGCCGGCCACAGCAACGCCCACGCCAACTCCCACGACAAGCGCGGCACGATGCGCGTCGCATGGTTCAACACCGCGACCATGCGCGGCGGCGTCAACGAGCTCACTTCCCTCTCGGACACCAACCCGATGTTGAAGGCACTGCCCGGATTGTCGGGTGTGCGCCTGGTTCCCGTCGACACCGGCAAGGGCACTATCCTGGCAGCCGTGTATGGCACAGCTGGAGCCAGCGGCAACCGGGAATGTTTCTTCCTGCCGGCCGTCGGGGTGATCAATTCCTAGCCGGGTCGCTTGGGGCGCCGCCACCGCGCTCACCGGCGCGGTGGCGACGATCGCCGGCGCACGCTCCCACCGTCGGCTGGCCGGGGCGACCAAACCCCTCCCGATGGCCATCCTGGCCGTGCGGACTGCGACCCAGCCCGACATCTCCCCCGTCGACCGCGCCTTGACGCTCGGCGCCATCGGTTTCTCGATGGCCGGTGACTACTGGATGTTCCGCGAGGAGTTCGAACCGCTCGAATCCCCCGCCAAGAACCGGTACCTGGCCAAGGGTGGGGCCTTCTTCGCCGGAGCCCAGGTCTGCTACCAGGCCGTCTTCGCCCGCCGCGGTGCGCGTTACAGCTGGCGCGGATTCGCCCCGCGCATGGCCTTGATGGGCGAGCCGGCCGCGGTCGTCGCGGCGAAGGCGCCCTCGGTCCTGCCCGTTCTCGGCCCCTACGGCGCCCTGCTGGCCGGGATGTCGACGCTGGCCGGGCAGTCCGGGCGCCAGGCCGCCGCGGGTGGGTTGTTGTTCCAGGCGTCGGACGCGGTGATCATGAACCGCCGCCACCTGGCCTCCTCGCCGACGCTGCGCAGTGCGCTCGAGGCGTGGGTGTTGGGCAGCTACTTCGGCGCCCAGTACCTGCTCGTCGACTCGCTGCTCACCGCACCGCGGTCCACCCCGCAGGCCTGAACCGGGACGAGCGGGTCAGACCGACTGCGCCGACCCCCGGCACACCGACACCTGCGGGTTTACACCGGGCACGATGAACATCACCTCGACCGACTGGTGGATCTCGAACTTCACCCGGCCCTTGCCCGGGTGCAGCACCGCCTGCCAGGTGTTCTGCGGGGCCCGCGAGCGGACCTTCACCACGCCTCGGCGACCGTTGTCGACATTGCGCCAATGCACCTGGACCCACATCGTGTACTCGGTGATCGGCGTCATCGTGATCTGCATCCGGTGGGTACTCGCGATCAACGCGATGGCCGGCGCCGGTAAGCCGTCGGAGGGATGGTCGATGTTGTTCCACACGTCGACCCAGGTACGCAGGTCCGGACCGGGCCACGGATCGCGCACCGGGCATTGGATCGTCTTGACCAGCTTTTTGGTTCCCGCATAGGGGTCGTCACCGGGTGCCGCATGCACGGGTGCGGCCATCGCGCCACCCGCGATCAACCCCGCCCCCAGCAGGCGCAGTGCCGTCTTCACTCCGCGTCGCATGGGCTCACCCTATCGGTCGATAGACTCACCGCATGGCCAACTCGCCGAATTCCGCCCAGCTGACGATCGCCCAGGATCCCGAGGCCGACGAACTGCTGTCGACCGATCCGTTCGCCTTGCTCACGGGGATGCTCCTCGATCAACAGTTCCCGATGGAGCGCGCGTTCGCCGGGCCGTTGAAGCTCGCCCAACGCTTCGGCTCGCTCGACCCGGCCGCGATCGCGGCGGCCGAACCGGACGCCTTCGCCGACCTGTGTGCCACTCCCCCGGCCGTGCACCGCTACGGGCGGTCGATGGCGGGCCGAATCCAGGCGCTCGCCCAGGTCGTCGTCGACTCCTACGGCGGGGACGCCGCCGCCATTTGGTCCGACGCGGCGTCGGGCGCAGAGCTGCTGGCGCGGCTGCGGGCCCTGCCCGGCTTCGGCGAGCAGAAGGCGAAGATCTTCCTCGCCCTGCTCGCCAAGCAACTCGGGGTGGCCCCGGCCGGGTGGGACAACGCCGCGGGCGACTACGCGAAGGCCGGGTACCGGTCGGTGGCCGACGTCGTCGACGCCGACTCGCTGCAGCAGGTCCGGGACTTCAAGAAGGCCGCCAAGGCCGCGGCCAAGTCGTCGGACAGCAAGGCCCGCGGGTGAGCGACGCGTCCAGTCCGGATCCGATCGACGGTCTGATCGCCGAACTCGAATCCGAACTCACCGACTTCTGGCGTCGCGGACGCGTCCGCGCGCGGGACCGCTCGCACGAGATCCACCCCAGTCTCGACCCGTCCTGCTATCCGCTGCTGATGGCCGTTGCGCGGCGCGAGCCGATCGGTATGTCGGACCTGGTGCACGGCCTCGGCGTCGACAAGTCAACGGTCTCCCGCCAGGTCGACGCGGTCGAGCGTCTCGGCCTCGTCGAGCGCCGGCCCGACCCCGAGGACGCCCGGGCACGCGTCGTCGCCCTCACCGACGACGGCCGGTCCCGCATCTCGGCGGTGTTCGCCACCCACGTACCGCAGTGGCGGGCACGTCTGGCCCAGTGGGATCCCGCCGACATCGGGATGTTGATCGAACTGATGCGACGCCTCGCCACCAGTCTCGAAGATTTCGACCGCGCGGAATAATCCGGGATAGTTGCGAGTTGCAACTAAAGTTCGTAGGATGAGAGGTCTGCCCGGCGATCCGCCGTGTGCACACGCCGTTCCGGCCACCCATTCACGCGACGCTGCGTACCTCCGGGGTACGCACCCGTCCAGACAGCCAGCTTTCCGAGAGGCGCCCCTATGACTGACAGCATCACCGAGCCAGACACCACACCAATGACCCAACGCCAGAAGATCGAGGCCCTCGTCGGCCTCCTTCTGGGAATGTTCGTCGCGTTCCTGTCTTCCACCGTCGTGTCCATCGCACTGCCGCAGATCATCAAGGACCTGCACGGCACCACCGATCAGTACACCTGGGTGGTGACCGCGACCCTGCTCGCGTCCACCGCGACGACCCCGATCTGGGGCAAGTTCTCCGACCTGATGAGCAAGAAGCTCCTGGTCCAGATCTCGCTTTCGGTCTTCACCCTGGGCTCGATCCTGGCCGGCATGTCGCAATCGGCCGGCGCACTGATCGGCTTCCGCGCCCTCCAGGGCATCGGCCTGGGCGGCCTGCAGGCGCTGGTCATCATCGTGATCGCCTCCATGTTCAGCCCCCGCGAACGCGGCCGCTACCAGGGCCCGATCGCCGCGGTGATGT
The DNA here is from genome assembly GCF_009932435.1 of Gordonia crocea. NCBI lineage: Bacteria > Bacillati > Actinomycetota > Actinomycetes > Mycobacteriales > Gordoniaceae > Gordonia > Gordonia crocea. The sequence goes on from NZ_BJOU01000011.1 coordinate 9,664, forward strand.
CGATCGCCACCGTCGGCGGCCCGCTGCTGGGCGGCGTCATCACCGACACGAGCTGGCTCGGCTGGCGCTGGACCTTCTACGTCTGCGTTCCGCTCGCGATCATCGCGCTCGTCGTGATCCAACGCACCCTCAACGTCCCGACCATCCGCAAAGCCAACGTCAGTATCGACTACCTCGGTGCGACCCTGATCGCCGGTGGCGTCATCGTCCTGCTGATCTGGGTGACCCTCGCCGGCAAGTCCTTCCCCTGGGCGTCGGGCGAGTCCTACCTGCTGGCCGCACTGGGTGTGGTGCTGCTGGTCCTCGCGGTGCTCGCCGAGGCGAAGCTGCTCAACCCGTTCCTGCCCGGCTTCCTGAAGGTGAACGACCCGATCATCCCGCTGCACCTGTTCCGGGATCGCACCACCACGCTGGCCACCCTGGCCAGCATCGCGGTCGGCGTCGCACTGTTCGGCTCGGCGGTGTTCCTCGGCCAGTACTTCCAGCTCGGCCGCGGCTACTCCCCGACCGTCTCCGGCCTGCTCACCCTGCCGATGGTCGGCGGCTCGCTGATCTTCTCGACGATCTCCGGCGCGCTGATCACGAAGTTCGGCCGGTGGAAGAACTTCCTGATCGCCGGCGCCGCGCTGATGACCGTCGGCTTCGCCCTGCTGTCCACCGTCACCGGACACACCAACATGTGGCTGATCGCCCTCTACCTGTTCGTGCTCGGCACGGGTATGGGCATGGTCATGCAGAACCTGGTCCTGCCGGTGCAGAACGCGGTGCCCGCCGAGAACCTCGGTGTGGCCACCTCCACGGTGACCTTCTTCCGTTCGCTCGGCGGTGCCGCCGGCGTGTCGGTCCTCGGTGCCGTCCTGTCCACCCACGTCGCCGACCTCACGATTTCCGGCCTGACCGCCCTCGGGCACTCGCTCGTCGGGTCGCTGGGCATCCAGGGAGCCAAGGAGGCAGTGGAATCGTGCGGCACGATGCTGAAGGCCGGCATCGCCGGCAACCTGTCGCCCGATTGCGCGGCGGTCCAGCAGACCGCCTTCGGCGACGGTGTGCCGACGATCTTCCTGATCGCCGCGGTGATGGGCGCGCTGGCGCTGGTCGCGATCCTGTTCATCAAGGAGGTGCAGCTCAAGACGCTGACCCCTCTGGAGGAGCAGCAGCGGGCCGCCGAGGCGATGGCGGGCCTGGAGCCCGAGGAGTCGCCCGAGGTCGTCGCGGCGCAGGGGCGGGGCGAACCGACGAGCTAACGGCTGTCCGTGCCCTAAGCTCGGCACCATGACAAGTCAACCCGCTCTGACCCCGCAGATGGTCGTCGGACTGCCGATCCGCCTGGGCTTCGCCATCACCGGCGTCGCGCTGGGCGCGGTCGAGTCCGCCGTCTCCGTCGCCCGGGTCACCGCCGAAGGCGTGCAGAACGAGGTCAACCACGCACTGGGGATCCACTCCGACCTGCTCGCCGACACCCGCTCCCCGTTGGAGATCCTGAGCCACGTGGCCGAGTTGCTCGGCCCCGATCGGCCCATCGGCCGGGCCCTGGCGCCCGGTGGGCCCGTCGACCGGCTCCTCCAACGGGGCGGTGTCGTCGACCGGCTCACCGATTCCGACGGCATCCTTGAAAAGCTCACCGCCCGCCACGGCCTACTCGACCAGGCGACCGAGGAGGGCGGCATCCTCATGCGCCTCACTGCCAAGGGCGGGCCCTTGGACCGGTTGACCCGCTTGGGCGGCGTGATCGACCAGATCACTGAGAACGAGGGCATCCTGGAACGCCTGACCTCGGAGAACGGGGTGATCGACAAGCTCACCGCCCCCGGCGGGGTCATCGACAAGCTCACCGAGTCCGACGGCATCCTCGACAAGATCACCGAGCCCGGCGGCATCATCGAGCGGCTCGCCGACGACGACGGTCTGCTCGACCAGCTCCTGGGCAAGGACGGCGCCGTCGAGCGGACGATCGCCCCCGGCGGACCGCTCGACCGCGTCAGCGAACTCGCCGAGAACATGAGCGAGCTGACCCCGAGCCTCCTCGCGATGCAGGAGGCGGTCAGCGACCTGCGGGCCACCGTCGAGCTGCTGAACGCCTCAGTCGCGCCGCTGGGCGGGCTGGCCGATCGCCTGCCCAAGCGCCTCACCCGCGGCCGCGCCGCAAACAACAACTACGAACAGCCCGGCCTGGAGCAGTAGCGCGATCATCGGTCCAACGCGGCGCGCAGCGCGCCGACATGGGCGTCGATGTCGAGGGCTTCGGGGTCGGCCTGCACCGAGAAGGTGACGGTGGCGCCTATCCCGTGCACGCCGTGGGTCAGCCGGTGCACCGGCGACAGCGCCGGGAAGCCGGCGGTCAGGCGCACCCGACCGCCGGCGAGGGTCAGATCGGCGGCACCCCGGTTCACCGAGGACACCACGGTGTGTCCGGTCACCGCCGGCGGGGGTCCGTCGCCGGGATCGACAGACGTTGCCGCCCAATGCATCAGCGGTGCCGGGGTGGCTGCCTCGGCGCGGCGTGCGGCGACCCGGGCCGGCGCGCGGTCCCGCTCGCGCGCGGCGTCGATGGCCGCGGTGATCGCCGCCAACCGCGACTCGCCGGACAGGTCGGTACGGCTGGCGATGCCGACCATGTGGAAGTCGTTCGCCGGTCCGCGTCTGGTGGCGCGGGCCAGCGTCAGCTCCACCACCGGGTCGCCGTCGACGAGTCCGCCGGCGGCCAGGGCGTCGCCGATCACCGCCACCGCGGCCGGGGTCACCCGGCCGCCGAGGCGGTCTCGGGCGACGGTGAGGGTGCGCAGCGCCCGTCGGGGTCCGGGCCGACCGTTGATCGGGGCCGGTGCGACGGGCCCGGGACCGGGATGTCCCGCCGACCGGGACAGCCGGTAGGCGGCGGCTCCGTCGACCACCAGCCGTCCCACCTGGACGGGTAGCCGCAGCACCCCGGCCGCCGCCCGCACCGCCCCGCTCGGCACGGCTCCGGTCAGCACGACTCCGGTCGGCACCGCCCCGACCCGGCCGCCGTCGGCCTCCGGTGCCGACGGCGCGCCGAACAACCGGCGGGCCACCGCGCTCGCGCCGCGACCGTCGTGGCGGGCATGGGAGATCTGCAGCACCGCGACGCGCAGCCCTGCCGACCCGCCCGGATCATCGGGGCCGGCGACCGCGTCGAACAGGTGCAGCCGCCACGCCGCGGTGCCCGGATCCAGTTGTGCGGCCAACAGATCCGCCAGCCGCGCCAGCATGCCGGTCCACGTCGGGTCCTCGAGCCGATGGACCCGGATCTGGTCCGCGGTGGCCGGGGCGTGGACCCAGCTCGGATAGTCCAGGTGTCCCGGGACCTCGCTGATCACCGTGGTGAGGCTGGAAATCGCCGACGCGCGGTGGAGCAGTGCGGCACACACCTCGTCGATCGGCGAGGCGTTCCCGTCGAAGGCGAACAGGAGGAACTGGTCGCTGCGCATCTGGGGCGCCGACCAGAGCATCCGTGCGTCGACGGGGTGGAGGCGGGTCACGCGTCGGCGAGGGCCGCGGTCAGCTCGGCCGCATCCAGGCCGAGCATCGGCACCACCCGCCGCAACGGGATCGAACCGATGAGTTGCTCGAGGGTCGGGTCGATCTCGGTGAGGCCCAAGGACTTCTGCAGCTGACCCAGGATCGCGGCCCGACCGTGGGGCACCGCCAACAGCTCCGAGAGCGTCGAGTCCAGGCCCAACGGCTTCGTCGACGTATCGCCGGCGACCTCGACCGACACGGTGGCGTCGATGTCGCGACTGCTGTGCCCCACGTCGATCCGGTACCGGCCCCCCTCGACCACCCAATCGTCGATCTCGCGATCCCAGTACGCCAGGTCGGGACGGGCGAGCGAAATGGTCACCCGGCGGCTCTCACCGGCCGACAACGCCAGGGCGGCCATGCCTTTGAGTTCGCGCGGCGGCCGGGCCACCACCGATTCGTCCAGGCCGGTGTACACCTGCACGACGGTGCGGCCGTCGCGGTCACCGGTGTTGGTCACGGTTATCGCCACGTCGATCCCGGCCGCGGTGGTCGTGGCGGCCACCTCGGTGAAGGTCGTCGTCGTGTAGGACAGCCCGTGGCCGAAGGGGAAGCGCACCGCCAACCCGCGCGCGTCATAGCCGCGGTAGCCGACGAAGACCCCCTCGCCGTAGCGGACGTGGAGCTGCTCACCGGGGAAGTCCAGGTGGGCGGGGTTGTCGGCCAGCCGCAGCGGAATGGTCTCGGCCAGCCGGCCCGACGGGTCGTCGAGGCCGTAGAGGATGTCGGCCACCGCTGCCCCGCCGCCCTCGCCCAGCAGGAGTCCGTCGAGCACGGCCGGCGCCGCCACGACCTCGGCCAGGTCCACCACCGCCCCGTGCGACAGGACGACGACGGTGGCCGGATTGGCTGCCAGGACCGCCACCAACAGGTCGAGTTGCACCTGCGGGAGCCGCCAATCGGTGCGGTCGAAGCCCTCGGATTCGTCGCCGGCGGGGACGCCGAGGAAGACCACGGCCACCTCGGCGGCCGCGGCCCGGGCGACGGCCGCGGCCCGCAGCGCCGACTCGTCACCCGTGCCGTCGACGGTGAACCCCGGTTCGAACACGACGTCCGGTAGCGCCAACGCCGCGATCGCATCCACCGCCGCGTCGACACGCGTCGGGTTCACCTTCGAACTCCCGCCGCCCTGATAGCGCGGGGTCCGGGCGAACTCGCCGATCACCGCCACCCGCGTCGTCGGCGCCAGCGGGAGCAGCGGCGTGCCGTCGACGGGCTCGTTGGCCAGCAACACCAGACACCGCCGCGCCGCGGTGACGGCGAGCTCGTGCTGGGCCTCGTGGTCATACGTCGTGTCGACCGAGTTCGCCTGCGCCGCGAGGGCCAGCGACACGACCCGCTCGGCGCACGCGTCGACGGCCGTCTCGGACAGGCGCCCCTCCCGCACGGCGACCACCAGTTCCGCCGGGCCCTGTCCGGGGCCGGGCATCTGAAGGTCCAACCCGGCCGCCGCGGCGGCCACCCGGTCGTCCACCGCCCCCCAGTCGGAGACGACGAACCCCTCGAACCCCCACCGCTGCCGCAGCGTGTCGGTCAGCAACCAGGTGTTCTGGGTGGCATAGACACCGTTGATCTTGTTGTAGGCGGCCATCACCGACCAGGGTTGGGCCGTGCGCACCACGTGCTCGAACGCGCGCAGGTAGATCTCGTGCAGTGGCCGTGGGTCGATGTCGGAGCTGATCCGGAACCGTTCGGTCTCCTGGTTGTTGGCCGCGAAGTGCTTCAGCGACGTCCCCACGCCGTGGCGTTGGACGCCGCGCACGAAGGCGGCCGCCATCGCCCCGGCGAGGATCGGGTCCTCGGAGTAGTACTCGAAGTTGCGCCCACCCAGCGGCGACCGTTTGATGTTGATCCCGGGCCCCAGGAGCACGCCGACCTTTTCCGCCAGGCAGGCTCGGCCGAGCGCATCGCCGACCTCCTCGGCCACCGCCGGGTCGAAGGTGGCCGCCATCGCGACCGCCGGCGGGAAGCAGACGGCGACCACGGAGTTGTTGAGCCCCAACGCATCCCCGCCCTCGGTCTGTTTGCGGATGCCGTGCGGCCCGTCGGTCAGCGTCACCGCGACGATGCCGGCCCCGTCGATCCCGACGGTGTCCCAAAAGCCAGCGCCGGTGGTGAGTGCCGCCTTCTGGTCGAGGTCGAGACCCGCGACGATCTCTCGCGCCCGGTCCCGATGGTCGATGGGGTTGGTTGCCATGGGTCAAATCTAGAGGGGATCTGGCAGTCTTGGCGGCATGCCCGAACCCGCGACGACCGAACCCGCGATCACCATCACCTACTGCAGCCAGTGCAACTGGTTGCTGCGCGCGAGTTGGTTGGCCGGCGAGCTGCTCTCGACGTTCGGCGCCGAGCTGGCCGGGGTGACCCTGGTTCCCGGTACCGGCGGGGTCTTCACCGTCGATGTCGACGGGGAACGGGTCTGGGACCGCACAGCCGACGGCGGCTTTCCCGACGCGGCGCAGCTCAAACGCCGGGTGCGCGACGCAGCCCTGCCCGACTGGAACCTCGGGCACGGCGAAGCGCCCTGACCTGCGAAGCGGGGCCATGAGACGCAGATCACCCTCGATGCCGTTACGATGGCGACATGATTCGACGTTGGTCTGCCCTTGCCCTGAGCGCATTCACCGCCCTGTCCGGGCTGGTGATCGCCGCCGCCCCGGCGTCGGCTGCGCGCTGCGCCGACGTGGAGGTGTTGTGGGCCCGGGGAACGGCCGAACCCGCAGCCCCCATCGGGTTGACCGGCCTGGCGTTCGTCGAAACGTTGCGCCGACACACCCCCGGCCGATCGCTGCACGCCCAGGGCGTCCAGTACGAGGCGAGTGACAAGTTCACCAACCGCGGCGAGTTCGCCCACTCGGTGAACCGTGGGGTCAAGGCCGCCCAGAACGAGATCAAGTACCTCTCGGCGCGGTGCCCGCGCAGCCGGATCGTGTTCGGCGGGTTCTCCCAGGGCGCCGTCGTCGCCGGGTACGCCCTGGTCGACAAGCTTCAGATCCCGCGCAAGTACCAGCAGTACGCGCACTACGCGCCGGCGCCGCTGCCGGCGAGCGTGACCCCGCACATCGCCGCGGTGATTACCTTCGGAGCCCCGTCGAAGCGGTTCATCCGCGACGTCGGCGCACCGCCCATCACCATTGCCGGGCGCTTCGCACCCAAGGTCGCGCAGTTCTGCGCCCCCGGTGACACCATCTGCAACGGTGCCCCCGTCGGCGGGCCGAGTATCCAGCACGCCTTCTACGCGTTCAACGGGATGATGGACGCCGCATCGGACTTCGTGGTGCGACGGCTCTGACTCCGCGCTACTTGGGCGCGAGCGCCGACAACGCCCGGTCGGCGTGCACCGACATGTCGAACTCCGAGGCGATCACGTCGGCCACGGTGCCGTCGGCACGGATGGCGAAGGTCGTGCGCTTGGTCGGCATCCCGACCTTGCCCAACAACCCGCGGCGCACGCCGTAGGCCTGCGCGACCGCGCCGTCGACGTCGGCGAGCAACGGATAGTCCAGGTTGTGTTCGCCGGTCCAGCGCTCCTGCTTCTCCACCGCGTCCCGGCTGATGCCGACCCGCTGGACCCCCGCGGCGGCGAACTCGGCCGCGAGGTCGCGGAAGTGACAGGCCTCCTTGGTACAACCCGGCGTGAACGCCGCCGGGTAGAAGAACAAGGCGACCGGTCCGTCGGCGAGCAGTTCGGACAGGCTGCGGGTCGTGCCGGTCTGGTCCGGCAGGGCAAAGTCGGGTGCGGTGTCACCGGGTTTCATGGTTGCCAGTCTGCCGTGCCCGGCGCCACCTGTCACGGGCGGAGTCGCCTGTCACGGGTGAGTCGACAGATCCCGTTTCAATCCGACGTGGGTGGCGGTGTAACCCTGCTGCGCATAGAACTCGCGGGCCCGCTCCCGCTCCTCGTCGGTGGTCACCTGTGCCAGCGACGCACCATGGGCCCGACCGTGTTTGTGTGCCCACGCCAGCATCGCCGCACCCAATCCGTGCGAGCGTTCCGGGCGTGCCACCCGCAGCCCCTCGATCTGCAGTCGGGTGGTCCCGCCGCGCAGCAACCCGGGCAGGACGGTGAGTTGCATGGTGCCCACGACCGTCCCCTCGGCGGCGCGCACCACGGCCAGGTACTGGGAACGATCCCGCGCCACGACGTCGTAGGCGGCCTCGTACGGTGCATACTCGGCCACTTCGCGGGTACGGCCGATCGGGTCGTCGAGCAGGAGCGCCACGATCGCCGGCACGTCGTCGCGCGTGGCCCGTTCCACCCGGAAGGCGGCCCCGTCTCGGTTGTGCAGGACGCCGCCGACCGATGACCGCGCGCCGGCCTGCAGCGTGGCGACCAGGCGATCGAGCCAGCCCCCGACGTTCACCCTCGCCTGCGGGGTGTCGGGATAGCGGCACCGCAGGTGCAATCCCGACGCGTCGAGGATGAACCAGAGCATGACACCGTCGGTGCGGATCGTCGCCCCCACGTATTGGGCGTCAAGCCCGGCGGCGTCGACACGGACCGGGAGGCGGCGCAGGTCCAGCCACGAGATCGCGAACATTCCCGGCGCCTCGGGCATGCCGCCCCACGGGGCCAGCACGTCGTCGAGCGGCCAGGAACCCAACCAGACCGCCTCCCGGACCGCCGCCGCGGCTGCGCGCGGGCCGACCGTGTCCGACTCGAGGACCGAATTGGTGATGAACCAGCCGACCGAGTCGTGCCAGGTCTCGTCGTACCGGCTGTGCACCGGGAACACCGCGCGCAGCGGCGCGTCGGCCATGTCGCGGGTCACCTCGGTCATCGCCGACACCGCGAGCGCCAAGGTCGAGACGCCGTCGTCGCGGGCCTGCGCGGCGAAGGCGGCGCTGTCGTCGACGTCGAAGACGTCGCGCACCTCGACCCGCTCGGCATGCGGTTGGGCGGTGCCCAGCGGCAACGGGAACAGCGGCATCACCCCGCCGCTGTCGGCGATGATCTCGGCCCATCGTTGCCGCACCTCGATCGGCGCCTCGGGGCGTTCACGCAGGGCGCGGGTGTGTGCGGCGAAAGGCGGTACCTCCCCGAGCGCGGCCGGTCCCCCGTCGCGGAGCTGGGCCAGCGAGGCCAACAGGTCACGCAGGATCACCAGCATCGACCACATGTCCACGTGCGAGTGGTCGGCCGCGACGATCACCGTCGGGCCGGCGGCGGTGTCCAGGACGCACAGCCGGTGTGCCGGGCGCGAATACGACGAGCAGTCACGGTCGAGGACGTCACGCAGCGCGTCGTTGACCGCCTGGCCCGGCCCGATCGGATGGTCCACCCATTGCCCCGGCCCGATCTCCACCCCGGCCAGGGTCGGCTTGCCGTCCTCGTCCGGGGCGAAGACCGAACGCAGCGTGCCGTGCCGCGCGATGACCGCCAGCCACGCCGCGGCCAGGTCGTCGAGCGGCACCGGCCCCGCCAACCGGAACGACAGCGCCATCCACGACCCGGGGCGATCGCCCTCGCCGACGTGGCGGCGCTGGTCGAACGAGACGGGCAACGGGGCACCCGGTTCGGACACCGAGACGTCGTAGCCCAGCAACCGGCCGAACGGGAGGCGCAGGTGGGCGACATTGGTCAGCCGCATGGCGAAACCCTACTGCCAAGCCGGCCGGCTCGCTCCGCTCGGCTGGGCCACCCGTCGCGGCCGCCGTGCGCGGCCGGCGCACGGTTGCGGTCGCCGCACGTGCCGCGTCTTCGTACGATGGCCTCCTACGAGAGGAGCCGACGTGGCCGGATTCGACGTTCCCGGTGCCTCGCTCGAAGTCGAGTTGAGCGATGAGGGCGGGCACCCGGTGGTCCAGTTGCACGGGCTCACCAGCAGCCGGGCGCGCGACCGGGTACTCGACCTCGATCTGGGCCACGGCCTCTCGGGTACCCGGCTGCTGCGCTACGACGCCCGCGGGCACGGGCATTCGCGCGGCCGCGCGGTCCCCGACGACTACCTCTGGCCGAATCTGGCCCAGGACCTGCTCCACGTGCTCGACGCCTGGTTCCCCGACGAGAAGGTCTACGGGGTGGGGACGTCGATGGGCTCGGGAACCCTGATGCACGCCGCGGTCGCCGATCCGCAACGCTTTGCCGGGCTGACCCTGCTGCTGCCGCCCACCGCCTGGGACACCCGCGTCGCGCAGGCCGAGCAGTACCGGCGCAACGCCGCGCTGATCGAAGAGGCGGGCGAGGCGGCGTTCCTGGCGGCCGGGCGCGACTTCCCGCCGCCACCCGCCGCGGTCGGGCACCCCGAAACCGTTCCGGAAGTAGTCGAAGAGTTGTTGCCCTCGGTCTTCCGTGGTGCCGCCGCCAGCGATCTCCCGACCCCGGCAGAGTTGGCGCGCATCGACGTGCCGGTGCGGATTCTCGCGTGGGTCGACGACCCGTCGCACCCGATGTCGACGGCCCAAACCTTGGCGCGGGTGTTCCCGCGGGCGACGCTCACCGTCGCCGAGACCGCCGACGACGTGCGCCGCTGGCCCGCGCTGCTGCACGAGGACGTCGGCCGGATCAGCTGAAGCCGGTCAATACCGCGCGGCGTAGTGCCGCAGCACCGCGAGAGCGGATGAACCATAGCCGCCCCCGAACAGGATGGCGTGCACCAGCAGCGGCGGCAGCTGATACCACCGCACGCGGTCGCGCCATCCCGGCGACAGGGGGCACTCGTCGTCGTAAGCGCGGAAGCAGTCCTCACCGAAGCCGCCGAACAGCATCATCATCGCCACGTCGATCTCCCGATGCGCCCAGTGCGCGGCCGGGTCGATCAACCAGTTGAGCCCGCCCGCGCCGACCATCCGGTTTCCGGCCCACAGATCCCCGTGGACGAGCGCCGGCGGTTCCGGCGGCCCGCAGAGCTCCTCGGCGTGGGCCGCGAGCCGGGTGATCGACTCCAGCGCCGCTGCGGCGACGACCCCCTGCTCAACACACTGTTCCACCAGCGGGATTACCCGGCGTTTCACGAAGAAGTCCGCCCAGTCGTCGGTCGGGGTCAAGTCCACTTCGACCGAACCGAGGTACCCGGCCGGGGAATCGTCGAGCGCGCCGAACCAGCGGTTCGTCGTGCGGTGCAGGCGCGCCAGCCCGCGGCCGAGGTCAGCGTCGGTCGTCGGCGACGGTGCACCGCTGTCGATCCACTCGAGCACCAGCCCGGTCGGGGCCAACCGCAGCACCTCCGGTACCGCCAGGTCGCCCCGGTGGGTGCGCAGGGCGCGCAACCCGGCGGCCTCACGCTCGAACAGATCCGGCGTGGCGTCGGGTCGCCACTTGAGGAACAGCGGACCGTCGTCGGTTTCCAGCCGGTAGGCCCGGGCGATATCCCCGCCGGATACCCGCGCCGACGCCCGGACCCCGAGGCCGTCGACGAGATCGACGGGCAGATCGGACATGGCGCCACTGTGCCACAGATCCGGCAGCGTCACCGGTCAGCGCAGCCGGTACCGCCCGTCGTCATCCGGCCCCGCCACCACTGCGCGGGCCACCAGTTCGTCGAGGTGGCGTCCGGTCATGGCGCGCTCCACCTCGTCGGCGAACCAGGGCGCCGTCTGCACCCGATAGATGACGCCTTCGCCGACCACCTCGTCGCGCGACCGCGGGCGCTCGGCGAGCAGCGCGAGCAACCGCTCCTCGCGGGCGTCGAGCGCCGCGGCGTGCCGCCGCAGTGCCGCGAGGAACTCGTCGCGGTCGAAGTACGGGCCTTTCGCGTGATACGGCACGACGACGGCCGCGTCGACGTCGGCGACGGCCGCGAGGGTGGACCGCACGTCGGCGAGGCTGGAGTCGCGGTCGCCGTAGACCGGTCCGAAGGAGGAGAGCTCGACGTCGGCGATGTAGAACACCCCGTCGGGTTCGACGAGGAAGCCGCAATGCCCGGCCGTGTGCCCCGGGAGCGGGACCACCCGGATCGCGACCCCGCCGCCGAGGTCGTACACCTCGGTGTCGTCGAAGGTGTCGACCGCGGGAAGCGGGGCCCACCCGAATTGCTCGACCAGGTCGGTCTCCCACTCCCCCCGCGGCAGGCCGTAGTGCTCGAGGAAGCCGCCCCAACTGTGCAGCGCGGGAGCGTCGCGGTGGTGAATCGCCACGCGTCGGGCGCGCGTGGCCGCATCGACGGTGTGGTCCTCGTGATAGTGGCTCAGGAGTAGCAAATCCGCCGGTGGCGGGTCGACGCCGACGGCACTGTCGAGCAGGACGGTGGCGTCTCGCCCGGTCACCATGATCGGATTTCCGTAGGGGTATCCGCCCGCGTGTGGCGACACCCAGCGCGTGACATTCGGTCCCAGTCGACGCTGTTCGGTGCCCATGTCCCCATCATGCCGTGCGATCGGGGGGTTCAGATCCGGGTTCGACCGCACTCACCAGCACCGCGTGACCCACCCGCACCGTCCGTTTCCCAATCGCCGATCGCGGTGAACACGCAGGTCTACCGTCATTCCAGCAGTTCAACCGGACTGCTCGTCACACGGACTTTGGAGCCAGTCATGCGCAAGATCCATCTCTTCTTCGCGACCGCCGGCGCGGTCGGTCTTATCGGCGCCATGGGCGCGTGTTCCAGCGATTCCGACAGCAACACCTCCGGGAACGCGATGAAGACCGGCGGCGAGGCCTCAGTCACCGTCGACGGCAAACCGTTGGAGATGTCATCGAAGACGGTCGTCTGCACCGAGAACGCCGGCAAGGTCGTCATCGCCATCGGCGACACGGCCGGCGGGGCAACCGCGGGGGTCGGGGCGACGCTGACGACGGGCGACAACCCGACGGTGGAAACCGTCGGGCTCGGTGTCACCAACGGCCAGGCACTCGGCTACGCCAAGGGCACGCCGGGCGGCGAGGCGAAGGCCACCAAAGACGGCAACACCTACACCATCACCGGCACGGTGACGGGAGTCGACACCGCCAACCCGATGTCGCCGGCGAAGAAGTCCTTCGAGATCAAGGTGACCTGCCCCTGATCACCTTCTGAGTCACACACTGAGCTGTGGTCCCGCACTGGGGCCACAGTTCAGTGCGTCGAGGGGCGGGTGCCGGCCCAGCCGTCGACTGTTCCACGCCTGATCGGTGTTGCCCAGGTCACACTATTGAGGTACACTGAACATATATTCGAGCATTCGGCGACGCGCGAGGGGGTGACCACCGATGACAGCACAGTTGACCAGCACTGGGATCGATCCGGGCGCCCTTCCCGATTCCCCACTCGCCCTGACCGAACTGGCCGACGCGGTGATCGCCAAACTGGCCGCCATGCCGCTGTCGCGGGCCGGGGACGCCGAGGTTCTGGCCGCGGTGGAGACCTTGGAGCGCGCCTGGCGGCGATCAGCGGCCGCCAATACCGCGTTGCTCGTCGAGGTCAGCGACCGCGACTTGTTCACCCGCACCGGCCACACCACTGTCAAGCGGTTCTATGCCCAACATCTACGACTGGGCCACGGCGAGGCCAAACGCCGCCTCATCACCGCCGAATCCATCGGCGTCTTCACCGCCATGACCGGCGACAAACTGCCCCCCAAACGCGAACCCCTCGCGGCGGCCGCGGCCGAGGGAACGATCTCGGCCGAGCACGTCATCGAAGTCGAATCGATCCTCGCCAAGATTCCCCGGTCCACCTCACCCGACGAGGTAGACACCGCCACCACCATCCTCGCCGGCTCCGCCGCCGAAATGGCGCCCGCCGACCTGCGGCCCCTCGGGCAACGCCTGCTGGCCCACCTCGACCCCGACGGCACCCTCGCCGACGACACCGATCGCCAACTCCGCCGCGGCATCACCATCGGCCGCCAAGACGGCCAACTCATGTCCAAGATCAGCGGCTACCTCACCCCGGCGCTGCGCGCGAAACTCGAAGTCCTCCTGGACAACTGGGCCGCCCCCGGGATGAACAACCCCGACGACCCGGAAACCCACACCGGATCCAAGGCCGACCTCACCGACGCCGACCGGACCTCCCTTGCCGAATCCGCCCGGCGCGACTCCCGCCTGCCCGCCCAGCGCAACCACGACGCCCTCGAACGCGGCCTCGACTGGATCCTCGGCCACCAGGCCCTCGGCCGGCCCCACCGCCTGCCCGCCGAACTCGTCATCACCATCGACGAGGCCGATCTGGCGCGCCGCGCGGGGGTCGCCCTGACCGCGACCGGCACGATGATCCCCACCAGCGACCTGATCTCCCTCGCCGCGGATGCCACACCGCACCTGGAGGTCTTCAAGACCCACACCCGCACCGTTCTCGACTTCGCCCGCAGCAAGCGCATCGCCACCAAAGCCCAGCGCCTGGCACTCTTCGGCGCCCATCACGGTTGCACCCGCCCCGGGTGCACCGAACCCTTCTCCCGTACCCAGGCCCACCATGCCGCGCAGGACTGGGCCCTCGGCGGCAAGACCGACGTCAACGACCTCACGCCGGCCTGCGGCCCCGACAACCGCAACGTCGGCACCAGACCCGGCCAATGGGAAACCGCCCCGATTCCCGCCGGCCCCCGAGAAGGACGGACCGGTTGGCGGCTCACCGGCAGCGATCATCCCTACCGGACCAATCCGCTCAACCACCCCCGCGCTGCCCAGTGCCCCGCACCCCCGGATTCCGGGAGAACCGGACCTACGCGCACACCCCGGCCGACGATGTACCGCACCCGGCCACACCACCGGCCGCCACCGGAGTCACCGGTCGAAACAGCGCTGACCCGCCTCCTCGTCGACATTGCGTGAGCGGTGCGCGCACTCTGGACGGGTTGACGCGGCTAGCTGTGGCCGATCCGGGCTTGCAGCTCGGTAATCGCGGCACCGAGTTGGCCGGTCGCCAACAGGCCGGGGCCCAACGGTCCCGACGAGTCCGTGCCGACCTCCGGCAACTGCCGCAGAATCGCCCGCTCCGCGTCCGCGAGCTGCGCCATCTGCCACGCGATCTCGTCGGCCACCGCCTCGGGATTCTCCGGATTGGCCAGGGCGACCGCCTTGGCCGCGTAGGCCGCCGCCCCCAGCGCATGGGCGCCCATGTGGGCGACCGCCGAGGCTTGGGCGACGGATCGGGCCGCAGCGGCACCGGCCGGCGTCGTGGCGGCTTTGGCCGCGGTCGCCGCAACGAGGCGTTTGCGAATCTCCTGGGCCGTCACGCCCTCGCCCGCGCTGTAGGCCCGTGTCCGTTCGACCGCGTCACGGATCTGGGCGCGCGAATCCGCGTCGGCGTCGAACAGCGGCACCACCCGCTCGGCACAGGCCAAAGCCCACCGCGCCACGGTGCGCCGCTCGTCCTCGCTCAGGGTTTGAACCGAGACCATCGGCCACCTCCGCTTCCACCGTCCCCCTGGACCACCGCGACGACACTAACCCCGCACCGCGACCGGCGTCGACGGAATCCCACCGCCGACGACGCCGGTGCCGTTGAATGGCTGGTGTGACTGCGCCCTTGCGAAACACGGCAACGCGGCGTCGCCTGAACGAGTGGGCGGCACGGCATTTGACCGACGCCCAGCGCGCCGACCGACACGCCGCCATCCTGCCGACGCCGCTGGCCAAACCGACGTTCTACGCCGACCCCGGCGACCTCGCCGGCTACGCGCCCGGCGAGATCATCCGTACCGAGGTCGTCCGGCCCCGAATCCCCTTGCCCGGGACGGTGGTTCACCGGTTCATGGTGCGCTCCACCGACACCGCCGGCAACGCGGTCCCGGTGACCGCCACCCTGATCGAGCCCACCCGGCCGTGGCCCGGCGACGGGCCACGCCCGGTGGTGGTGCGTAACCAACCGATCAACTCCCTCGGGCTGAAGGCGGCACCGTCCTACCGGATCGCGCATCGCGCCTATGTCGACGTCCCGCCACTGCTGCCGCTGCTGCTGGCCCGCCGGTATGCCGTCCTCATCCCCGATCACGAGGGCCCCCGAATGGCCTACTCGGCCGGCGTGATGGCCGCCCACGCCGTCCTCGACTCGGTGCGCGGGTTCAACCGGTTGCGCCCCGAACTGGCCGAATCCCCGTCGGTGATCACGGGCTACAGCGGTGGTGCCATCGCCACCGTGTGGGCGGCACAGGAACAACCCGCCTATGCTCCGGAGCTGACGTTCCGCGGCGCGGCGGCGGGCGGCACCCCGACCGACTTCAACCTCCTGCTGCGCAGCATGAACGGGAAGCTGGGATCGGGGTTGTTCGCGGCCGCGACCATCGGCCAGGCCCGCGAATACCCGCAGATGACGGAACTGTTCAGCGACTTCGGGTTCTACCTCGCGACCCGGGTGAGGGATTTACCCCAGCCCCCGCTGGCCGCCGCCGGGGTGGCACGCCTCGACCTGTCCCTCCTGGCCGACGATCCGGAGCCGTTCGACTCCGAGGTCGCCCAGGCGGTGATCGCGGCCAACAAACCCGGTGCCACCGCGCCCGCGATGCCGGTCATGCTATACCACGGCTCTCCGTCGCGGTGGGTCGGCGATCAGTTCATCCCCGAGGAGGGGGTCCTCGAACTCGCCGACCGCTGGCGGGCGCGCGGGACGGCCGTCGACTACCTGCCCGTGCCCGGCGAGCACCTGATCGCCGCCGGGTGGGCCATCCCCGGCGTGATGCGCTGGATCAACCGCTCCCTGCAGGACCCGACCGCCTGAACGCGCCGCCCACCGGGCTCCACAGCACCTCCCCGACCCGGCGCAGCATCGCGACGAACACGATCGCCCACACGATGACGGCGATGACCAGCACCACGGTACCGATCCCCTCCACCAGCGGCAGCTTGTCGACCTTCCCCAGGTTGATCGATGCCACCGCGAACATGCCGATGGGGAACACGATCGACCAGAACGTCGGCACATAGGTCCACGGGACACGGTGCACCACGTGCCGCCACACCCCGGCGCCCACGAGCATCGGAATGAGCCAGAGGCAGAAGCTCCAGAACACGGCGATGGTTCCCGAGATCAACGCCCGCGTCGCGTCGACCATCGGTGTGGAAGCCATCGCGACGATGTCACTGCCGGCCACGACGGCGATCGCCATCGCCCCCATGGCCACCCAGTAGGGCGGCTCGAACTCTTCAGGCGTCATCGGAAAGTGGACGATCCGCAGGAGGACCAGCATCGCCACCCCGGCGTAGAGCGCCACGCCGACCGACCAGGACAGCACCGCCGCAATCCCCAACCATGCCTGCCCGGCGGGCAGGTGCGGTTGGATCCGGGTCAGGCCGATGGCCAGGGACTGGCTCGCCACGGCCCAGATGAACCAGGTGCCGTTGACCCTGGCCAGGATCGGCTTCCCGTCGCGGGTCAGGAAGACCTGCCACGGCAGGACATAGCCGAACACCAACCAGAGCGCGGCGGCGAACAGCACCAACGCCGAGGCGATACCGATGAACCCCGCGTCGATCAGCCGCACCGCCAGCACGTCGGTCCCGGCGACGACGGTGAAGTACGCGAACGCCATCTCGGGCCCGCGCAGATCGCGGAGCACGGCCGGCCGGTGCGACACGGCCCGCCAGATGTAGAGGACCCACAGCACCACGTAGGACACCGCGGCGATCACCAGAAGCACCGTGGAGGGGAGATCGGCGCCGACCTCGTTGAGCCCGATCGACACGATGCCGGTCCCCATCACCAGGGCGAAATATCCCGGCGACAAGGTCTCCAGTGCCCGCGCAAAGGCCGAACCCGAGGAGGCGGCGGAATCGTCGGTGATCGGCGCGTGCCCACTCATGAACTACACGGTAGGCCCGGGTGGCCGCTGCGCCGCCCAACTCCGGCCGGTCCGGCGTCAGTGGTGCGTCGCGGGGAGGGTCAGAATCTCGGCTCCTTCGCCGGTGATGGCGATGGTGTGCTCGCAGTGCGCGGTCCGGGCGCCCGTCGCGCTGCGCAACGTCCAGCCGTCGGGGTCGACGACGAGCCGGTCGGTATCGGCCATGACCCACGGTTCCAGCGCCAACAGCATCCCCGGGCGCAGCGTGATTCCGCGTCCGGGCCGGCCCGCATTGGGTACGTGCGGGTCCTGGTGCATCGTCGATCCGATGCCATGACCGCCGAACTCGGTGTTGATGGGGTATCCGCCGGCGGTCAACTCCTGCTCGATCGCGTGGGACAGGTCGCCCAGTCGGCCACCTGGGACCGCAGCGGCGATGGCGGCCCGCAAGGCGCGTTCGACGGTTTCGATCATCGCCACATCGGCCTGGTCGGCACGGTCCCCCACGATGAAGCTGATCGCGGCGTCGGCGGCCACGCCGCCCTTGATGACGGCGAGGTCCAGGGTGAGCAAGTCGCCGTCGGCCAGCTCGTAGTCGGCGGGCTTGCCGTGAAGGACCGCGTCGTTCACCGCGGTGCAGATGTAATGGCCGAACGGCCCGCGACCGAACGAGGGCGCATAGTCGACATAGCAAGAGGTGGCACCGGCCGCCACGATCCGCTGCCGCGTCCACTCGTCGATCTCAAGCAGGTTGGTTCCCACTGCGCATCGCTCGCGCAGTTCGTGGAGGATATCGCCGACCAGGTGGCCGGTGACGCGGCCACGATCCACCTCGTCGGGGGTCAGGATCTCGATCATCGGGGCCTTCCTCTCACAGCATGCTCGCGGCATGATGCTCACGACACACTGCTCGGACGCGAGAACGATAACTATACCGGTACTTTAATACCGGTATAGTATGACCCCATGGTCAGATTGCCCCTCACCACCGAGGAGATCGAGCGCGGCGCACGCCTCGGGACACTCCTGCGGCGCGCCCGCGGTGACCGATCCATTCTCGAGGTCGCCATGGCGGCGGGGGTGTCTCCCGAAACCCTGCGCAAGATCGAATCGGGACGGATCGCCACGCCGTCCTTCCCGACGGTCGCTGCGATTGCATCGGCACTCGAGGTCTCGATGGACGACATCTGGACCGAGGTCTGCCGTCCCGCGGGCGCGGCAACCCGGGTTTAGGCCGCGTCGCGCTCGACGGCGACGTCATTTCGCGCGGGCAAGCGCGACACACCCGCACCCGAGCGCCCCTGATAGCGGGCCCGGTACCGGTCGACGCGGGCCTTCGACTCCAGCGGGGACAGCAATTGCGCCACCGGCTTTGCTCCGGGATAGGCGCCGCGACGATTGGCCTTTGGTACCCGGGCTCCAACAACCGGTTCAGGTCGTCGCCCTGCCGCAGCGCGTGCGCCGGATCCATCGGGGACTTCAGGAAGGGCAGCACGTCGTCGCGCAGCCACAGGTCGGTGCTGAAGAAATGCGCGTAGGGCTTATCCGCGATCAGACCCGCGTTGCGCTGGACCACCCGCTGGGTCGCCGTCGGATAGAAGGTCACCGGGATCAAGGCCGACTCCGTTCGTTGCGTTGTCGACCACCATCGTCGACGACCCGCCCGGGGTTGCCCCGGCATTCCCGTCGCGACCGGCGAGCCGTGCCGACCAGATCTGACCGATCGCCGGCCCGATGGTCTGCATCTCCTCGGCGGTGAACCGGTCACCCTTGATCTGGTTGCAGACGAAACAACACGGCACCAGGTTCGCCAACACATAGCCGGCGCCGCTGTCGATCCGGTCGACCCCCAGGACCCGCACCTCGCGCTGGATCTGACTCCGCATCCCGACCGCCGACAGGTCGCGTTCGCGGATTCCGCAATAGGCGCACCGCAGGGTCTGCGCCTTGCGCCACCGACAGAACTCGTCGATGTTGAAGCCCAGGACCGGCGAACCCTTGTTCGTGCGGTTGAAGCCGCTGCGCAGGTTCCCCTGGGTGGTGCGGAAGATTCCGCGGGCGCTGAGGCAGTCGCGGCAGAATCGGGCGCGCCCGTCGCGCTCCTCGGCCGCCGTGGACCCACACGCACGACACGACCAGTCCTTACCGACCCCGTCCGCGCTCACGCCCGGCCCCCCTCGCGCGCAACGAGACGACTGGCGACGCGGCGCGCCTGCGCGATCGGGTCGGCCACCGAGATGGCGCCGCTGAGGACGAGCGTCGCGAAGCCGTGCACGATCGACCACGCCGCGTAGCGCGAGCTCTCGTCGTCGCCGTCGGGCAGTGCCCCGGCGACCCCGGCCGCGAGCGCCTCTCCGGCCCGGGCCTGCGCGGCCGTCAGTTCCGGGTCGCCGTCGCGCAGCAGGGCCGGTTCGAACATCACCGCGAAGTGCGACGGGTGGTCCAGGGCAAACCGGACGTAGGCGACGCCCATGTCGACGAGGCCTTGTTCCGACGACGGGGTCACCGACTCCGCCAGCAGGTCGAAGCCCTCCGCGGCGAGTGCCGTGAGCAGCCCGGTCTTGTCGCCGAAGTGATGCGTCGGGGCGGCGTTGGAGACCCCGGCGGTTTTCGCCAGCGCCCGCAGGCTGAGCTTTGCCGTGCCGGATTCCGCGATCGACGCGGCGGCCGCGTCGAGGAGCGTGCGGCGCAGATCGCCGTGGTGATAAGCCATGCGACTCATCCTACGACAGATCTAAGCATTGACAAGATAGGCTCTTCCCCTCTTAACTTGTCATTGACAAGTTGTCGTACAGGTTGCCGCTACCGACTCGGAGGCCCTCCCGTGGAACCACTCATCGCACTCGCCGCCACCACGCTCATCGTCTACCTGGCGGCTCGACTGCTGAAGCCGTCGGCAGTCCCGTGGCCGGTCGCGCTGCGCACGGGCGTCGCCGTCATGTTCGTGATGACCGGCACCGTCCATTTCGTCGCCAAACGCGACGAACTCATCGACATGGTCCCGCCCGCGCTGCCGGCCCCGGCCGTCCTGGTCACCCTCACCGGGATCCTCGAACTCGCCGGTGCCGCGGCATTGCTGTTCGTCCCGCGGTTGCGGGTCTGGGCGGCGGGCGGCCTGACCCTGCTGCTGCTCGCGATGTTCCCCGCCAACGTCTACAAGGCGACGACTGCCGACGTCAGCTGGGACGACAGCCTCATCCCGCGCACGATCATGCAGGTCGTCTTCATCGCCGCAGTGGTCGCCGTGTTCAGTGACGAACGCCGTGCGGCTGTCACAGCGTGAGTCCGAAATCGTCGGCACGGGCACGGGACGCCTACCCGGGCCAGTGACGACGCGGCGACCACGCCGAGATCAGGTATCTACTTACACTGCCCTGGTGATGGCGTAGTCCCGCTTGATGCCAGCAGTGGCCTTCCCCCAGTCGCTCGCCCGCACCCGCGCCTGGTGCGCGTCGAATGCCGGTTGATCAGCAAACCTCTCGACAACAGACCAGACACGCGGGTTCTCCGTTGGCACCACCTCGAAGTGAAGACATCCGGCCTCTGCGCGGGTTAGTTCTACGTGTCGCGACAGGTAGCGGCTGACGGTCTCGACCTCAGCGTCATCCTCGCAGATCAAGCGACCCTTCAACTCAATCACGCTCACGCTAGGCGTTGAATCGGAACTCGAGTAAATCATGGTTCAACCAGATCCTCGAAAGTGTCTTCCCCGGGTCGCCAAACCATTCGAGCGCCATCCCTGAACCCCATGATCTCGGCGACCTCCACGTAGACCTCGTCGATTCGCGGATGGAGGACAACCGCCCCAGTGTCAAGGTCAATGCGAATGCCGGTCCCCGTCTGCTCGCTCGTCGACGCCACCACGCCAGGAGTGAGAGCACGCAGCGCATCAGCGTATCCAAGATCCGACTCATTCCAGACGCGGCCGGCGTACTCGATTGCGGGCCACGAATAGCAGTTCAGAATGGCAGGGCTTCCAGCACCCGGATCACCATCGAACCGCAGCTGCACATAGTCGTTGACAACGAACTCGACCGAATACATGCGTTCGCCCACGAGCCTCGACAACAACTCGTTCGGTACATACTCGAGCGGCCCGCCGCGATCCGCTTTACCCATCATCTTGTTCATCACGCTAGACGTTGAACCGAACCTCCACCGAGTTCCGTTTACGAAGGTACTTCTGTCGGAGGCGACTCGACCGTGATGCGCCGCAGGTCTAGTCGTGCCGCCAGACGCGCATCCGCCCTGCTGCTGCCTCGGGGTCGATCCCGCCCGCGGCCACCCCGACCACGAGCTCGTAGGCTTCGTCATCAGGAGCCTCGAGTTCGATTCCGTTGAGCCCGTAGAAGACAACGACCGCCAACCAGCCGATCCGTTTGTTGCCGTCAACCAGAGCGTGGTTGCGCACAAGCGACTCGAGCAAGACCGCCGCCTTTTCGTCCAGGTCGGGGTACGCCTCGTGCCCGTAGATAGTCGTGGTGGGCCGGTGCGCCGCCGAGCCGAGGAGGCCGAGGTCCCGGATGGGCCCGATCTCCAACTCGGCAACCAAGGAGAGCAGGTCCTCAAGCGTGAGGTAGGTCGTCACCGACCGAGGCGATCCAAGAGATCCGCGTAACGAGCACGCGCGGCCAACGACAGGTCACGTACGCGATCCTCGTGAATCCGCCGAGCCGCAGCGTCAGTGATCGCCCGAACCGCGGCCTCTTGCTTGCTCACGCCCTCGGCGCGCGCCAACGCCTCGAGCGCGCGATCCTGCTCATCTGAAAGCCTCAGCGTCATCGCCATTACGCCATGGTACCAACCTGATACCACAAAGCTGGAGACCAACCGAAACGGGGCGTCGCCCTAGTTGTTGAACCGGAACTCGACCACGTCACCGTCGACCATGACGTAGTCCTTGCCCTCCATGCGGACCTTGCCCGCGGCTTTGGCGGCAGCCATCGAACCGGCGGCGTCGAGGTCGTCGAAGGACACGACCTCGGCCTTGATGAAGCCCTTTTCGAAGTCGGTGTGGATGACCCCGGCGGCCTTGGGTGCGGTGTCACCCTGGTGGATGGTCCAGGCGCGCGATTCCTTGGGGCCGGCGGTGAGATAGGTCTGCAGGCCCAGGGTGTGGAACCCGGCCCGGGCCAGCGACCGCAGCCCCGGCTCGTCCTGGCCGATCGAATCCAGTAGTTCCTGTGCGTCGGACTCCTCGAGCTCGAGCAGTTCGCTCTCCACCTTGGCGTCGAGGAACACCGCGTCGGCGGGGGCGATGGTGTCGCGCAGCTGCTGCTTGCGCGCATCGTCGGTGAGCACCGCCTCGTCGGCGTTGAACACGTAGAGGAACGGCTTGGCCGTCATCAGGTGCAGCTCGCGCACCGATGCCAGGTCGAATGAATCCTTCTGCGAGAACAGGGTTTTGCCGTCGTCGAGGATCTCCTGGGCGCGCTGGGCGGCGGCGAGGGTCTCGGCGAGATCCTTGTTCTTGCGGGCATCTTTCTCCAACCGCGGGATCGCCTTCTCCAGCGTCTGCAGGTCGGCCAGGATCAGCTCGGTCTCGATGACCTCGATGTCGGCGAGCGGGTCGACGCGGCCGTCGACGTGGACCACGTCGTCGTCGGCGAACACGCGCACCACCTGGCAGATGGCGTCGGCCTCGCGGATGTTGGCGAGGAACTGGTTGCCCATGCCCTCGCCCTCGGAGGCACCCTTGACGATGCCGGCGATGTCGACGAAGGAGACGGTCGCGGGCAGGATCCGCTCGGACCCGAAGATCTCCGCGAGGCGCTCGAGCCGCTTGTCGGGCAGCTCGACCACCCCGATGTTCGGCTCGATCGTCGCGAACGGGTAGTTCGCGGCGAGCACATCGTTGCGCGTCAGCGCGTTGAACAGGGTGGACTTGCCGACGTTGGGCAGCCCGACGATTCCGAGGGTAAGACTCACGGGAGGTCAGTCTATCGGTGCACGTTTCGGAACATTCCGGGCGTACCGTGCGTTAACCGGGCACGATCGAGATGAGCCGAGCACCACGGTGTCGGCCCCGACTCTGCTAGGAGACCCCCATGGCCTACAACGACGGCCCCTTCGGCATGGATCCCGACGACTTCGACCGCTTCGCCCGCGAGGCCGGCGAGAGTCTGCGCGGCATGTTCGCCAAGTTCGTGACCAACCAGGGCCCCGCCTTCTCGTCGGCGTTCACCACCGCCCGCGACACCCGGACCGCCGCCCCCGAGCAGGAGACTGCCGCCGACGCCGGCAACGGCGTCTGGGCGATCATCGCCCGCGACGGCGACACCGCCCGCGTCGAGCAGGTATACCCCACCGAGATCGAGGCCCTGCGCGCCAACCAGCACAACACCGACGAGCACCGCCGCGTCCGGTTCCTGCCGTACGGCATCGCCATCAGCGCCCTCGACGACTGACCGCGATGCGTGTCGTCTCCATCATCGCCGACCTCGCGGTCCCCGACCTGCCGCAGGCCAAGGACTTCTACGCCGACTACCTCGGACTGCGCGACGAGGAGTTCAACCTGGGCTGGGTGGCGCGCTACACCTCCCCGGAGACCGGTGCGCACCTGCAGATCCTCACCGAGGATGCGAGTGCGCCGGTGAACCCGGTGGTGACGGTCAAGGTCGTCGACATCGACGAAGCGCTCGCCGAGGCGAACCGCCGCGGCTACGAGATCGTGCACCCGCTCACCGTCGAACCGTGGGGCGTGAAGCGGTTCTTCGTGCGGGCCCCCGACGGCAACGTGTTCAACATCGCCGAGGATCACTGACCATGGCCGCAGCACGCCTGCGCCTCGCCGCGGCCATCGGCCTGACCGGCATCATCGCGACGATGCTCGTCGGCTGCACCTCGACCGAGTCGACGACGGCCATCACCTATTCCTTCGTGGGATCCTCGGTCGCCCCGGCCTACCACACCGAATACCGGATCGACGTCCGCGACGGGCGTGCGACCATCCGCGTCGGGAGCTACGGCACCGTCGACGAGACCGAGTCCCCCCGGGCCACCGAATCCAAGAAGATCAGCGACAAACAGTGGCGCAGCCTGATTGGCGGGTTGGACCGGCTTCCCTCCTCCGCCGACGCGAAGGGATGCACCGGCGGCTCGACCTTCCGGGTCACTGCCGCCGATGAGGCGAAGACCCTCCTGGACACGACGGTCTATGCCTGCGGCGACGCCAATCAGGCCAAGGCCGACGCGCTGGCCGATTTCATCAAGCCGGTGTCGTCGATGTTCGACATCGAGGCACTGCGCTCCTAGGCCCGGCCGGAATCAACGAACCGGCCCGACGAAGGGCAGCACCGTGGTGCAGTCGGCCGGACGCGCCCGCGTCGGATCCAAGGCGTTGAGGACTTCGCGCACCGCGATCGGGTCGGCCGTCATCTCGTAGTGCTCGGTGTAATCGGTGGCGCACCGATCCTGCAGGACGACGTTGCGCACGTTCGGTCCGCGCAGCAGGCCGGTGCGGTACGGCGTCGCGACCTCGTCGTAGCGGGTCACGATCATCGTGAAGTCGACGTCGGGCGAACGCCGCGGGTCCGGGTCGAGTACGCGCAGAAACGGTGAGCCGGTGTTGAACTGGCACGGCCCGCCGCATTGGCGCGCGGCCCCGGGGATGTTCAACAGCCCGGCGAACGCCGTCTGGACGCCGCTGAGGTCGGAACCGTGCAGCGGGGCACCCAGAGCGATGTAGTCGTCAACCTTCGCCCGGCCGCCCAGGTGGTTGAGGTAGTAGAACGGGATGGCCCCGCCCATCGAGTGGCCGACGAGGTCGACCTTCGCCGCTCCGGTCGCCGCGCGGACGCGGTCGATGAATGCGCTGATCTGCCGCGCACTCTCCTGGGCCGTCGTCACCGCGCCGACGGGGCCCAGCCATCCCAGGCCGTAGGTGGTGGTGAACACGCAGTAGCCGGCGCCGGCCAACACCGGGGACATCGTGTTCCAGGTGATCGTGTCATTGCTCAACCCGTGCAGCAGGACGACGGGTTGCGGGTGGCGCGCATCTGGCCGGCACCGCCAGTCGTTGGCGCCGGACGGCGACGATCCGGGTGCCCGCAACTGCGCCGCCACACCGCCGAGGTAGCTGTAGTCCGGCGCCGCATCAGCCGACGACATGCCCGTCGCGAGACAAGCGAGTCCGACGGCTGTGGCAGCCACTGTCGCCGCACTGCGCCGGTGGAATCCTCGGATCCGTGTCATGTGCCCGCTTTCCTCTCGACATTGAATGACCGACCGGTCGGTCATTACCGTAGCACGGCATGGTCAGGGGGCTAGGATGAACTCGGTCCCGATCACAGGAGGAGTCGATGGCCCGCCCCGCCGAACCCGGCCGTACCGCACTGCTCGAGGCAGGCGTCGACGTCGCCGCCGAACGCGGGCTCGCCGGATTGTCCGTCAACGCGGTGGTCGACGCCGCCGGCATGGCCAAGGGCAGCTTCTACCACCACTTCCCCAACCGCCGCGAGTATCTGGTGGCGCTGCACCGCAACTACCACGACACCCTCACCGCGGAGGTGCTCGCCGCCATCGACGGCTTGACGCCGGGTCCCGACCGGCTCCGCGTCGGCATCGACGCCTTCCTCGACGGATGTCGGCGGACCAAGGCGACGAAGGCACTGCTCGCCCAATCGCGCACCGCCGCCGACCTGCTGCCCGAGGTGGTCGCGCGAAACGCCGCGGCAACCGCACTGATGACACCCGACATCGCGGTCATCGGCTGGCACGATCCCGACGCGGTGGCGGCGATGGCGGTGGCGATGGTCGCCGAGACGGCCCTGGCCGAGCTCTACGAGGACGGGGTGCGCAGCGACCTGCGCGCGGCGATCCACACCATGCTCACCGCGGGGCCCGCCGGACCCCGGTAGCCCTGCGCCGGGAAGGTCTCGTTACCCGCGCAGACGCGCGGCCAGTTCCACCGACGCCTCGATCTCACGACGGCGGTTCGACACGCTCTCGACGTTGAAGCCGTGCGGCGTGCCGAGTCGCCGGGCGAACCGGGTCAGCTCGGCGGCCGCCGCCAGGCACTGGTCGAACGACACCGCCAGGGTGTCGTCTGCATGCGCCAGGTCGTTGCGCAGCCAGCGCGGGACGTCGACGCCGAGCCACTCGAGGAACTCGACGGTCTTCATCGATCCGCACACCGACAGCGTGAAGATCACCGGCACGGGCTCGACCTCGGCCTCGCGGCACGCGTAGTAGTAATCCGAGAGCATGGATTTGGCCGCCGACACGTCGTAGACGACCTGGGTCACGAAGAAGGACACCCCGGCCTGCTGCTTGGCAACCATGCGGTGGTGTTCGGTGCCGGTCCGGGCGTGGCGCTCGGGAATGGCGACGCCGCCGAGCTTCAGCCCCGGATTGACCTCGGCGCGCAGCTTCTGCGCCGCCGGCAGCTCCAGGGTGCGCTCCTTGTCGCGCGAGGAGGCCCCGACGAAGACGCTGAGCACGGTCGCCGGGTCCTGCTCGGCGAGCCAGCGTTCCATGGCCTCCTCGTCGTACTTGCCGACACAGCGGTAGACGACGACCGGCCGGCGCCACCGGGCGAGGAAATCGTCGCGGAAGACCGCGGGATCCATCGTCGGCAGATACGGGAACGGGCGCTCCGCAGGGTTGCGGTCGCTCTCGTCGTCGATGTCGTAGAGCACCAGGCCGTCGAGGTCGAGCGCCTCCAGCCGGGCGAGCGTCACGTCGGCGATGCGCTGAGCGTCCTCGGGGGTCGTCGACGACCGCGGCGGCGTGATGCTGAACAGCAACACCCCGTCGCCCCGATCAGCGATCCGTTCGGCCAGACCCACGTCGCCCTCCCCGTCTCGGCGGCCCGTCGTCGCCGCCAAACGCGGTCGCCGAGCAGCACTTTCGTCCCGGCCATCGTATAGAACCGCCACCCGCGAACCCCATGGCACCCCGACCCGTTACTTTACAAACCGAGCTATATGTATAGACATTCGACATATCATCGTCTAATGTCTAGTGACGTAGTCCACAGCCAACCCATCTAGGAGGGTCTCCATGACCACCGCACCCCTGAGTCGCGCCACCGACGACGGCGCCGTCGATCCACTGGAGTGGCGCGACAAGAAGCGCTACCTGTGGTTGCTCGGCCTGATCGCCCCGACCGCGCTCTTCGTCGGCATCGGCATCATCACGTTCTCCAACTGGCTC
This sequence comes from Gordonia crocea, assembly GCF_009932435.1. NCBI lineage: Bacteria > Bacillati > Actinomycetota > Actinomycetes > Mycobacteriales > Gordoniaceae > Gordonia > Gordonia crocea. The sequence goes on from NZ_BJOU01000011.1 coordinate 36,994, forward strand.
GGCAGTCGCTTTGACACCCCGGTCACCCACCTGATCGCGACGGTGTCGCCGATGTGGTGGTGGATCGGCCCGCTGCTCGTCTACGTCCTGCTGCCCATCCTCGACGTGTTCTTCGGCCCCGACGGCTCCAATCCGCCCGACGAACTGATCGAGCAGCTGGAGAACGACAAGTACTACCGGTACTGCACCTACGCCTACATCCCGTTCCAGATCGCCAGCCTCTTCACCGCCGGCTACCTCTGGTCGACGTCCAGCCTGAGCTGGATGGGCATCGACGGCGGACTGAGCCTGGCGTCGAAGATCGGTCTGGCCCTGTCCATCGGCGCCATGGGCGGCATCGGCATCAACACCGCGCACGAACTGGGCCACAAGAAAGACAGCCTGGAGCGCTGGCTCTCCAAGATCACGCTCGCCCAGACCCTCTACGGCCACTTCTACATCGAGCACAACCGTGGCCACCACGTCCGCGTCGCCACCCCCGAGGACCCGGCGACCTCGCGCTTCGGCGAATCGTTCTGGACCTTCCTCCCGCGCAGCGTGTGGGGCAGCCTCCGCTCGTCAATCGAACTCGAGCGCAACCGCCTCAAGCGCACCGAGAAGTCCTTCTGGCACCCGAGCAACGACGTCCTGAACGCGTGGGCCTTCTCCGTCGTCCTCTGGGGCGCCCTGCTGGCCCTGTTCGGCATCGGCATCCTGCCGTTCCTGCTCATCCAGGCGGTCTACGGCTTCTCGCTGCTGGAGACGGTGAACTACCTCGAGCACTACGGCCTGCTCCGGCAGAAGGGCAAGACCGGACGGTACGAGCGCTGCACCCCGCAGCACAGCTGGAACTCCGACCACATCTGCACCAACATCTTCCTCTACCACCTGCAGCGCCACAGCGATCACCACGCGAACCCCACGCGCCGCTACCAGGTGCTCCGGAGCTTCGACGAGGCGCCGAACCTGCCCAGCGGCTACGCCAGCATGATCACGCTGGCCTACTTCCCGCCGATCTGGCGCAAGGTGATGGACCACCGCGTCGTCGAGCATTACGACGGCGACATCACCCGGGCCAACATCGCGCCGGCCAAGCGGGCGAAGATCCTCGCGCGATACGGGGTGTCCGCATGAGCGCCTACCGCTGCCCGGTGTGCGAATACGTCTACGACGAGGCCGCCGGCGCCCCGCGCGAAGGCTTCCCGGCCGGCACCGCGTGGGCCGACATCCCCGACGACTGGCCCTGCCCCGACTGCGGGGTCCGGGAAAAGATCGACTTCGAAGGAGTATGACCATGGACTTCAAGCTCTTCCGCTGCGCCCAGTGCGGATTCGAGTACGACGAGGAGCTCGGCTGGCCCGAGGACGGCATCGAGCCCGGGACCCGCTGGGACGACATCCCCGACGACTGGAGCTGCCCCGACTGCGGCGCCGCCAAAGCCGACTTCGACATGGTCGAGGTGGCCCGGTCGTGACCACCGCCGGACCCGCGCGGCCCGGTGACGCGGTGGTGATCGTCGGCGGCGGCGTCGCCGGCATCACCGCCGCCGAAAGCCTGCGGTCCGCGGGATTCACCGGCCCGGTCACCGTGATCGGCGAGGAACCCCAGCTGCCGTACCGGCGCACCGCGTTGAGCAAGGACCTCCTCGCCGCCGACCTCTCCCCGGACAAGATCCGCCTGCGCAAACCGGAGTTCTGGGCCGAGCGCGACATCACGATCGTCACCGGCACCACCGTCGCCGCGGTCGACGCCGAGACCCGCGAGGTCGTCTGCGCCGACGGCCGACGCGTCGGATACCGCGCCCTGGTCCTGGCCACCGGTGGCCGACCGCGCACCGTCGACACCGTGGACCCGACGGTACCGTCCCTGCGGCACCACGGTGACGCCCTCGAACTGCAGCGCCGGCTGCCCAGCCAACCGGTCGTGATCATCGGCGGCGGGCTGATCGGGTTGGAGATCGCCGCCTCGGCGACCGCGGTCGCACCGTCGGTCACCGTGCTGGAGGCGGCCCCGACGGTGCTCGCCCGGGTGCTGCCGGCACAGGCGGCCGACGCGGTGGTGGCGCTGCACCACGACCACGGCGTGGCCATCCACACCGGGGTCGACATCGCCGCGGCCACGCCGACGACGGTGACCACCACCGACGGCACCCGCTACGAGGGCACCGTCCTCAGCGCGATCGGCATGGTCCCCGACACCGCCCTGGCCCGCTCGGCCGGCGCCGAGGTCGGCCCGGCCGGAATCCTCGTCGACCGCGACCTGCGCAGCTCGGTTCCCGGCGTCTACGCGGCCGGCGACGCCGCGGCCACCCCGCACCCGCTCACCGGTGAACCGGCCCGTGCCGAGCAGTGGATGACCGCCACCGACCACGGCAAGCTGGTCGCCGCGACCATCCTGGCCGACTTCGGCGCCGACGAGGCGCCCGCACCGGCCGTCTCACCGATCCCCCTGGCGTGGACCATCCACTACAGTCGAAACATGCAGTTGGCGGGGTGGCCGGGAATGGCCGATCGAGTCGTGGCCGAGGGCGATGTCGCCGGTTTCGACGCGGAGATCCGCTGCTACCTCGGCGAGGACCTGGTCGGTGGCGTGGCCCTCGGCCGCCCGGTGGCCGGACGGGCGATGCGCACCCAGATCGAGGACGCACTCACCGCGCCGGTCCGCCGATGACCCGCACCTACGGCCAGGCCAGCCGCGAGCTGCTGCGCAACACCCTGCTCGACGGGTTGCGCGGCCTGCTCGTCGAGCGGGACTGGTCGGCGGTGCGGATGTCGGACGTGGCCGCCGCCTCGGGCGTCAGCCGGCAGACCGTCTACAACGAGTTCGGCACCCGCTACGGCCTGGCCCAGGCCTACGCCCAACGGCTGGCCGGCCAACTCGCCTCCGTCGTCGGGTCGGCGCTCGTCCGCCACCCCGGCGATGTGCACGCGGCGCTGCACGGCGGGTTCTCCGAATTCTTCAGCGGTGTCGCGACCGATCCGATGGTGGCCTCCCTCCTGGCCGGCGAGGCCAAACCCGACCTCCTCAAGCTCATCACCACCGACGCCGCACCACTGATCACCACCGCCTCGGAAATCCTCGAGTCGGCGCTGACCGAATCCACATGGCTGGCGATCAGCGCCGCCGACGCGCCCCATCTGGCCCGGTCCATCACCAGGATGGCGCTGAGCTACGTGGCGATGCCGCCCGAGGGCGACCGCGACGTGGCCGAGGACATGGCCGCCTTGTTCGGCCCGGCCTTTGAGGCCGCCCGCGGCACGCGCTGAACCTCCGGCGGCTCAGACCTCGATCACCTCGGCCTCGGGCAGCGGCCGTTCCCCGGCCTTGCGCGCCAGCTGCTCGTTGGCGTAGCGCAGGATCACCGCCACGGTCGCGACCACCGGCACGGCGAGGAAGGCGCCGCTGATGCCGAACATGGAGCCGCCGAGCATGACGGCGAGCAGCACGATCGCCGCGTGCAGTTGCATGACCTTGGCCTGCAACCACGGCTGCAGCACGTTGCCCTCGAGCTGCTGCACCGCCAGGATCACGACGAGCATGACCACCGCGGCCACCCAGCCTTTGCCGACGAGCGCGACCAACACGGCCAGGGCGCCGGCCACCACCGCACCCACGATGGGCACGAAACCCGCGATGAACGTGAGGACGGTCAGCACGCCAGCCAGCGGTACGCCGAGGATGAACAACGCGGCACCGATGAACACCGCGTCGACGAAGCTGACGATCGCCTGGGTGCGGATGAAGCCCGAGAGGGTCGTCCAGATCCGGCCCAGGAGATCGGCGAGATGACCGCCGGCCCGATCACCGGCCGTGCGGCGCAGCCACGGCAGGAACTTCGGCCCGTCTTTGAGGAAGAAGAACACGAGGATCAAAATCGTGAACACCATCATCAGCGTGGACGTCGCCGTGGAGACGCCGCTGACCGCCGACTGCGCGATCGAGCCCGCACTGGACTCGACCTTCTTCTGAATGGCGTCGAGCGCCTTGGAGATCTGGTCGTCGCCGATGTTGAACGGCGGTCCCTTCAACCAATTCTTGGCCTGCGTGATCCCGTCTGCGGCCTTGCGGCCCAGGTCGTCTGCCTGACCCACCACCGAGGGCACGATCCCGGCGACGACGCCGATCATCACCAAGATCCCGCCCACGGTCACGAGCCCGGCGGCCACCGAATCGGCGATGCCGTGTCGGCGCAGAAACGACACTGCCGGCCACAGCACCGTCGCGAACAGCAGGGCCAGCGCCACCGGCAGCACCCCGCTCCACACCTTGCCCAGGATCGTGCCCAGGACCCACAGCAGCAAAGCGACGACGATGATCTGTCCCGATACCCGCGCCGCGCTGGCCAGCCAGTCGCCCATCACCTGCAGCCGGTCACGGGCCTGCGGCACGGCGGTGAAGTCGTCGTCGGTCGTGGGGGTCGCGGAGCCCGGGTCCGCAGCATCGTTGGTCACCGCCGCATTGTCACACAGCCCGCGCGCCGCGGCCCGGGAAGCGGTCGCCCACCGCCATGTCGGATTCCCGCTAGCCCCGCCCGCCTGCACAGTGCGACAGTGGAGGTCATGACCACGCCGACGCTGGACTTCGACCGCTGCTACGGCGCCCTCGAATCCCGGGACGAGCGCTTCGACGGCCAGTTCGTCGTGACCGTCGCCAGCACCGGCATCTACTGCCGGCCGTCCTGCCCGGCACGCACCCCCAAGCGGGCCAACGTGGCCTTTGTCGCAACGGCCGCGGCCGCGCAGCGCCTCGGGTTCCGTGCCTGTCGGCGCTGCCTGCCCGACGCCGTCCCCGGGTCGCCGCGCTGGGACCACGCCGCCGACGTCGCCGCGCGGGCCATGCGCCTCATCGCCGACGGGGTCGTCGACCGCGACGGCGTGGGCGGCCTCGCGGCCGCACTGGGCTACTCACCCCGCCAGCTTGAGCGCATCCTCACCGCCGAGTTCGGCGCCGGCCCCCTCGCCCTCGCCCGGGCCCAGCGCGCCACCAACGCCCGAATCCTGTTGACCCGAACCGACTTGTCCATGACCGAGGTGGCCTACGCCGCGGGGTTCAGCAGCGTCCGCCAGTTCAACGACACCATCCGCTCGGTCTTCGCGGCTGCGCCGTCCCAACTGCGCGGGACCCCGTCGCCAGAGGCCGCGGTCGACCGGCGCATCACCCTGCGACTCCCGTTCCGGGCACCGCTGGACTCCCGGTGGTTGCGCTGGCACCTGGCCGCCCACGCGATTCCCGGCCACTCCACCGCCGAGCAACGCATCCTGACACTGCCGCACGGACCGGCACTGGCCGACATCGGCTTCGCCGACCGGCACGTGACCCTGCGGTTGCGCCACCTCGACCTGCGCGACCTTGGTGCCGCAGTCAGCCGGGTGCGGCGGCTGCTCGACCTCGACGCCGACATCGCCACCGTCGACTCGGCACTCGCCCGCGGCCGGTTCGCCCCGCTCGTGCGCAGCGCCCCCGGCGTACGCGTACCGGGGACTTCCGATCCGTTCACCTCGGTGGTCTCCACCATGGTGGGACAGCAGATCAGCACGGCGGCGGCCCGCACGCACCTGGGTCGGTTGGTGGCCGAACTCGGCGCTCCCGCACCCTGGACCAGCGACGACGGCCCGACGCGACTGTTCCCCTCCCCCGCCGCGATCGCCGAATCCGGCTCGACCGTACTGCGCGGACCACGGCGCCGGATCAACGCCATCGTCGGCATCGCACGGGCCATCGCCGACGGGGAGATGGAACTGCACGCCGGGGTTGATGCGTCCCAGTCACACGACGCCTTGTTGGCCCGCCCCGGCATCGGCGCCTGGACCGCGGACTACCTCACGATGACGGTGGCCGGCGATCCCGACGTCGCCCTGGACACCGATCTGGTGGTGGCGCGAACCGCCGCCGACCTGTCCATCGACCGTGCCGGGTTGGCCGACACCGCGCCGTGGCGCTCCTACGCCTCGATGAGGTTGTGGCGCCATCGCCTGCTCACCGTTCCAGATACCGAAGGACCAGCCTCATGACCACCCCGACCACGGCCCATCTGACGGTCGCCACCCCGAACGGGCCGTTCACCGTCCTCCACGACGGGCGGGCCGTCCTCGCCTCGGGGTGGACCGAGGACCCGGACTATCTGGCCGCCCTGGTGCACCCGGCACTGCGGCCCGAGAGCCTCCGTCCCGATGAGGCCCAGCTCGACGAAACCGCCGGCTTCGGCGACCGGATTCGCGAGGCGGTGGCCGCCTACTACGACGGGGACACCACCGCACCCGACCAGATCGACGTCCGCCAGCGCGGCGGCCCCTTCATCGAACAGGCCTGGAAAGCGCTGCGCACGGTGGCCCCCGGGGCGCCGCGCACCTACAGCGAGTTCGCCGAGTTGGCCGGCAACCCCGGGGCCGTCCGGGCAGCCGCGCGGGCCTGCGCCACCAACGCGGCGGCGCTGTTCGTGCCGTGCCACCGGATCCGGCGCACCGACGGCGGTCTCGGCGGGTTCCGCTACGGGGTGGAGACCAAGCGCTGGCTGCTCGATCACGAGGGCTGACACCGCCCACCGGGGAAGGTAACCGGGGAATGTCAGGGGGTTCTGCGACGATCGGCGCATGACTACCACCGCGGTCATCGCCCTCGTCTGTGTCTGTGTGCTGGCCGGCTTCGCCGTCGGATGGAGCGCCCAGGCCTCCCGGTCGGCCCCCGCGCTGGCGGCGGCCCGCGCCGAGGCGCGAGCCGTGCGCGAGTCGGCCGATCTCGCGTCGCACGCACTCGCCTCCGCCAGCGAGGACGCCGCCCGCCTCCAATCGGCGGCCATCGGCGCCTCGGTGAACCACGTGGTGGGACCGCTGCACGAATCCCTGCACCGGCTGGCCGAGCAGGTCCAGCGCACCGAGCGCGACCGGATTGGCGCGTACGCGGGGCTGAGCGAGCAGGTCCGCGACATGGCCCAGGCGTCGCACCGCCTCGGCATGACCACCCAGGCCCTGACCAACGCCCTGCACACGCCGCACCTGCGCGGCCGGTGGGGCGAGATGCAACTGGAACGCGTCGTCGAACTGGCCGGCATGACCAAGCACTGTGATTTCTCGACCCAGGTCAGCGCGACGGCCGACGGGAACGCGGTGCGGCCCGACCTCGTCGTCCACCTCGTCGGCGACCGCCACCTCGCCGTCGATGCCAAAGTCCCGCTGCACGCCTACCTCGACGCGCTTGCCGCCACCGACCCTGATCAGCGCGACCGCCACCTGGCCGATCACGCGCGGGCCGTGCGCTCCCACATCGCGGCCCTGGCCTCGAAGTCGTACTGGTCGGCCTTCGGGTCCAGCCCCGAGTTGGTGGTCATGTTCCTGCCCGGCGACCCCATTCTGGAAGCCGCCGCACGGGCGACGCCCGACCTGTTCGACTACGCCTATTCGCGCAACGTCGTCCTAGCCACCCCGTCGTCGCTCATCGCCCTGCTGCGGGCCGGGGCACTGGGCTGGCAGCAGCAGTCGCTCACCGAGGAAGCACGCACCATTCACGCGCTGGGCAAGGAATTGGCCGGTCGGCTCGACAGCGTGCTGACCCACTTCGACCGGGTCGGCACCAGCCTGGGCAAAGCCGTCGAGTCGTACAACGCGACGGTGGGAGCGGTGCAGAACAGACTGGCCGTGACCGCGCGCAAGCTGAGCGAACTGGACACCTTCGCCTCCGCCGAGGCCCCCGCCGAACCCCGGGCGGTGACGGCACAAGTCCGCCAAACAGTCCATTCCGCTCCCACCGGAGGGTGAGGCCCGACACCCACACCCGCATTGGGTTACCGGCAATCACCGTGCGACCCGGTACCGTTAAAACGTGCGATTCCTGCAAGCCGAACCCGACCTGCCCCTGGCCGAGCAGTCCGCCGCCGCCAATCGGCGTGGTGTGCCGTGGTGGGGCGCGGTCCTCATCGCGTTCGGTTTCGCCCTGTTCGGCGTCATCCTCGACTCCGCCACCGCCCGCTTGTTCACCCTGTCCGAGGGGATCCACGCCCGGCAGGTCTGTTTTGTCCTCGGCTGCCTCCTCGCGGCCCTGGCTGTCCGCAACCGGGCGTTGTTCACCGCTGCGGTCCAAACCCCGCTCATCGCGGTGGCGCTGGTCATCGCCCGGGTCATCGGTGTCCAACTCAAGGGGCTCCTGACCGACGCCCACATCCCCCAGCTCGATTCGCTGCTGATCAAGCAGGTGTTCGCGTTCTCCAACGACTTCCCGGTCATCCTGTTCACCTTCCTCGCCGTGCTCACCGTCGTGATCGCGCGATGGTGGCGCTACCGTCAGGCGCGGGCTGCCGCCACCCTGTCGCAGCAATCGACGAAGACGAAGACGTCGGCCGACAAGCGCAAAACGGCCAAGGCCGCCGCCGAGGAGGTCACCGACTCGGCGACGCCGGCCGGCCCCAAACCGGAGTCCGCCGCCACCCGTGCCAGCCGGGCTGCCGCCGCCGCCCAGGCCAACCCGCGGCCGGCTCCGCGGGTGCGCCCCGCCGGCGACCCCGGGCTGCGCGCCAGCCCCGCCGTCGTCCCCAGCTCTCGTGGGGCCCGTCCGCCGGCCGGTCGGCCCGGCGAACCGGCGGTCCGGCCCCGGCAGAACCGCATGACCGCCGGTGCGGTCTCCCGCGAACGCGCAGCCTCACCGCAGCCGCAGCACCAGCCGCGCCCCGCGTCGGCACCGTCGCAGCAGCCCCCGCAAAGCCTGCGCCGTACGGCACCCCCGCCGCTCGACGACGAAGGTTTCTGAACGGCGCCCGCTAGCTGTACTTCCCCGTGAGGTTGTGTACGCGGTCTGAGGGGACTTGGCCGCCGATCCCGGTGTGGGGTCGGTGGTGATTGTAGTGGTGGAGCCATGCGGTGTAGGCGGCTTCTCGTTCGGCTTCGCTGGCATAGGGTTTCGCGTAGGCCCATTCGGCGGCCAGGGTCCGGTTGAAGCGTTCGACCTTCCCGTTCGTCTGTGGCCGGTAGGGCTTGGTCTTCTTGTGTTTGATCCCGGCGTCGGCCAGTGCTTCGGCGAACATCGTTGAGCGGTAGCAGGAGCCGTTGTCGGTCATCACTGCGGTCACCCTCACACCGTGCTCGGCGAAGAACGCGTTCGCCCGCCGCCAGAAGCCGGCCGCGGTCTCCTTGCGTTCGTCATCAAGGATCTCCGAGTACGCCACCCGGGAGTGGTCATCGACGGCGTGGTGCAGGTAGCGGTAACCACGCGAGCCCGGTGCTCCCGAGCGTGCTGCCCGGTCGCGGGCCACACCGGCGGTACGGTCGGCGGCTGATCCGCGACCATGCACACGCCAGCCGCCGCCGTCGGGGATTCGGCCTTGTTTCTTGATGTCGACGTGCACGAGCTGGCCGGGCCGGCCGACCTCGTACCGTTTCGGTTTCGGTCTGCGTACCGGCAGTCCGGTGGCCTGGTCGATATTGGCCAGCAGCGGCATCTGATAGCGGTCGAGGACCCGGCCGACCGTCGAACGCGGGATACCCAGGTGATAGGCGATCCGATGCGGGCCCCACCGGCGGGTGCAGCGCAGGTTGATGATCCGGCGCTCGGTGCGGCGGGGCAGCCGGGCCGGTGAACGTGTGGGCCGGGAACTGCGGTCGGTCAGCACCTGGCCGGCGCGGTAGCGGTCGGCCCACCGCTTGGCTGTGGCCGGTGAACACTGGAACCGTTCGGCAGCGCGCCGCAGTGACCAGCCCTGGTCCACCACGAGTGAAGCAAGACGTCGACGCCCCTCGGGCGTCAAAGGTGCGTTAGCGTGAGTCACGAAGACCTCCGTGGCTAGATGGTGGTTGTGGTAACCCACATCCTGCCCGGAGGTCTTCGCCTCACCTCAGATGTTCACAACGTGTCGGGGAAGTACAGCTAGCCCAATCCGGAATCGTCGAACCAGTCCGCCAGCAGCTGCGCCGCCGCGTCGATCCGGGCGGGCCAGTCGACGGCCGATTCGTCGGCGGAGTCGCTGACCACCTTCACCAAGCGCAGCGGTACGTCGAACTCGGCCGCCACCCGGGCGAACGCCGCCCCCTCCATATCCAACAGGTCGGCGATCGCCGCCAGCTCGGCCCGGCGCGCCGAATCGTTGATGAAGCTGTCCCCGGTCGCCAATACCGTCCCGTCCCCGTCGGCGATGTCCCAGCTCGACGCCGTCGGGTAGCCCAGCCCGGCCAGGGTCTGGGCGTCCAGGTCGTGCTCGGTGACCCGCGACGGCAGGAAGAGACCGCTGTGGTGGTCGTGCAGCGCCCCGGCCGTGCCGATGTTCACCACGGTCGAAACCGGCGGGTCGATGCCGTGGCGGGACCGCGTCAGCGCCGCGGTCAACGCCATCGCGGCGGTCGCCTTTCCGAGGCCGGTGATGACCAGTCGCGTACCGTTGCGCAGGTGCGCCGCCTCGGCCCGCGTCGCCGAAACCACCAGTACTGACGAGTAGCGAGTTGGATTCGTCACGTTGGAGAAGGTTACGTGAGAGTAGGCATACACAGCACGGCCGTTACTCCCTACGATGAAGCGGTCCGTTCGGGCACGACCCGAACTGCTTCGCGTGCCCAAAACCATCAGCCCGGGCCGCGATGCCGCCCCCGCCCCGCCATCAATCACGATTCGATGGCCTGACGCAGAGAGAACGAATGTTTCGTCGTATCGCCATTGTCAACCGGGGTGAGGCCGCCATGCGCCTCATCAACGCTGTTCGGGACCTCAACGCCGAGACCGGCCAGGACGTTGCGACGATCGCACTCGTCTCCGACGTGGACCGCACCGCCACCTTCGCCCGCGAAGCCGACGCTTCCTTCGACTTGGGCCCCGCCGCCGAGCGCCCCTACCTGAACCTCGAGCTGCTCGAGCGCGCCCTGCGCGAGACCGGCGCCGACGCCGCCTGGGTCGGCTGGGGCTTCGTCGCCGAAGACCCCGCTTTCGCCGAACTGTGCGAGCGCATCGGCGTCACCTTCATCGGCCCGTCCCCCGACGCGATGCGCAAACTCGGCGACAAGATCGGCGCCAAGCTGATCGCCGAGGAGGTCGGCGTCCCGGTCGCACCGTGGAGCGGCGGCGAGGTCCGCACCCAGGAGGAGGCCGTGACGGCCGCCGAGAAGATCGGCTACCCGCTGATGCTCAAGGCCACCGCCGGCGGCGGCGGTCGCGGCATCCGCCGCGTCGACGACGAGGCCGACCTCGTCGACGCCTACCAGCGCACCCGCGACGAGGCCGAGCGGGCCTTCGGCAGCGGCGTCGTCTTCCTGGAGCGCCTCGTCACCGGTGCGCGCCACGTCGAGGTCCAGGTCATCTCCGACGGCGAAACCGCCTGGGCGCTGGGCGTCCGCGACTGTTCGGTCCAGCGACGCAACCAGAAGGTCATCGAGGAATCGGCGTCACCGGTTCTGAGCCCCGAGGAGATCGACGAGGTCAAGACCTCGGCCGAGCGCCTCGCCGTCGCCGTCGGCTACCGGGGCGCGGCCACCGTCGAGTTCCTCTACCACCCGGGCGAGAAGTTGTTCGCCTTCCTCGAGGTCAACACCCGCCTGCAGGTGGAGCACCCGATCACCGAGGTCACCAACAGTTTCGACCTGGTCCGCGCGCAGCTGCACGTCGCCTCCGGCGGCAAGCTGGCCGGCGAACGCCCCCTTGAGCGCGGCCACGCGGTGGAGGCCCGCCTCAACGCCGAGGACCCCGACCGCGACTTCGCCCCCTCCCCCGGACACATCGCCCGGCTCAACCTGCCCACCGGTCCCGGTATCCGCGTCGACACCGGGGTCAGCGAGGGCGACACCATCCCGGCGGACTTCGACTCGATGATCGCCAAGATCATCGCCTACGGCAGCACCCGCGACGAGGCGCTCGGCCGGCTCCGCCGCGCGATGTCGCGCACCGGCGTCATCATCGAGGGCGGTGCCACCAACAGCAGCTTCATCATCGACCTGCTCAACCAGCCCGAGGTCATCGACGGCAGCGCCGACACCGGCTGGATCGACCGCGTGCGCGGGGAAGGCCGCCTGGTCTCCTACGAGCACTCCTCGATCGCCCTGGCCGTGGCCGCCATCGCCGCCTACGAAGAGGCCGAGACCGCCGAGTTGCAGCGCCTGCTGGCGACCGCGACCGGTGGCCGCCCCCAGGTCCACCACGAGAGCGGCCGCCCGCTGGACTTCAAGCTCCGCGGCGCCACCTACCGGGTCCGGGTCGCCCGGATCGGCGGGCACCAGTTCCGCGTCGTGATCGAGGCCGGCGGCGAGGTGCGGACCGCCGACGTCGAGTTGGAGCGCTTCGACTCCTACGCGGCCCGGATCACCGTGAACGGCACCCGTTACCGCGTGCTCGCCGACACCCAGGGTCCGATCTCGGTCGTCGACGTCAACGGCGTCTCCCACCGGGTCAGCCGCGACGAGGGCGGGATCGTGCGCGCCCCCGCCCCGGCACTGGTCATCGCCACCCCGTTGGCGGTGGGCGGCGAGGTCGAGGCGGGCGATCCGATTCTCGTCCTGGAGTCGATGAAGATGGAGACGGTGCTGCGCGCACCGTTCAAGGCCCGCCTCAAGGAGTGCGAGGTCACCGTCGGGGCCCAGGTCGAGGCCGGGGCGCCGATGCTGCGCCTGGAACCGATCGAGGACGACGACGACACCGCCGACGCCACCGATGAGACCGTCGTCCTGGACCTGCCCGAGGCATCCGGCGACGTCGACCCCGCCGAGCGCGCCGACCGCGACCGCGAGGAGCTGCGCAGCCTGCTCATGGGCTTCGACGTGAATCCCGACGAAGGCCGCCAGCCGCTCGACGACTATCTCCAGACGCGGGCGGCGGTGGTCGCCCGGAGTGGATCGCCGCTCACCGAAGAGGCCGATCTCATCGACGTCTTCGCCGATCTGGCCGAGCTCGCCCGGATCCGCCCGAAGGACGACGACGCCGTCGACGAGCGCGTGCACAGCGCCCGGGAGCACTTCCACACCTACCTGCAGAGCCTCGACGTCGAGGTCGCCGGCCTGCCGGAGTCGTTCCAGACCCGGCTGTCTTACGCGCTGGGCCACTACGGCATCGACGACCTGGAGCGCAACGTCGATTTGGAGGGCGCCGTCTTCCGTGCCTTCCTCGCCCTGCAGCGCCAAGAGGACACCGCGCCGGTCATCGCCGCCCTGCTGCGCCTGTGGCTCAACGAGCCGATCCCCGACGAGGCCCTGCGCGATCCGGTCGGCTCCGCGCTGGAACGGCTCGTCTCGGCCACCCAGGTCCGCTTCCCGGCGCTGGCCGACCTGGCCCGCGGGGTGCTGCACAACTGGTTCGGCCGCCCGCGCCTGCACCGCACCCGCGAGCACGTCTACTCCGAGGTGCGCGGCCACCTCGCCGAGCTCGACGCCAACCCGGAGGCCGGCGACCGACCCGAGCGCATCGCGGCGATGGTCGGCAGCACCGAACCGTTGGTCAGCCTGCTCGGCCGACGGCTGGCCGAGGGCCTGGACAACAGCGTGATGCTCGAGGTCCTGACCCGCCGCTACTACGGCAACAAGGGGCTGTCGGCGGTGACCCGCCGCGAGGCCGGCGGTTCGACGTTCGTCAGCGCCGAACGCGACGGGACGCTGTTGGTCTCGGCGGCCACGGACTTCGCCGGCCTCGCGGCCGCCATCAGCGGCCTCGCCGAGATCGCCGACGGCGCCGCGTCGATCGACGCCGACATCTACGTCAGCTGGCCCGACCAGCCCAACAGCTACGACGAGATGGCCGCGGCGATCCACGACGCGGTGAGCGCCAAGGTGCTGCCCAAGCAGGTCCACCGCGTCACGATCACCGTGGCGGCGGCCGACAGCGAGTCGATGCACCACCACTTCACGTTCCGGCCGTCGGCCACCGGCCTGACCGAGGACCGGCTCATCCGCGGGCTGCACCCCTACATCGCGCAGCGCATGCAGATGGAGCGGTGGCGCAAGTTCGACCTCACCCGGCTGCCCTCCTCCGACGAGGAGGTCTACCTGTACCGCTGCGTCGCCAAGGCGAATCCCGCCGACGAGCGGCTGGTCGCCTTCACCCAGATCCGGGACCTCACCGCGGTCAACGGCGAGGACGACACGCGCCTGCTGACCCTGCCGACGGCGGAGGCGAATTTCGCGATCTGCGTTGATTCCATCCGCCGCGCCCAGGAGCAGCGGCCGCGGTCCAAGCGGTTCAGCACCAACCGGATCGTCATGTACATCTGGCCGCCGATCGACGTCACCCAGGAACAGTTCCGCTACGTCGTGGAACACACCCTGACCAACTCGGTCTCCACCGAGGGCCTGGGTCTCGAGGAGATCCTGCTCATCGGCCGCCAGCGTGACAAGGACACCGGCGAACTGCGCAAGATTGCCGCACACATCACCACCGACGCCGCCGGCAAGACCCACATCACGGTCGGCGATCCGTCCGACGAACCGGTCGAACCGCTCGACGCCTACCGCCAGAAGGTGTTGCGCGCGCGCAGCCGCGGCACGGTGTACCCCTACGAGCTGACCGACCTGCTCGGCGACTTCACCGAGTACGACCTCGACGAGTCGAACGCGCTGGTCCCCGTCGACCGCCCCAAGGGCGCCAACACCGCCGCCGTCGTCGTCGGCACCGTCAGCACGCCGAGCGCCAAGTTCCCCGAAGGGGTGCGACGGGTCATCGTGCTGGGCGATCCGACCAAGTCGCTGGGCTCGCTCGCCGAACCCGAGTGTCGCCGGATCATCGCGGCGATGGACCTCGCCGAGGAGAGCCGCATCCCCTTCGAGTGGTACGCGCTGTCCTCGGGCGCGGCCGTGGAGATGGACTCGGGCACCGAGAACCTGGACTGGGTGGCCGCGGCGCTCAAGCGGATCGTCGAGTTCACCCAGGACGGCCACGAGATCAACATCGTCGTCACCGGGATCAACGTCGGCGGCCAGGCGTACTGGAACGCCGAGGCGACCATGCTGATGCACACCCGCGGCATCCTGGTGATGACCCCGGATTCGGCGATGGTGCTGACCGGGAAGCAGGCCCTGGACTTCTCCGGCGGCGTGTCCGCGGAGGACAACTACGGCATCGGCGGTTTCGACCGCGTCATGGGCCCCAACGGCCAGGCGCAGTATTGGGCGCCCGACCTGCCGGCGGCCCGCGACATCCTGATGAACTACTACGAGCACACCTACGTCGCCCCAGGCGAGGATGCCCCGCGGAGTGCGACGACGTCCGACCCGGTCGACCGCGACATCTCCGACTTCCCGCACGCCGTCGAGGGCAGCGACTTCGCCACGGTCGGCGAGATCTTCTCCGCGGAGAAGAACCCGGACCGCAAGAAGCCGTTCGACATCCGCGCGGTGATGCGCTCGGTCGCCGACCAAGACCATTCGATGGCCGAGCGCTGGGCCGCGATGGCCGACGCGGAGAACACCGTGGTGGCCGACACGCACCTGGGCGGAACCCCGGTCTGTCTCATCGGCATCGAGTCCAAGCCGGTCCCCCGGCGCGGATTCCTGCCGACCGACGGCCCGGACACGTTTACCGCGGGAACGCTGTTCCCGCTGTCGTCGAAGAAGGCGGCCCGGGCGATCAACGCGGCGAGCGGCAACCGCCCCGTCGTCGTGCTGGCCAACCTGTCCGGCTTCGACGGCTCACCGGAGTCGATGCGCAAGCTGCAGCTGGAGTACGGCGCCGAGATCGGGCGGGCCATCGTCAACTTCGACGGACCGATCGTCTTCTGCGTGATCTCCCGCTACCACGGCGGCGCGTTCGTGGTCTTCTCCAAGGCGCTCAACCCGAACATGACGGTGCTGGCCATCGAGGGTTCATACGCCTCGGTGCTCGGCGGTGCCCCCGCCGCGGCCGTCGTGTTCGCCGGCGACGTCCGGTCGCGGACTGCTGCGGATCCGCGCGTGCAGGAGTTGGAGCGGCGCATCGCCGATTCGACCGGCACCGACCGGGCGACGCTGGCCGCCGAACTCGACGACCTGCGGTCGTCGGTGCGTGCGGAGAAGATCGCCGAGATCGCCGCCGAATTCGACGCGGTGCACAGCATCGAGCGGGCCGTGCAGGTCGGCTCGGCCGACGAGATCATCCAGGCCTCGCAACTGCGGCCGCGGATCATCGACTCGATCCGCCGCGGCAACTCCTGAGCAACGCCGCCGGGGGCTCAGGCCCCCGGCGCGTTGACCTGGCGGGGGGCCGCCTTGGCCTTGGGCGGCGCCTTGCGTGCGAGGCGCGCGAACTGGTCGTTGGCGATCCGCATCACGACCTCGTAGGGGAACGCGAATTTGCGCGCCCACCAGTAGCCGAAGCGGATGTCGAACGACGTGTAGACGATGTATCGGTTCTTCTTGATGCCCTTGATGATTGCCGCCGCGGCCTTTTCCGGCGACGCGGCCACGCGGTGGAAGTTGCCGATCGCGGTGGCCACCTCCTCGTTGTCCCGGTCGATGCCGACGATGTCGACCGTGTTGACCAGTGGCGTCGCCACCGCTCCCGGGCACACGAGACTGACGCCGATGTGGTGGCGCCGCAGGTCGAATCGCAGCACCTCCGACACCCCGCGCAGACCGAACTTGCTGGCGCTGTAGGCGGCGTGCCACGGCAGCGCGAGCAGGCCGGCGGCCGACGAGACGTTGACGAGGTGCCCGCCCTGGCCACGGGCGACCATCTGCGGCACGAAGCACTCGATGATGTGGATCGGCCCCATGAGGTTCACATCGACCATGGACTTCCAGTGCCGGTGCTCCAGGTTCTCCACCGTGCCCCAGGCGGAGATTCCGGCGATGTTCATGACGACGTCCATGACGCCGACCTCGGCGTCGACGGACTGGGCGAACTTGACCACCCAGTCGTAGTCGGACACATCGCCGGCCTGGTGGTAGAGCACGGTTCCCCCGGCGGCCCGGACATCGGCGGCGAGTTCGTCGAGTGGCTCGGGATGCAGGTCGGTGACGACCAGTTCGGCCCCCTCGGCCGCGGCGGCGAGCGCCGTGGCACGGCCGATTCCGCTTGCCGCACCGGTGATCAGGACCTTGCGCCCGCGCAGCGAGCGCACCGGCGGGGCCATGTAGAACAAATCCTTGAGACTCATGCCACACAGCGTAGCCCTCAGAGATCCGCCTCTCGATCCGGTCGCGAACACCGCATCCGATCCCGGGACCGCAGCCGGGCCGGTCAGATCGGCAGCTTGCCCCCGAAAAGGCCGTACACGACGGCGAGCATCGCCTTGAGCACCTCGGACCCGGCGTCGGCGGCCGGACCGGTCAGGAAGGAGGTGATCCCGCCCAGGTCCCCGCTGCGCATCATCTGCTGGACCCCGGGGAGCAGGCCCGCCAGACCCGACCCGTCCGGCGCCGCCGGTCCGTCGCCGACCTTGCCCAGCAGCCCCGTTCCGGCGCTCGACCCGGTCAGGTAGTTCAGTGCGCCGTCGGTCACCGCGGTCGCGTACTTGATCTGGCTGTCGTGGGCCGCGAGCGCCTGTGCCTCAGTCGGGTTGGACAGGTTGCCCATCTCGACGAATACCAGCGGCACGTGGGTCGTGTTCGGACCGGCGATGTCGGACCGCTCTTGGATCCCGTCATTCGCCCCGACATAGTTGGACGGGGTGAAGCCGGCCTTCTTGAACGCATCGCGCATCACGGTCGAGGCCTTGCGCCCTTCGCCGCGCTGGACGGCGTCGGCCTTCTTGTCGGGCACCGGCAGCTTCGGCACGATCAGGTGAAAGCCGCGCTTGCCCGGGTCGGAGCCCTGGCTCGACGAGTCGGCGTGGATGCTGATGGCGAGGTTGGCGCCGGAGCGGTTGGCCGCCGCGGCCCGCTCGTCGATGCACCCGCCCCACCCGGTGTCATCGTTGCGGCTGAGCACCACGCGGGCGCCTTGGCTTTCCAGCGCCCCCTTGACCAGCTGGGCCACCTGCCAGTTCACCGTGTGTTCCTTGACCCCGTTGACCCCGGTCGCGCCCGAGGTCTGGCAGGGCTTGCGCCCGCCCCGCCCGTCGGGTACCTGCTTGTTCAGCGAGTGTCCGGCCGCCGACCCCTGGTGCCCGGGGTCGAGGAAGACGGTCTTGCCCGACAACTGTTTGGCCCCCGGCACCGCCGGAGCCGGTGCCGCCGGGGCGGGTGCCGCCGGGGCCGGGGCCGCCGGACGCGGCGCGGCGTGCGTCGGCGCCGACACCGCGATCGATGCCGACGCGGCAACGAACAACGCAACGCTGGTCATGGTCTTGCGCATTTCTGAAAGCCCCTCCGGGTGCCAAACACCACTAGTCACACTAGTCACTTCTTTAACAAGTGAACCATCGCGCACCACGCCCCGGCCAGTTCGCCGACGGAGTTGTTAGCAGGCTGTGACGTACCCCGTGACCGCCGTTACCCCGCCCCCTGCGCGGTGTCCGGGTCGTAGCGGAGCAGGCTCAGCGGACCGAACTCGTCGTCCGCGTCCACCGCGGTCAGGTCCGCGCAGGCCACCCGGGCCGACGCCACATCCAGTCCCGCACCGATCAACACGATGGTGTTGCGCGACGCCCCCTCGCCCCGCCGTGCCGCCCGTGCGGCGCGGACGCGTCCACCCACCGCGGACAGCTCGAGCGTCCCGCGGAAGAACTCCGACTCGACCTCGACCCAGCCCTTGATCCGGTAGCAGCCCGCCGGTGGCCGCTCCACCAGCCGGGCCACCGCACGTGGATTGACCGGCCCGTCGCCCTCCCACGTGAATTGCTGGTAGTCCTCGTGCAGGTGGTGGTGACCGGCATGCGCACCGTCATCCGGCCCGTCCTGCGCCCGCAGCAGGTCGTCCAGCGTCAGTTGCTCCGCACCGACGCGCTCCGGCCGCGGACCCGCGTCGACGAGGATCGCGGGGTCGACCGCCCCCTCGGCCGTGACGACGCGCGCCGCGGTCGGGTTGACCGTATCCAGCTCCGCCCCCACCGACGCCAGCGTTGCACCGTCAACCAAGTCGGCCTTGTTGACCACCACCAGGTCGGCAACCCGGGTGTGCCGCAGCGCCTCGGCAGGAAGATCGCCGGCGGCGGCCGCCGCGGCGTCGACGACATAGACCATCCCGCCGTAGGCCACCTGCGGGTCGGCCATCCCCACCACGCGGCGGATCATGCTGACCGGGTCGGCGATCCCCGACGTCTCCACCACCACCGCGTCGACGTCGGTGCGCACCAAGCGGGCCAACGCGTCGTCGAAGCCGTCGGAATCGGTTGCGCAACACAGGCACCCGTTGCCGAATCCCACGACCCCGTCGACTTGGCTGGCGACCATCAGGGCGTCGACGTTGACCGCACCGAAATCATTGACACAAACCCCCAGCCGCCGGCCGTCGGCATGGCGCAACAGATGGTTGAGCACGGTCGTCTTCCCCGCTCCCAGGAATCCGCCGAGAATGATCACCGGCGTGGGACTAGGCACCGAGACACCCTTCGCACACCACGACGAGATCTCTCCCCTCCGCATCGGGAAAGTTCGCCACGTTCTTGGTCGCGTTGCCACACCGACTGCATCGGCCGATGACCGCGGCATGATCGGAGAAGTCGACGCTCATTCGATCGTCGAAGACGTACATCGAGCCCTCCCACAACCCGTCATCGCCATACTGCTCGCCATAGCGGACGATTCCACCGTCGATCTGATAGACCTCGGAGAATCCCCGTTCGACCAGCAAGGCGCTAAGGACCTCGCACCGGACTCCACCGGTGCAATAGGTGATGACTGGACGATCGCGATACTCGTCGAAACGACCGCCGTCGACAAAGTCGAGAAGGTCGCGCGTGGTCTGCGCGGGGGGTATGACGGCATTGCGGAATCGCCCGATCTGGCCCTCGATGGCATTTCGCCCGTCGATGAAGACGACCTCGTCACCACGCCGCTGAACCAATGCGTTTACCTGTGTCGGACTCAAGTGGACGCCTGTCCCGACCACCCCGTCGGCGTCCACACGCACCCGCGACGGGTCGCCGAAGGTCACGATCTCGGGGCGGACCTTCACCGAGAGCCGCGGAAAATCGGCTCCCCCGCCCTCCGACCACTTGATATCGGCATCGGCGAACGCGGGGTATTGCCGGGTCGCTCTGACGTACCGTTTGACGTCGGGGAGGTCACCTCCGACGGTGGCGTTGATACCGTGGGGCGACACGATGATTCGACCGGTCAGCCCCGACGTCGACGCCAGCGCGAGTTGCCACAGCCGGATGGCCTCCGGGTCGGACAGCGGCGTGAACACGTAGAACAGCACAATCTTGGGAGTCGCCACAGTGCAAGGTTACGGATATCGACGGCGCGCGCGGCGCCGGGTGCGGGTGGCCTGGGCCGGGGCCGCCGCACTCATGGTCGCGACGGCGGCGCTGTCGGTGAACGGCTGCTCGATCGTCTCCGACCTCGCCACCCCCGACGAGTCCCGCACGATCATCATCCCCGGGACCGATGCGCTCACCACGGAATCCTCGGTCGCCGCGACCGCGTCGACCGACCCGTCCGAAGACACCGACTCGGAGACGGGCCGGTGGGACGACTACTCCTACGGCCACGTCATCAACGTCGCGCCGCGCGCCGATGCCCAGCGGTATCACCGCGCCGCGAAGTCATCGCGGTCCCCACTGACGACGACGAGCGGATTTCACTTCAGCACCCCGGACCGGGCAGTGCAATGTTCGACCGGGGCGAATGGAACCGGGACACTGTCCTGCGTGTCCCGGCGGGTGGCGGGTCCACCGAACGCGCCCACCGGAACTCCGAGCACCTGCAAATGGAATCCGACGGCGGTCACCCTCGGCCCGGCCGGACCGGCGGCGGGCGCCTGTTCCGATCTCTATCCGGTAATGACTCGATCGACGATCCTTCCGTTCGGCGAGATGCTCGCCGTCGGCCGATTCAAATGCCTCAATTCGGTCGAGGGAATGTTCTGTATCCAGTCCACCGGCACCGGATTCGCCATCACCACCAATGGATTCCGCGAGATTCGCGCCGATCAACGCGCCCCGAAATCATTGCGCGGCCCCGCCCCTGATGAGGATCGACCGACGCGTAGCCGACCGTCATCGCGGCCCACCTCTTAATTCGCGTACAATTGCCAGCGTCCGTTAAGGAATTCCTGTTATCGTCTCTTTAGCCAATGGTGTTCACTAACGAGAAGCGCCGACAAACACGAGGGGTTATACAATGGCACGCAAGGCAGTAATCCAGATTTTCGATGATCTTGACGGCAAGCAGCTCGACGAGCACGAGACCGTCCGATTCAGCATCGACGGCCGGTCGTATGAATTCGACACCTCGCCCAAGAACGCCGCCGCATTCCGCGATTCGCTGGCCAAGTACATCGCGGCCGCGCGTCCGGTGCGGGCCGGCGGTCGCCGTCAGTCCGGCGGTCGCGGCAAGTTCGAGACCCAGAAGATCCGCGATTGGGCCAACGCCAACGGTTACACCGTGAGCGACCGGGGCCGGATCCCCGGACACATCGTCGAAGCCTACGAAGCGGCGAACTGACTTCCCCGAACAACAGCCCAGCGCCACGAAGGCCTCTGCCTTCGGGGCGCTGTTCTGTGATGGGGCGACTCACTGATCCGGGACGGGACTCGTCGGTCCTTCCCCGTCGGCGAGTAGTTCACGCAGGGTCGTGATCACTCCCTGCTCGACGTTGCTCGGGATCTGCACCCCGGCGGCGGCTGCCACCGCCGGATGGGCATTGGCGACGGCAAATGAGTGCTGCGCGGCGGCGAGCATTTCCAGGTCGTTGAGGTAGTCGCCGAATGCCGCGGTCTGCTCGGGGCCCACGGCAAGATTGCGTTGCAGCACCCGTACTCCGACGCCTTTGTCCGCCTGTCGGCTCATGATGTCGATCCAAGGTCCGCTCGACCACCGCCCCGTCGGTCCGCTCGACCACCGCCCCGTCGGCCCGGCAGACCACCACGCCGAGGTCCGCGCGGTCATCTGCGCCAGCAGCGGCCAAAACGCGTCCGGGATGGCACCGTCGTCGAGCAACAGCGTGCCATCCATGTCGCAGACGACGAGCCTGATGCCGGTCACCGGCGCCGTCCCCCGCGCCGCACCCGGGCGGCCACCGTGCCCCACAGGTCGCTCGGCGCCTGCGGGGCACTCCATCCGCGCCACATGACGAGCATGCGGAACCCGAACGCCACCGCGGTGCCGACGACCAGCGCCCAGTCCTGGCCGCCGCCCAGATCGTCGATGGCCACGGTCAGTCCGGCTCCGGCCAAGGCCGGGATCGCCACCATCTCCCCACTCTGGATCAGCAGCGGCACCTCGTTGACCAGAACGTCGCGCAGGATTCCGCCGCCCAGCCCGGTGGTGACCCCGATCAGCGCGGCGGCGAACAGACTGGTGCCCGAATGCAGCGCGACCAGCGCCCCGGTGGAGGTGAACAGCGCGACACCGAAGGCGTCGAGGACATCGACCGTCCGCCGGACCGCGCCGAACTGGGGGTGGAAGAAGAAGACGACCGCGGCGGTCGCCGTGGCGACGGTCAGGTTTTCCCACCCCTTGAACGACAGCGGCGGCGTGACGCCCAGCATCACGTCGCGCGCGATCCCGCCGCCGAGGCCGGTGAGGACGGCCAGCGTCCAGATGGCGAAGGCGTCCAGCCGCTTGCGCACCCCCATCAACGCGCCACTGGCCGCAAAGGCGGCGATGCCGAGGTAGTTCAGCGCGGTCAGCACACCCGGATTGTAAGTGCCGCGGGGGCGCCGCGGCCCGCACACGCGCCCCTCACGGGGCCCGGTGGCCGAGGTGGGTCAGGACCAGACGGGTCGATTCGGCGATCGCCTCATTGAAGGGTGCCGCATCGGGCACGTCGCCGCGGGATCGCACCAGCACCACCGCCAGTACCCGCTGCCCGGTCGGCCCGATCAACAGGCCCGCATCGTTGGTCGAGCCGTAATCCCCGGCCCCGGATTTGTCCGCACTCGTCCATCCGGCCGGGAGCCCGGCGCGAAAACGCTTGGCGGAGGTGGTGTTCGCACGCATCCAGTCGAGCAGTTGGGTGCGCTGTGCCGGTGGCAGCACATCGCCGACGAGCAGCCGGCGATAGCCCGCCCCCAGGGCCCGCGGGGTCGTCGTGTCGCGGTGGTCCATCGGCTCGGCGGTGTTCAGCTCCGGTTCCCACCGGTCCAACCGAGACGCGTCGTCGCCGATCCCCCGCGCGAAGCACGTCACCGCTGCCGGTCCGCCGATCAGCCGGAGCATCAGGTTCCCGGCGGTGTTGTCGCTGCGCTCCAGCGCAGCGGCACAGACGTCGCGCAGACTCATCGTCTGACCCACCGCTTGCGACGTGACCGGCGAATTGACCACGATGTCGTCGGGAACGATGGGGATCTCGCGGTTCAGGTCCGCCTCACCGGCGTCGACCAGTTGGAGCACTCGTGCCGCGGCGTAGGTCTTGAACGTTGAACACATCGCGAACGTCTCGCCGGGACGATGTGCGACGACCGCTGAGGTTCCCACGTCGACCGCGTGCACACCGATGCGGGCGCCGTACCGATCTTCGAGGCGGGCGAACTCGTCGTGGACCTGGGTCGCCCGTGATCGCGACGCTCCCGTTCCACAGGCGCTCACCAGCGCGCCGACCCCGAGAAGGGCGAAGAGTTCGCGGCGATTCCATTGCGACTGCACGCCTACCAACGAATCACATTTCCGGCGGTTGCGCCGGACCGGGCTCCGGGCGTGTCCAGATCCACGTTCCCATACCGACCATGACGGCCACCCCGGCATAGGCCGCCCACCGGACGGGTGCGACGGCGAGTAGGACCGCGGCGCACACCGCCATGCTGATGGCGGCGGCCCATTTGCCGCGCCTGCTGATCGCCCCCTGCTCCTGCCAGTCGGTGATCATCGGGCCGAACCGCGGGTGCTGCAGCAACCAGCGGTGCAGGCGATCCGAACCGCGGGCCGCCGCGTAGGCGGCCGCCAGGATGAACGGCACCGTCGGGAGGAACGGCACCACGATGCCCACGAACCCCAGTCCGAGGAGCACATAGGCCAACGCCCACCACGCCCACCGCACCCGTTGGCTCATCCTGCAAGTCTAGATTTCGACCACGCGCCCGCCGTCGACATGCCAGCGTCGGTCGACCCGCACGGTGTCGGCCATCCGCCGGTCATGGGTGACCAACAGCAGCGCACCGGTGTACGTCTCCAGCGCCGACTCGAGCTGTTCGATGGCCGGCAGGTCCAAGTGGTTGGTCGGCTCGTCCAGCACCAGCACGTTGGTGCCGCGCGCCTGCAGCAGGGCCATGGCGGCCCGGGTGCGTTCCCCCGGCGACAACTCGTCGACCGGCCGCCCGACGTGGTCGGCGCGCAACCCGAACTTCGCCAGCAGGGTGCGGACTTCGGCCGAGCCGAGGTCCGGCATCAGCGTCTCGAACCGCTCGGCGAGCGGCGTCGGCCCGGTGAACAACGTGCGCGCCTGATCGACTTCGCCGATCGCCACATTCGCGCCGAGTTGCGCCGTTCCCGCATCCGGTGCGATCCGGCCCAGCAGCAGTCGCAGCAGGGTGGACTTCCCCGCACCGTTCGGTCCGGTGATGGCGATGCGCTCGCCCGCGTTGACCTGGTTCGACACCGGGCCGAGGGTGAAGTCGCCCTGATGCACCACTGCCTCGTTCAGGGTGGCCACCACCGAACTCGCCCGGGGCGCGGAGCCGATGGTGAACTCGAGGACCCACTCCTTGCGGGGTTCGACGACCTCTTTCAACCGCGCGATCCGGCTTTCCATCTGGCGCACCTTCTGCGCCTGCTTCTCGCTAGACTCACTGGCCGCCCGGCGTCGGATCTTGTCGTTGTCGGGGGCCTTGCGAATCGCGTTCCGCACGCCTTGGGAGGACCATTCGCGCTGGGTCCGGGCCCGCGCGACGAGATCGGCCTTGCGCTCGGCGAACTCCTCATACTCTTCGCGCCGATGCCGCCGGGCCACCTCCCGCTCCTGAAGGTAGCTGTCATAACCGCCGCCGAAGACGGTGTTGGTGTGCTGGGCCAGGTCGAGTTCGAGAACGCGGGTCACGCAGCGGGAGAGGAACTCCCGATCATGCGAGACCAGGACGACCCCGCCGCGCATCCCGGCGACCAACTCCTCGAGCCGGGCCAGTCCGTCGAGGTCGAGATCGTTGGTCGGCTCGTCGAGCAGCACGACGTCGAAGCGGGAACACAACAGGGCGGCCAACCCGACCCGCGCGGCCTGCCCACCGGACAACCCGGTCATCAGGGCATCCTGCGACGGCCCGTCGCCCACGGCCAACCCAAGATCGACCAGCGTCGCCGGCAAGCGCTCGTCGAGGTCGGATGCCCCGGTCGCCAACCAGTGGTCCAGTGCGGCGGAGTAAGTCTCGGCCGCCGCCGCGGGCGCGTCGGGGTCGGACAGCGCGACCGCGGCGGCGTCCATCGCCGCCGTGGCGGCCGCACAGCCGGTGCGCCGAGCCACGTACTGCCCGATGGTCTCCCCGGGCACCCGCTCGTGCTCTTGGGGCAACCAGCCGACGAAGGCGTCGGCCGGTGCGCGCGACACGGTTCCCGCCAGCGGCGCCAGGTCGCCGGCCAAGATGCGCAGGAGCGTCGACTTGCCGGCCCCGTTGGCCCCGACGACGCCGACCACGTCCCCGGCGACAACGGTCAGGTCGAGGTGGTCGAAGAGCACGCGGTGGGCGTATCCGCCGGCGACGTCCTTGGCGACGAGCGTGGCGGTCATGCCTGCGTGGTCTCGGGGATCAGCGGTGCCATACCGTCGACCAGAATGCGGACGTAGTGGTCGACCACGGTCTGCCGGTCGAGGTCGGGCCGGGTGAGCCACCAGCGGCCCAGGGCCTCCCCCACCCCCGAGATGGCATGGGCCTGGGCTTCGACCAGGTCCACCGCAACCTCGGGTGCGCCGCGGCGGATCAGAGCCGCGATGGCCGCCACGTGCTCGAGTTGCACGGCCCGCAGTTCGTCGGCCTCCTCCCCGGCGATCACCGACGAACTCGCCGCGAGCAGCATCCAGCGGCCCCGGTCCGATTCGAGTGTGGCGAAATACAGGTCACCGGCGGCCCGCAGTCGGTCGACGGGACCGCCGTCCACCGCGTCGACGACCTTCGCGATGACGGCGTTGTAGCTCTCGTAGATTCGTCGGATGCAGGCGACGTAGACGCCCTCTTTGGTCTCGAAGTGGCGGTAGACGATCGGCCGCGACACCTGCGCGCCGCGGGCGATGTCCTCCATCGATACCTCGGCGTAGGGCCGGTGGATGAACAGGTCCTCGGCGACGTCGAGCAACTGGTCGTGCCGCTGCTGCCGGGAGAGCCGTCGCTGCGGCGGCGCAGCCTCCGTGGCATCCGAGGTCATAGGTACCCACGATACGCGTCGGCGGGTACCGGAGATCCGGCCCACGGCCGCCCGGTCAGGCCCTCACCGACCGGTGCCGCGGCCCAGCCGGTCGCGGTCCCGGTTGGCGGTGCGCGGCCGCGCCCACCAATCCGACACCGGCCAGCAACAACGCGATCGGCATCATGATCAGCAGCGCCTGGTTGAGGCCGTAGGCCTCGGCGCTCACGCCGTGACCGGCGACGGCCAGCGCGTCGGAGATCATTCCGGTGGCGATGGGTCCCAGCGCTCCGCCGAACAGGTAGCAGCCGGCGAAGAACATGGCCGTCGCCTGTGACCGCAGGTGCGGCGGGTTGACGTCGGCAATGGCCGGCAGGGCTGAGGTGTGGAAGAAGAACTGGAGGAACGACACCAGCGAGATGGTCGCCACGAACAGGGTGAGGTGGTCGGGTCCGATCCGGAAGGCGAGCCAGGCGATCGGCGCCGCCAGGAGCAACGTGAAGCCGCCCAGGAAGACGCGGTGGCCGGCTGACCGCCGACTGAGTCGATCCGAGATCACACCCCCGACGACGAGTCCGAGCAGCGAGGCCAGACCGAGCACGACGCCGGCATGCAGGCCCGCGACGGTCAGACTGAGGCCGTAGTAGCGCTGCAGCAGCGGGACCAGGAAGGTGGTCAGGCTGTAGGCGGCAACCTGCAGGCCGATACCGCTGACGACCAACCAGCGCATGGTCGGCGCCGCGAACACGGTGCGCCACACGCCGAGGATCCCCCTGTCGTCGGTCCCCGGGTCGACCGTCACGGACACGTCGTCGGCGGCACCGCGCGCGGGTTCGTCGATACGCAGCAGGAGCACAGCCAGGATGAGACCCGGACGGCTGCCACGAGGAACGGGGCGCGCCAGCTGTCAAAGGCGTCGGTGATGAGCCCGGTGGTGAAGAAGGCCAAGATGGTGCCGACCGGGATGCCGAACTGCAGGACGGCCACTGCGCGCGAGCGCCGGACCGGCGGGAAGAGGTCGGCGATGAGGGAGTTGGCGGCCGGCCGTGGGAGGCCTCGCCGATACCCACGCCGAAGCGGATGAGCAAGATCGACAGGAAGCTCCAGGCACCGGCGGACAGTGCGGTGAAGATGCTCCAGACGACCAGGCCCCACCCCATGATCCGGCGTCGGCGGCCGGTGTCGGCGAGTCGACCGAGCCAGATGCCGGCGACCGCGTAGACCACGATGAACGACGCGCTGAGAAAACCGATCTGTGCGTCGCTGAGTCCGAACTCGTCCTTGATCGGCTCGATCACGATCGCGGGCAGGGCACGGTCGTAGAAGTTCATCACGTTGGCGGCCGCCAGGAGCAGCAGGATCCGCCAGGCTTGTGGGTTCTGGCCCCGAGCTGACCGGTGGCCGGTTGGACGACGTCCCGCTGGGTCATGGCGCTCCTCGAGCTCGCTGGACGCGAGTCCCGCTGTTGGAGAGGCGGAGACCACCGCGTCGGGGATCCCACAAGTTACACTATGTAGCTTACAATCGCCCCCATTCGCCGACTGGGCCCTCATCTCCGCCGACTGGGCCCTCTTTCTCGCCGACTGGGCCCTCATCTCCGTCGAGTGGGCCCTTGTTTTCGCCGAGTGGGCCCTTGTTTTCGCCGAGTGGGCCCTCGGCTCATCCTCGAACCGGCGGAAACACCGTGAGCGTCGACGACTCGGCCGACACCGCAATCGGTCTGCCCGCGACGAATCCGGTGGCATCGGGTAGGCGTTGTGCCGGCACGCCGCTGCGCAGGGGTAGCAGGACGATCCCCGTCCGGTCGTCGTCGACCGTCAGGGCCAGGTAGTCCTCGGAGTACCCGACGCATCGGGCCCCGGCGGCGACCGCGTGGTCCGGGTCGGGTTGGCCCGCTCCAGTGGATGAACTGTGCCAGCTTCACCACGGTGGTCCCAGGTTGTTCTCGATGTGGCTGCTATCGGGCGTTGAGTGCGAGCCGGGCTCCGAAAGCAATCAGCACGCCGCCGGTGACACGATCCACCCATCGCACGAACGACGCCGACCGCAGGCGTGCCCGCAGGGCAGAGCCGCCGAGCACCAGGAACGTCGACCACACCATGCCCAACGCGCAATGCACGAGCGCCAACAGAACACCCATGACCAGTGGTGGGATTCCCGAGACCATGAACTGCGGAATCGTGGCGAGGTAGAAGACGCCGACCTTCGGATTCAGCAGGTTGGTCAACAGGCCCGCTGACGCGCCGCGCCATACGCCGCCTTTCGGAACCGGTGGCTTCTGCTCTGTCACCGTGTGTCGACGGACGCTGGACACCAGAAGGGATACGCCCATCCACACGAGATAGCAGGCGCCGAGCAGGGACAGAATCCGGTACGCGGTCTCGGAGGTAGCGAGCACCGCGGTGGCCCCGACACCGGCGGCCGCTCCCCACACCAGGGTTCCCGCCTGGATGCCGAGAGCGGTTGAGAATGCGTACGTCTTGGAACGAGTCAGCGCGCTGCGAAGGATAAGCGCCGAATCCAACCCGGGCACGATGGTCAACAACACCGCCACCGCGGCGAAGCCGACCAGAGCACTTGCGACAGTCACGCCGTCAACCTAACACCGGGCGATCCGCCTACCTCGCCACTCGCGGTTCTGGAAATGACGAAACCCAGGTCAGAAATCTACTCCGACCTGGGTTTCTACGGTGGAGCTAAGGGGACTCGAACCCCTGACCCCCACACTGCCAGTGTGGTGCGCTACCAGCTGCGCCATAGCCCCGTTGTGTAGTTTTCACTCGCGCTCGCGGACCCCTTCGGGCGTCGCAAGCGCATTAGCGAAACTACACCATGGCGATGACCGCCTCCAAATCGCGGAGGCGGTCACCGCGACTACTGCTGGTCCTTCAAGATGTTCTTCAACCAGTCCGGGTTGGAGTGGTCGACCTTCTTGCCCTCCAGCAGCACCGACGGCGTGCTGACATTGCCGCCAACGGCCTTCGACAGCTGGTTCACCGACTCCTGGGCGGCCTTGGCCGCGGCATCGACCTGGGTGCCGTTGGCGATGCAGCGCTGGGTGGCCTCGTTGGCGCCGGCCTCACGCGCAATCTTCGCCAGATCGTCGTTGCTGTGGTCGCTGCTGCCGCCCTCCATCGGCTGCTGCTGGAACAGCGCGCTGTGGAACTTGAGGAACAGTTCCTGGTTCTTCTCCCCCGCCACACACTGCATTGCGGCGGCGGCTCGGGTGGAGTAGTCCCGCGACGGCGAGCTCTCGTTGAGGAAGTTCAGCATGTGGAACCGCACGCGGAGCTTGCCGCCGCGGACCGCGTCGGCAACCTCTTCGCCCTGGGACTTCTCGAACATGCCGCAAGCCGGGCACAGCGCGTCCTCGAATAGGTCGATCGTCACCGGCGCGGTCGCCGAGCCGACGGTCAGATCCGTGTTTCCCGAGGTGACGGTCCCGTTGGGATCCAGACCGGAGTCCTTCTCGCGGTTCGCGGTCAGCACGACACCGCCGATGATCAGTGCGGCCAGCACGATCACCGAAATGGTCACGAGAACGTAGGTCAGCACGTTCGACGTCGACTGGGGCTTGTAGCCGCCCCGCACATTGGGAATCGCGGGGCCCGATTTGGCACTCACGTGATGGCTCCTTGTATCCGGAAAGGGTTTACCTGGGCAAGAACGCTACCCGAGCGGCACTGAGACCCGTCTGAGACTCTCACCGCTGGGCCAGCACCGCGTCGACCAGTTCCTGCGCCTGCTGCTGCACCGCGCGCAGGTGGTCGTCGCCGCGGAAGGATTCGGCATAGATCTTGTACACGTCTTCGGTTCCCGACGGCCGGGCCGCGAACCAGGCGTTGGCCGTGGTCACCTTCAGCCCGCCGATCGGGGCGTCGTTGCCCGGCGCGCGGGTGAGGACCGCGGTGATCTCCTCGCCGGCGAGTTCGCGCGCGGTGACGCGGTCGGGGGTCAGTGCCGCGAGCACCGCCTTCTGCTCGCGGTCGGCCGGGGCGTCGACGCGCGCATACGACGAGGTGCCGTAGCGCTGGGCCAGCTCGGCGAACCGCTCGCTGGGGCTGCGCCCGGTGACGGCCAGGATCTCCGCCGCCAACAGCGCCAAGATGATCCCGTCTTTGTCGGTCGACCACGGTCGGCCGTCGAACCGCAGGAACGACGCCCCGGCGCTCTCCTCGCCGCCGAAGGCGATGTCCCCGCTCAACAACCCGTCGACGAACCATTTGAAGCCGACCGGCACCTCGACGAGGCGGCGCCCGATCCCGGCGACCACCCGGTCGATCAACGACGACGAGACGATCGTCTTCCCGACGGCCGCGTCAGCACCCCACCCGTCGCGGTGGGTGAACAGGTAGTCGATGACGACGGCCAGATAGTGGTTGGGGTTCATCAACCCGCCGTCGGGGGTCACGATCCCGTGCCGGTCGGAGTCGGCATCGTTGCCGGTGGCGATGTCGTAGCGGTCCTTCGCGCCGATCAGCGATGCCATCGCGTTGGGCGAACTGCAGTCCATCCGGATCTTGCCGTCGGTGTCGAGGGTCATGAAGCGAAACGTCGGATCGGTGGCCGGGTTGACCACCGTCAACGACGGCAGGAACCGCTCGCCGATTGCCGCCCAATAGTCCACCGAGGCGCCGCCGAGGGGGTCGGCACCGATCTTGACCCCGGCGTCGGCGATGGCGGCCAGGTCGACCACCGACCCGAGTGCGTCGAGGTAGTGGTCGAGAAACGAGTAGTCCGCCGCCGCCGCGCGCGCCTTCTCGAACGGCACCCGGTGCACCGACCGCATCCCTTCGGCGAGGATCTGGTTGGCGCGGCTGGCAATGGTGGCGGTGACCGCCGAATCGGCCGGCCCGCCCGACGGCGGGTTGTACTTGAACCCGCCGTCGCGCGGCGGGTTGTGGCTGGGCGTGACGACGATCCCGTCGGCGCGCGCCTCGTTGTTCTCGTTGAATTCGAGGATGGCGCGGCTGATCGCGGGGGTGGGCGTCACCGCGTCGCCGGTCGCGGTGCGCACGTCGACGCCGCCGGCCACGAGCACCTCCAGCGCGGTCCGCCACGCCGGGATCGACAGGGCGTGGGTGTCGAACCCGATGAACAGCGGACCGGTGATCCCGGCCTGAGAGCGGTATTCGACGATGGCCTGGGTCGTCGCCAGGATGTGCGGCTCGTTGAATGCCCCGTCGAGACTGGACCCGCGGTGCCCCGAGGTCCCGAAAACCACCTGTTGGCCGGGGTCGTGCGGATCGGGCGCCAGTTCGTAGTAGGCCCGCTCAACGGCGGCGACGTCGATGAGGTCCTCGGCGGTGGCCGGTGTGCCGGCACGCGGATGGGCAGCCATGGTGCCCAGTCTGCCACCATTGCCGGTATGGCTCCTCGACTCGGCGTTCTCGTTCTGCCCGGCGGTACCGACTTCTCCTACAAGCCGTTTTCGCCACTCCAGGGCTCGGCGATGCGCATGTATCCGTTCACCTGGTCGCTGCAGGCGCGCTTCCGCGGTGCCGTCGACGTCGAGCAGGTGCGCTACCGCGTCTACGGCTGGAACGGCGGCCAGGCCAGCCCCATGTGGCACGCCCGCGCCGCGTTGGAGACGATGACCCGCCGCAATCCGGGGATGCCCGTCGCGGTCATCGGCCATTCGATGGGCGGGCGCGTGGCCGCTCAACTCGGGGCCGACCGCCGGGTCCTCGGCATCCTCGGGCTCGCACCGTGGTGGCAGTTCGCCGATTGGCGCGAAATCCACGGCGGGGCCAGGGTTCTCGCCGTGCACGGCTCGGCGGACCGGACCACCTTCGCCCACCGGACGGCCAAGGGCGTCGACGAACTGCGCGAGCGCGGGGTCGACGCGACCTACGTCGAGGTTCCCGGTGGCGGGCACGCCATGCTCGACCACCTCGGCACCTGGCAGGGGTCGGCCATCGGCTTCATCGACGGCCTGCTGCGCGACCTGCGCTGATCAGCCCGCCGGGCGCAGACCGGGGTCGGTCCGGCCCGCCCGGGACACCATGACGAGGCTGACGACCAGCACCCAGGTCGGGAAGGACAGCGTCACCCACTGCGACAGGTCGCCGATCACCAGCAGCGTCAGCGCACCCGCGTAGGTGACCAGTGCGAGCCACTTCGGCATCAGCCGGGTCTTCCACCAGATCGTCGCCAGCGAGATCATGAAGACCGCGGCCATCCGCAGGGCGAACGTCTTGCTCGCGGTGGCCGCCGCTGCGGCCCCGAAGCTCACCACGCCGGGCGGGAGGTGCGGATCGCCGTGCGCGGTCCCCGTCACCAGACCCGCGGCGATCGCCGTGGCGACGAACATCATCGTCAAGAAGACGATCCCGCTCGCGAGGAACACCGTGGCGTAGAAGCGGTCCTCGGCCCGGCCCAAGCCGTCGCGGATCACCGCGATGAACCAGAGGAAGGCGATGCCGGCGAAGGGCATCAGCTTCATCGCGATTGTCAGCCGGGTGCGCCGCTCGTCGGAAAGCGGTGCACCCGAAGCGAAGTCGTGCTCGAGCGTGCCGTGCAACAGGACCAAGACGATCGCGAACAGGACGGCGAAGACGATGCCGGCCACCGCCGCCATGCGCGGTGCGGTGAGCATCTTGGGCGCCGCCAAGACGCCGGTCTCACCCTCGTCGCCGGTCTCGCCCTGGCCAACTGTCTCGCGCGTGTACCCGCCCATACCGGTGTCCCGTCATCGCAGGAGATGGCCATCGGCACGGCGCCAATTGCCCACCGACCACGGTAGGCGACGGGGAATGAGGGCGCCACTCGATCCGACGAACCGGCTAGCCCGACACCAACTCGTGGGCGCGGTCGCGCAACTCCTCGTGGATGGCGGCCCGGATCGCCTCGACCACCGGATTGGAGATGCGTTCCCGCCGGGCGGCGAGGGTGAAGCCCAACCGCACCGCCACCTCGTCGGCGAGGACGCGTCGCAGCTCCGGGTGCCGCCGCGCGACGAACACCGGCAGCAACCCGATACCGCCCCCGGCCCGGGTCGCCTCGACCTGCCCGAAGATGCTCGTCGAGCCGAACTGGGCGACCATCCCGGGGATGTGCTTGTCCAGATCGAGGTCCTCCACCCGCAGCAGCGAGTCGACGTACCAGATCAGCGGATGTCCGCGCAGTTCGGCCACCGTGGCCGGCACGCCGTGCGCGTCGAGGTACCCGTCGGTGGCGTACAGCCCCAATTCGTAAACGGCGATCTGCTCGCTGACGAGCTGCCTACTCATGGCCTCGCCCACCGAGACGGCGACGTCGAAGCCGGACTGGAACAGATTCAGCTGCCGGGTGGTGGTGATGAGTTCGACGGTCAGATCGGGATGCCGTTCCCGCAGCCGCACCAATGCCGGGGCGATGAAGTACGCGCCGAATCCGTCGGGCGCGGTCACCCGGGCGTGGCCGCGCAGCGCCGACGCACTGCTTCCCGCCACCGCCGCGACGGCATCCCCGACCGCCGCCTCGATCGCCCCGGCCGCCGCGGCGACGGTCCGACCGGTCTCGGTCAACACCCAGCCCGACACCCCGTTCTCGACGAGGCGGACACCCAGCGCCTTCTCCAGCGCACGGATGCGCCGGGTCACCGTGCTGGTGTCGACGCCGAGATTGGCGGCCGCCACCGAACGACTGCCGGTCTGGGCGACGGCGTGCAGGAAGCGCAGGTCATCGGCCCTAATGTCCTCGGCCGACACCGATCCGGTGGACGAGTCGCCGGGGCCGGGGTGCTGCTGCGCCATAGCGGATTACTACCACATCACCCTGCCGCCACGTGCTCCCGTAGGTGAGCGGTGCGTATGGCCTTGAGCGTCGCGAGTTCCCGCTGCTGTATCGGGACGTCCCAGACCGACCGAGCATCTTCATCTTCGGGTCGCCGAGGACGTCGTGGACATCGACGGCGAGAGGCTGATGGCCACTCGACACCAGCGAGGCAGGGATGGCGCGGTGTTGCCTTAGTCGCCAACGGGCCAGTTGAGGCCGAGTGCGGTGAGCCAGGGGTCGAAGGGGGTGCCGATGGTGCCGAGGTTGTCGACGACGGGGCTAGGGTCGTCTTCGATGTCGAGGAAGGGTTGCGGGTCACCGCCGAACAGGGCCGCGGCTTGCTCGGCGGCCGTTTGGCCTTGAATCAGTCGACGCGATGAGCCGTCGGCGGTGGGGGCTGGTTCGGCGTCGGGGTAGTCGATGTGGGTTTGGTACACCAACCGTGCGGGGCCGGTGGTCAGTTCCCACACGGCCAGGGTGACTCCGTGTTCGTCGGCATCGTCGGCGACGACCGCCCGTCCGGGGCCGACACCGTCGAAGCCTGGTTCGGCGAAGACTTCAAGGATCATGAAGGGTGCGTAGAAGCTGAGACGAGCCCCATCGTCGGTTTCCTCGACGGCGATATCGACGTCATCGAGGACGTCCCCGAAGATCGGCTCGGTGGCCGCTTTGAGCTGGGCAATGGTTTGTTCAGCAGCCTCGGTATCGGGGACGTCGGCGATCACAGCCACACCATAAGAACTCACGTTGGGGTCTCCTTGTATTCTTCGTTGATTTGATCGTCCTCCCACCACCGGTACTTCGATTGAGGGAAGACGACCGGTCCGATCATCGATTCCGGTACGGCGACGGCTGTGAGGCTTTCAATGCGGTGGGTGTTGATCACGTTCTCAAAACCAGCACGGTCGCGCGCGGCGATCGCCTCTCGGATATCGGCGAGGTACTCCGACGCCGGACGCGGTGACAAACGCATCTCGGGGTCCCCGTCGCCGGCAAGAGCGATCAACCAGTCCAGTGTCTCCACCAACTCGAACCGTGGCTTGGCCCCGCACAACGACTGGATCATCCCGGCCCTACTCAGTTGATCTTCATGAGACGAGTAGTCAACGTCAGGGGCGTTGCGCCAGCCAGGCTCGCGCCAGAGAGCATCGGCCACCAACTCTGGCCATCGGTTAATCTCGGCGGCACCCCGATAGCGAAGGAAGACTTGCTCATCGACGAGACGAGTCCAGGCTGCAGTGTTCTCGGGTGTGACCCGGGTGACTACGCGATTAGGCTTTGCTGGGTCTCGAAGGAAGACACGTCTGGCGTCGTCACCATGATCGCCGCCGGGCCGGTCGTAGACGGTTTGGCCGAAGAAGTAGCCGTACGCTTCCCACTTCCCCACACTGGTGTTCTCGTAGTCGATACCTTGCAGCCACCACCCAACCGGTTGACGGATGATCCGCAACCGGCGTCCTTTGCCGACCGTGCGCCAAGGTTCACCGAGGATCGTGACCGTGTCCTCGGCCACGGTCTTCCACTCACGTGCACTCATTCCCATAGGTCGCATCCTAAGTCGCCGGCGCCGGGTCAACGATCGGCCCGGCAGGTCGTAGTTCCTCGATCAGGTCTTCGGCGATACCGAGCGTGATAGCAAGCGCTTGGCGCCAGTTGGAATCGATACCGGCCTTCCCGGTCTTCAGATCAAACACACGCAGCACCTCCTCGACCCCGTCGCGGATGGTCGTCAAGATCACATCTGGACGGATACTGCCTTTGCTTCCGCGAGGAGCCCGATCCTCTTCGAGGCGCCTTCGATTGTCTTTTGGCGGCTGACCGCGTTTGAAGGACATCTCCAGGCGCAGTGCGATGTCTGGGCCGAACCACGCGTCTAACTCGGGAACGATGAAGTTGTCGACTAGGTATTCGAAGAAGTTATGGGCGATGGTTCCCAGCAGTGCTCGCTGCAACCAGTCGACGAAGTACCTGGCGCGGATAGCGAGCCATTCGAGTGCCAGCACCAACGCATAGTTCGCGGCATGCCCGAGTAGCTCACGAATGCGGTCGACGATATCGTCCTCGCCGTAACCCGTGTCGGGCGCCTCGGGTGGTCCAGGCGGTACGAGTTGGTCGCCGAACTTCTCGAGTTCGTCGGCGAATTCGTCGACTGCTTTGGCGATGATGTCGCGCAGCCAGTCATTCGGTGCTCCCCGTGGCGGTGCGAACGGTAGGGGTTCGGGGCCTTCGGGTGATTCGGGTGGGATGACGGATGGCGCCTGGGGGCGGTCGTCCTCGGGCGCCCCGGGTGCCTCTCTGCCGCCTTCGGGGGTGCGGTGCAGGGGATCGTACGTGCGTGGATCTGGATCTGGTTGTTCCTCGTCGGCCGGTCCGCCATCGTCGGGTTCGGTGCGGTCCGGGATCTCGGGTGGTCGCTGCGGGTCGCCTTCTGGTGCGGTGTCAGGTTCACCGGGAGCCTCTGGCGGCGGATCACCCATCGGTGGTGCGGGGTCGTCGCCGGGAGCCTGAGGCAACGGTTCGTTATCGCCAGGTTGCGACGTCGACGGGTCGTCGCCTGGTTGGGGTGTGGGCTCGGTGTCGCCGGGTTGTGGGGGCGCGGACGGAGCTGGTGTGACCCGCCCGGCGGTTCCTGGACAGTCTCCCGACTATTGTCGGGTTGAGCTGGAATGGGAGCATTCGTATGCCACGGAAGTATTCTGCTGAGTTTAAGTCCTCCATCGCGTTGGAGGTGATCGAGCATTCGCGGCCGATCTCGGCGGTCGCGAAAGAGAACAGCGTCTCGGAGCAGTCTGTGTCTCGGTGGGTTCAGATTTATCGGAAGG
This sequence comes from Gordonia crocea, assembly GCF_009932435.1. Classification (NCBI taxonomy): domain Bacteria; kingdom Bacillati; phylum Actinomycetota; class Actinomycetes; order Mycobacteriales; family Gordoniaceae; genus Gordonia; species Gordonia crocea. Next base: position 73,784 of record NZ_BJOU01000011.1, read on the forward strand.
AGCATCCGGAGTTGGAAGATCAACTCAATGAGTCCGAACGCGATGAATTGATTCGTCTGCGTCGACAGAATGCGCGGTTGAAGGAGGAGGTCGAGATTTTGGGAAAAGCGACTGCCTTCTTCGCCAAGAAGTCTCAACCGTAGATCGGTTCGGTTTCATTCTTGACGAGGAAGGCAATCACTCTGTGTCTCTGATGTGTGCGGTCCTGCGTGTTTCTCGGTCCGGTTTTTATGAATGGAAGCACCGGGCCGAGTCCGCGCACGCCAAGTGGCGTCAGCGGATCGGCGACATGATCGAAGTGTTCTTCGAAGCCTCCGAGCAGACGTACGGCTACCGCCGGATCCATGCCGACTTGCTCGACAGCGGGATCGACATCGACGATGACACCGTCCGAAAGATCATGCGTGAGCGCGGCCTGAGGCCCTGCCAGCCAGGGCCGAAGCGACTGGTGACGACCATAGCTGCCGATGCCGGCGGCCTGCCCGACCTGGTGTGCCGTGACTTCACTGCCCAGGCTCCCGGCCGTAAGCTGTGCGGCGACATCACCTACATCAGAACGTGGGAAGGCTGGCTGTTTTTGGCGACGGTACTGGATTGTTTCAGCAAAAAGGTGGTCGGCTATGCGATGAGTGATCGGATGACATCAGATTTGGTTGTAGCCGCTCTCGATAAGGCTGCTGAAAATGTTCCTTTCACTGCGGGTGTCACAATATTTCACAGCGACCGCGGAAGCCAATACATGTCAACAGCATTTGCATCCTGCGCCACCGATCACGGTGTCCTAAGATCTGTTGGTCGCACTGGGGTTTGCTACGATAACGCTTGGGCCGAGTCGTTCAACGGAACCCTGAAGAATGAGTGCGTGAACCGAAAACAATATCCGACGCGAGAACGCGCAAAGAAGGACATCACGCGATACATCGAACTACGCTACAATAGTAGCCGGCGTCATTCGGCACTGGACTATTCGACGCCTAATCGGGTAGAATCTGACTGGTTCAGTCGATCGGTATCGGCGTGACACTAATTTCTGACAATTAGCTGTCCAGGAAACGCCGGGCACCTCAGTGGTTCGGGCAGGGTGTTGTAGTGGTTGTCGCGGAACCATTTGTCGACGTCGTTGAAGAATTGGCGGGACTTGGAGATCAAGTCCTCAATACGCTCTCGCAGCTTTGGGTCGATGTCGCTGGGAATTTGCTCCTCGAAGGAGCGGAGCCATCCCTCGTTGATGCGCCACGCCTCGCGGAACTCCCGGTAGGAGCCTTTGCGGAACTCTTCGAACATGCCTTGTGCTCGGCGTAGTTCGTCCTCTAGTTCGCGCAGTATCCGTTGCACGTTGGGAGGTACGGGTGCATCGGCCGGCGGTGCGGACGGCTTCGCCCCCCTACTGTCAGGGACAGCCGGCACCGGTAGTGGGATTCTCAGCATCCTGGGGATCCGCAAAAGTGCCCCCAGGCCCGCGGGCAGCAGAGATGGTGACGAGCCTTGCCCACCCGGGCCAGAGTTTGTGGGCGGCGTCCGTTGCGACCGCTCGGGCCCGGTGCTAGTTGGCCCTGAACCCGTGCCGCTGCCGGGGCCGGTGTCGCCGTGGTGGGTCGGCGGGTTGGCCAGCTGGTAATTCTCACCGTCGGAGGGTCCCGGCGCTGGGGGAATGAGTGTTTGGTCATGGGCTGGCGGCGGTGGCGCGACGACTGCTGCGACTTGACGCCGTGCGCGTGTCGACGGGCGTGCTGCGCCAACGGCAGCGGCTGCACCGGCCAGTAGCCACGCCCATATCGGAATGTCTGACCCGCCCGGCGGTTCCTGGACAGTCTCCCGACTATTGTCGGGTTGAGCTGGAATGGGAGCATTCGTATGCCACGGAAGTATTCTGCTGAGTTTAAGTCCTCCATCGCGTTGGAGGTGATCGAGCATTCGCGGCCGATCTCGGCGGTCGCGAAAGAGAACAGCGTCTCGGAGCAGTCTGTGTCTCGGTGGGTTCAGATTTATCGGAAGGAGCATCCGGAGTTGGAAGATCAACTCAATGAGTCCGAACGCGATGAATTGATTCGTCTGCGTCGACAGAATGCGCGGTTGAAGGAGGAGGTCGAGATTTTGGGAAAAGCGACTGCCTTCTTCGCCAAGAAGTCTCAACCGTAGATCGGTTCGGTTTCATTCTTGACGAGGAAGGCAATCACTCTGTGTCTCTGATGTGTGCGGTCCTGCGTGTTTCTCGGTCCGGTTTTTATGAATGGAAGCACCGGGCCGAGTCCGCGCACGCCAAGTGGCGTCAGCGGATCGGCGACATGATCGAAGTGTTCTTCGAAGCCTCCGAGCAGACGTACGGCTACCGCCGGATCCATGCCGACTTGCTCGACAGCGGGATCGACATCGACGATGACACCGTCCGAAAGATCATGCGTGAGCGCGGCCTGAGGCCCTGCCAGCCAGGGCCGAAGCGACTGGTGACGACCATAGCTGCCGATGCCGGCGGCCTGCCCGACCTGGTGTGCCGTGACTTCACTGCCCAGGCTCCCGGCCGTAAGCTGTGCGGCGACATCACCTACATCAGAACGTGGGAAGGCTGGCTGTTTTTGGCGACGGTACTGGATTGTTTCAGCAAAAAGGTGGTCGGCTATGCGATGAGTGATCGGATGACATCAGATTTGGTTGTAGCCGCTCTCGATAAGGCTGCTGAAAATGTTCCTTTCACTGCGGGTGTCACAATATTTCACAGCGACCGCGGAAGCCAATACATGTCAACAGCATTTGCATCCTGCGCCACCGATCACGGTGTCCTAAGATCTGTTGGTCGCACTGGGGTTTGCTACGATAACGCTTGGGCCGAGTCGTTCAACGGAACCCTGAAGAATGAGTGCGTGAACCGAAAACAATATCCGACGCGAGAACGCGCAAAGAAGGACATCACGCGATACATCGAACTACGCTACAATAGTAGCCGGCGTCATTCGGCACTGGACTATTCGACGCCTAATCGGGTAGAATCTGACTGGTTCAGTCGATCGGTATCGGCGTGACACTAATTTCTGACAATTAGCTGTCCAGGAAACGCCGGGCACCTCAATCAGGCGTGGTGGTGTCACTGACATCGGGCACCCGTTGCCCGGGGGCAACAGCGGGAGTCTGCGGCGCTGGTTGCTGCACCTGTGGTGGGGTCGGTGGCTGCGGAGCGGGCCGAGGTGACTGCGGCGGTGTCGGTTGGCCGGTCTGTGCCGGCGGAGCCTGCTGTTGCCGGGTCTGCTGCGGCGGCGCGGGTGGTTGTTGGCCGGGTAGTCCGGGCGCGCGGTAGCCGGGGACGGGGATGATGGGGGTGGCGTTGCTTGTTCCGGGGCCGGTGCCTGGTTCGCCGCCGACGTTGGGGCCGTTGCTGTTGTTTCCGGTGGTGGGTGTGGGTGGTGCGGTGTATTGGGTGGGTAGCGGGGTGTAGGTGGGCACGTTGATGCACGGCCAGTAGGGCCCGTGTTCGCGGCGCATCTGATCACACAACGGATCAGCATGGGCGGTGCCGGGATGGGCGGTGACCGCGAGCAGGATCGCGATCCCGGTCAACCCTGTTGCCAGGACTGCGGTCAGGGCAGCGATCCAACGCCACCGGTACCTGCGCCCGCGGGGTGTACTGGTCACCGGTGTCCTTTGACCGCGGCGATGAGGGTGTCGATGCCGGCCCAGAACCAGCGCCCGGCCAGGGACATGAGCAGGAAGAAGGCGAGGAACACCACGATCGTGCCGTGATCGTCGGCCCAGCCTGACAGGCGCGGCAGGGCCGCGGCCGCAGCAACCAGGAGAGCGGTGCCGACAATCAGTTGGATCAGTGCGCTCAAGGGGATAGTGCGGCCGGTGGTGTCGGGTGCCGTATCAGTCGGCGTGCTCGTGGCGTGGGGTGCGGGCATCGGGGATGGTCCTTGCCGGTTTAGAGGTAGTGGGGTTTGCCGTAGAGGTGGAAGGTGTCGTCGTTGGTCGGGGTCGACAGCCCGATGCGTACGTAGGCGCGCACCGAGACCGGGCCCAGGCAGCCGGCGACTTTGGCGTGCACCCCTTCCAAACCGATCCCCGCTGTGGGGCCGGTGAGGGCTTTAGATCCGAAGGGAATGTCGTAGATCGCACCAGGACGCACGGTGGTGGAAATGTTGCCCAGGGCTTGGACGCCGATGATGGCCGCGGGCGGATAGGAGATCGACATCTGCGCTGTCGGCCCGGCCAGGATGCCCAACGAGACGCCGGAGGAGATGTCGGTGTTGCAGGCGATATGAAAGCCTGAACTCATCGACCCCGAGTTCACCGGAATCTTGGCGGCCCCGGTGATCGACACGGTGCCCCGCAACGTCAAGAACCCCTCACGCGTCCACGGGGATTGGTCCAGTGGTGGCACGCTACGGACCCGTTCACGCTTCTTCGACAGGGTGATCCGCCACCCGTCATCGGTCACCCGCACAATCGACCGATCAGCGAACGGGTGGGCCGCGGTCGCGGTGCCCGGACCGACGAACAAGGCAGTGGTGGTCAGTGCGGCGCAGCACAGTGCGGCACCGAGTTTCCCCCGCATCAGATTCGTTCCCCCTCGTTGATGAGCCCCTATCAGGAGCAACCATCACACGAAGTTTGCTATCACGCAGCATATGTTCGATGTAAACCGGAGTAACACGTCAACTATGTGCAAGTCAGAGCACGGGAGGGACTTTAGTCCCTTCCGTGATCAGCAAGGTGAAGGCAGTTACGGAATAGGCCTTGCCAGGCGTTAGCGCGCCATAAGGCGCAGAGGGTTGTCGTCGCGCGCGAGCCGGGGCCATGCGCCGAGGAAGGCGTGAACGCATCGCCGCCGGTCGAGTCGGTGAACGCGATGACTGGAGGCACGCTGAAGGTTACGCAACGGTGATCACTGGAAGCTTCGCCGCCTTGAGTCGATTGGTGAACAACCGGGTGCAATACCGGAACGGAACGGGTGACCGTCCTCGATCCTGGACTGGGGTGAGGTCACCGTCGACCGACGGTCGGTCCCAATTTCACCCAACGCGGCGGGACCCGACCCGCGCGTATTCAGCGCAGGGTTTGGATGATCGCGCTGAAGTCCAAGTGCGCATTGTCGGCGGCGAAATCCGAGTAGAGCTTTGCCGCGGCCGACCCGAGCGGCGCCGAGCTCCCGGTCTGGGTCACCGCGTCCATCGCGAGCGTCAGATCCTTGTTCATGAGCGCGGTGGCGAATCCGGGTCGGAACTCGTTGCCCGACGGGGCGGTCGGCACCGGCCCCGGCACCGGGCAATTCGTGTGCAGCGCCCAACAGTTCCCAGTCGCCCCGGTCACGACGTCGTAGAGCGCCTGCGGGGTGAGGCCCAGCTTCTCGGCAAGGACGAATGCCTCCCCGACGGCGATCTGCTGGACGGCCAGGATCATGTTGTTGCACAGTTTGGCCGCCTGGCCGTTGCCGCTGTCGCCGCACGGCACGACTTTGCCGGCCATCGGCTCGAGGATCGGCGCGGCGGCGGCCACCGCCTGCTCCTCGCCGCCGACCATGAAGGCCAGTGTCCCCGCCGTGGCGCCCTTGACACCGCCGGACACCGGCGCATCGATCTGCAGCATGCCGGCCTCGGTGGCCTGCGTGTTGATTTCGCGCGCATCACCGACGGCGATCGTGGACGAGTCGATGAACAGGGTGCCCGGCTTGGCCTTCGGCAGCACCGAGTCGTAGACCGACTTCACGATCGCCCCGCTGGGCAGCATCGTGATGACGACATCGGCACCGTCGACGGCCGCCTCGGCGGTCTCGACGGTGTCGACACCGGCCTCGGCCGCGGCCGCGACTGCCACCTGCGACGCGTCGAATCCGGCGACCCGGTGACCGGCTTTGACGAGGTTGACCGCCATCGGCAACCCCATGTTGCCCAGCCCCACAAACGCGATGACACTCATGATCTGCTCCGTTCAGTTCTTGAGACGGGCGGCCTCGGCGCGGCCGATCACCATCCGCATGATTTCATTGGTCCCCTCGAGGATCCGGTTGACGCGCAGGTCGCGAACGATCTTCTCGACCCCGGTCTCGTGCAGGTAGCCGTACCCGCCGTGCAATTGCAGCGCCTGGTCGGCGACGGTGAAGCAAGTGTCGGTGACGAACCGCTTCGCCATCGCGCACAGTTCGACCTTGTCCGGGTCCCCGTTGTCGAGGGCCTCGGCCGCGCGCCACAGCATCAGCCGCGACACCTCCAGCGAGGTCGCCATGTCGGCGAGTGTCGCCCGGATGGTCGGCTCCCCGATCAGCGGCGTGCCGAATGCCTCCCGGTCGGCGGTGTAGGCCAGCGCCGCGTCATAGGCGGCCTGGGCGCCGCCCAGCGAGCACGCCGCGATGTTGATGCGCCCGCCGTTGAGCCCGTTCATCGCCATCGAGAAGCCGGCGCCGACACCGTCGGGACCGCCGATCAGCGCGTCGGCGGAGACCCGCACGTCGTCGAAGATCACCTGGGCGGTGGGCTGGTTGTGCCAGCCCATCTTTTCCTCCGGCGGCCCGAAGGACAGCCCCGGCGCATCCTTCTCGACGATGAAGGCCGAGATGCCGCGCGCCCCGGTGTCCCCGGTGCGCGCCATCACGACGTAGACGTCGGAGACGCCGCCGCCGGAGATGAACTGTTTGGTCCCGCGCAGGACGTAGCCGTCGCCGTCGGCCCGGGCACTGGTCGCCAGCGCCGCCGCGTCCGACCCAACAGACGGCTCGGTGAGGCAGTAGGAGGCCATCGACTCCATCGTCGCCAGCCCCGGCACCCAGCGCTCGCGCTGCTCGGCGGTCCCGTAGCAGTCGACCATCCACGTGCACATGTTGTGGATCGATAGGAACGCGGCGGTCACCGGGTCGCCCTTGGCGAGTTCCTCGAAGATCCGGACGCCGTCGAGGCGCCGCAGACCGGCACCGCCGACGTCCTCGCGCGTGTAGATGGCGGCCATGCCGAGCTCCGCCGCCTCCTTCATCTCCGCTACCGGAAAGTGGTGGTCGGCATCCCATTTCAGGGAGTTCGGCGCCAACCGCTTCTGGGCAAAGCCGCGCGCGGCGTCGACGATGAGCCGATCGTCGTCGTCCAACCGGGGGTAGGGCATCGTCGTCCGCCTACTTCATCGTCGGGATGGAGAATTCAGCCCCGCCTGTGATGTGGTCGGGCCACCGCGACGTCACCGTCTTGGTGCGGGTGTAGAACATGATCGACGATGGGCCGTGCTGGTTCAGGTCGCCGAAGCCGGACTTCTTCCAGCCGCCGAAGGTGTGGTAGGCCACCGGCACCGGGATCGGCACGTTGACGCCAACCATGCCGACCTCGACGCGGGAGACGAAGTCGCGGGCGGTGCCGCCGTCGCGGGTGTAGATCGCCACCCCGTTGCCGTATTCGTGCTCGGTGGGCAGCGCGAGGGCTTCTTCGTAGGTGTCGACGCGGGCGATCGTCAGCACCGGGCCGAAGATCTCGTCGGTGTAGATCGACATGTCGGTGGTCACCTTGTCGAACAGGGTGGGGCCGAGGTAGAAGCCGCCGGACAGGTCGTTGCCGTCGAACTCCGAGTCGGTGCTGCCCTGGCCGCTGCCGTCGACGACGAGCTCGGCGCCCTCGTCGACGCCCTTGGTGATGTAGCCGAGCACCCGTTCGCGCGCGGCGGCGCTGACCAGCGGGCCGTAGTCGGCCTTCTCGTCGTGGCTGTGGCCCACCCGCAGGTCGGCGATCTTCTCGACGAGCCTGGTGCGCAGTGCCTCGGCGGTCTTCTCCCCCACCGGCACGGCCACCGAAATGGCCATGCAGCGCTCGCCGGCCGAGCCGTAGCCGGCGCCGATGAGCGCATCGGCGGCCTGCTCGATATCGGCGTCGGGCATGACGATCATGTGGTTCTTGGCCGCACCGAAGGCCTGGCAGCGCTTCCCGTTCTCGGCGGCGTTCGTGTAGATGTAGTGCGCGATCTCGGAGCTGCCGACGAAGCCGACGGCCTTGATGTCGGAGTGGGTGAGCAGTGCGTCGACGGCGGACTTGTCGCCGTGCACCACCTGGAAGACACCGTCGGGCAGGCCTGCCTCGGTGAACAGCTCGGCCAGGCGCACCGGCACCGACGGGTCGCGCTCGGACGGCTTCAGCACGAAGGCGTTGCCACAGGCGAGGGCGGGCCCGGCCTTCCACAGCGGAATCATCGCGGGGAAGTTGAACGGGGTGATTCCGGCGACGACGCCGAGCGGCTGGCGCATCGAGTAGACATCGATGCCGGTGCCGGCACCTTCGGTGTACTCGCCCTTGAGCAGGTGCGGAATGCCGACGGAGAACTCGATGACCTCCAGGCCGCGCTGGACGTCGCCGCGGGCGTCGGCCAGGGTCTTGCCGTGTTCGGCCGAAAGCGTGGAGGCGAGCTCGTCCATGTTGGCGTTCACCAGCTCGATGAACTTCATCAGGACGCGAGCGCGCCGCTGCGGGTTCATCGCGGCCCACTCGCGCTGCCCGGCGACAGCCGAGCGCACGGCCGCGTCGATCTGGTCGGGGGTGCTGAACAGCAGCTGCGACTGCACCTTTCCGGTGCTCGGGTCGTAGACGTCGTAGGACGCACCGGCTCCCGGCACTCGCTTGCCGTCGATGTACTGGTCAATGGTCTTGGTCATCGTCTCGCCCTCCCGGTGGCGTCTTCGTGGTCGGTGGTGATCGGTGTGGTGATCGATCTCGTGATGATCGATGTGGTGACCGTCTCACTATCAGCCGGATCGGCTGGCAGGGTCAACGGACAAAGCTGCAGGACGCCAGTGCAGATTTGCACGACCCAGCGGCCTTCGCTGTGCGTAGATGCATCTATCGGTGGGTGAAGTGCGGGTCGCGCTTCTCCACGAAGGCAGCCATTCCCTCGGTCTGGTCCTCGGTGGCAAAGGTCGAGTAGAACAGCGCCCGCTCGGCGCGCACCCCCTCGGCCAGCCCGGTCTCGAAAACCAGGTTCACCGCCTCCTTGGCCACCGCCGTCGCGATCGACGACTTGGCCGCGATCTGCGCCGCCATCTCGAACGCGGTCGCCTCGGCCTCCTCGTCGGCGACGACGCGCGACACCAGGCCCAGCGCGTCGGCCTCGGCGGCGCCGATCGACCGGCCGGTGAGGATCAGGTCCATCGCCTTGGCCTTGCCGATCGCCCGGGTCAGGCGCTGTGACCCGCCGATGCCGGGGATGACGCCGAGGTTGATCTCGGGTTGCCCGAACTTCGCCGACTCACCCGCCACGATCATGTCGCACAGCATCGCCAGCTCGCAGCCACCGCCGAGCGCGTAACCGGTGACCGCGGCGATCGTCGGGGTGCGCAGCCGCGACAACGAGTCCCACTCGCCGAAGAACTGTTCGGCGACCATCTCGCTGAAGCCCTTCCCGGCCATCTCCTTGATATCGGCGCCGGCCGCGAAGGCCCGCGGGGAGCCGGCGAGCACGATCGCCCCGATTCCCGGGTCCGCGTCGAAGGCCTTGGCCGCCGCGACGACTTCGGTCATCAGCTCGGTGTTCAACGCGTTGAGAGCCTTGGGCCGGTTGAGCCGGATCAGTCCGGTCCGGTCCCGGACCTCGACGAGGATGGTGGCATAGTCGGCGTCGGTCATCGGTGGGTTCCTGTCTCGTCGAAGGTGAGTTCACAGCCATCGGGCAGCGGTGCGGTGAAGCCGGCCGCGCGCGACGGGTCGATGTCGTCGAGCTCGGCTATCGCCCACACCGGATCGCGGCCCTTCTCAATGACTTTCGCATGGATCCCCTCGGCGAGGTCGGGGTATTGCAGGCAGCGCAGCGAAGTCCGGTACTCGCGCTTCAAGGTGTCGCGCAGGGTCGCATCCGACGCCGCGGCGCGCAACGCGCCCAAAGTGACCGTCAGGGCCATCGGCGACATGGCCGCGATCTTGGCGCCGGCTTTGACCGCCGACTGGGCCCCGGCCGCGCAGCGCGCCAGGATCTGCGACACCGAGTCACCGGCGAATGCCTCGGCGATCCACTCCCGCTGGGCGGCCAACGCCGACTCGGGGGCGGTGACGGCGTGCGCCGCCAGCGCCTCCTCTGGAGTCTGGTCGGCCAGCGCGAGCAGGAACGGCTCCAGCGCGTCGGCCGGCACATAGTGCGTCGCCAGCCCGACCGCGACGGCATCGGCGCCGTCGAGGCTGGTCGTCGTCAGTGCGGCATAGGTGCCCAGTTCGTCGGACAAGTGCGACAGCAACCAGGTCCCGCCGACGTCGGGCACCAGGCCGATGCCGACCTCGGGCATGGCCAGTCGCGTCCGATCGGTGGCGACGCGGATCGATGCGTGACCCGAGACGCCGACGCCGCCGCCCATCACGATGCCGTCCATCACCGCCACGACCGGCTTCGGATAGTCGCCGATCGCCGCGTTGAGGTGGTACTCGTCGCGCCAGAACGCGGCCGACGGGGTGTTCGCCGCAGCGACGTCGTCGGTGGACCCGGCCATCGCGGCGGCGTCGCGGTGGATCGCCGCGATATCGCCGCCGGCGCACAGACCGCGCTCGCCGGCGCCGGTGATGACCACCGCGCTTACCTCCGGGTCGCGCTTCCACTCATCGAGCACGGCGGCCATCTGGGTGACCATCGGATGGTTCAACGCGTTGATGACGCGGGGCCGGTTCAACACGATCCGCCCGACCCGACCGTCAACACTCGTCACCAGTTCCGGTGCGGATACCGCCGTCTCAGCCATTCAATCTCCCTCGCCTACCCGTCGCGACTCATCGTCGCGACGGAGCGGCCGGTCGATCAAGCGGCATTTGTGCACCCGTGGGGGTGCAGATCGCCGCCCGCCCCACCGGGCGGGGTGAGGGGCCTAGCTGTAGAGACGCCCGCCGCAGTTCGGCCAAGCGCCGACGCCCTGGCTGGCCAGGACGCGCTCGGCAACGGAGATCTGCTGCTCGCGCGAGGCCTGGTGCGGCATCCCGGCACCACCGTTCGCCTGCCACGTGCCGAGGCTGAACTGGAGACCGCCGTAATAGCCGTTGCCGGTGTTGATGGCCCAGTTGCCGCCGCTCTCGCACTGCGCGACGGCGTCCCAGTTGTGCCCGTCGGCGTGGGCGGCGGTGGCGGTGGCGACCGCCGGGGTGATGATCAGCGCGGCCGTGACGGCCGCACGGACGGCGAGCTTGTTGATGCCCATCTCGATGCTTCTCCTCCACGTCACGCCGGGCGCGATTGGTTAGCGCCATCTCGGCGGTTGACGAATCGGTGAAGAAGCTACTGACCGGAAAAGCAAAGGTCACATCGACAAAACCGCAGAACGCTTGCTCCAGCAAGCGGTGAACCGGCACATCACCGCAGGTCGCAGCCGTTATCGTTCCGTTACCAAAGGCCTCGGTGGCGACAGATGCATTGTGGCCAATCCCACTTTTAGGGCAGGAAATTCACGGGCTCCCCGGCTATACGCGCCACACGACGATGACCAGGGCGACCAACCCGAACAGGGTGATCAGCGCGGCCATCAATCCCGCCAGCGACGAGGCCAGCACCGAATCGTATGTTCGCAGGGCGCGCCGTTGCCGCTCGTGCTGGATCCAGGCCAGGATCAGCGCCACCAGTCCGACGACGATCATGATCATCCCCACCACTTGCGGACTCGCAATCGTCTCGTGGTGCTCGGCCCGGCGATACTCGAAGAATTGGAAGATCGTGAACCCAAAGGCGATCAGCGACGTACTGGTCCGGATCCACGCCATCATCGTCCGCTCCAGCGCGAGATTGGTGCGCACCACGGCGAGCTGGGTATTCGCGTCGGGACGCTCGGGGCCCGTCGGCGTGGGATCGGTCATGAGGCTTCCACTCCTACACTGTCGGGACCGGCTCCCTGCGTGATCATCCGCAGTACGCCGATCGCCGCCACCAGCGCCAACCCCGGCAGCACGAACCCGTATCCGAGGTTTGCCGCATTGCCGGCGAGGACGCCGAGTGCGACGGCTCCGACGATAGCACCGCCATAATTGAAGAGGTTGACCCGCGCGATCACCTCGTCGCTGCGGGCCGGCGACAGCTCACCCGCCCAGCTGAACGCCACCGGAACCAGCAATCCCGCCACGGCACCCGCCAATGCGAATCCGGCGACGGCCGCTGCCGGCGCCGCGACCGCCGCGACGATGAGGCACCCGGCGAGGGCCATCCCGACGCCGACGACGCCGGTCGTCTTCCGGCCCCAGCCAAGCACCATGGGATCGGCGGCCAACCGCCCCAGGAGGACGACGGCGAGATAGGCCGCATACCCGAACGGGGCCACCGTCGGCGACGAAGCCAACCCGTCCCGCAGGTAGAGCGTGCTCCAACTGGCCACGGCGGAGTCGACCACAAATGCGGCGAACACCAGCGATCCGGTGAGAACGATGCCGCGCACCGGGAGGCATTCGCGGTGCCGCCGCTTGTCCTGGTCCGCCCCGGTCCGCACCGTGATGTAGGGGTCGCCGAACGTCACCGACAACCCGGCCACCACCACACCGAACACAGCGGCTCCGGCAATCGCCGAGAGCGCCGGGAGCCGGAGCCACAGGACGGCCGCGGTCGCCACCGCACCGAGAATCGCCGCCGCGGTGTAGGCGGCGTAGAGCCGTCCGAAGACCGGCCGCGACGCCTTGGCCTCGGCAAGCGCCCCCTGCATGTTGCACGCGGCGTCCACCGAGCCCAGACCGATGCCGTAGACCAGCGCGGCACCGACGAACAGGACTAGGTCGTCGGCGGCAACCATTACCCCCAGCGCGACAGCCTCGATCAGGAATCCCACCGCCAACGACCATCGACTCCCCCACCGCGAGGCGGTCAGCGGGTGGTGCCGCCTAGGTGTAGGCGACATGCACGCCGGAGATTTCGCCCGTGAACGGGAAGGGCGCCCGATCCCGGTAGGCCAACGACACCGGCGACCCGAGGCAGCGGCCGATGTCGAGGCAGTCGTTCGCGGTGAACAGCAACGGCACGCTCACCGGAACCGTGCCGCCGGCCAGCGGCTGGTCGTCGCGGGTGATGGTCACCGTCAGCGGCCCCGCCGGTGAGGCGTCGGTGTGCACGGTCGTGATGACGATGCGGGCATGCCCGGCGGGCACCTTCTCCTCGGACCGAATCGTGGTCCGCTGCATGAGGAACAGGTTGTACTCGTACACCAGGTAGCCGCCGTCGAGGTAGCAGGTCAGCCCACCGGCCCCCGAACCAAGCGCATACAGCACACCGTTGGCGTCGGCCGGGAACTCGGCATCGATCGTGACGACGTTGTTCTTCGTGCCCAACGCGGGCGCACAGAACTCCGGCATCCGGACCATGTCCCCGGGGAACCGCCACTCGCGATAGGGCGGCGCGATCCGCAATTCGGGGTGGTAGACCGGCACCCACAGTCCACCGCCGACGGGGAGAACCGCGTTGCGCGCCGCCTCCACCATGAAGATTTCCTTCATCTGGGCGAGACGTTCGGGCTCTTCGGCGGCCAGATCGTTGGCCTGCGACCAGTCTTCGTCGAGGTGGTACAGCTCCCACTCGTCGTTGTCAGGCGTCCAGGTCGCCATCCCCTCGGGCGTGCCGGGCACCCACGGGAGCCGCGGGCCGCGGGCCGACGCCATCCAACCCTCGTGATAGATCGCCCGGCTGCCCATGATCTCGAAATACTGCGTGGACTTGCCCCCCGGTGCATCCCGGTCGACGAGGGTCTGTGCGAAGCTTGCGCCGGCCAGTGGCATCTGTGGCTCGCCGTTGACGACGAGCGGCGGATCAATGCCGAGGATGTCGTAGATCGTCGGAACCAGGTCGTTGCAGTGGAGGAATACGTCGCGCGGTTCGGCGTCGGGGGCGATCACCTTGGGCCATCGCACGGCCATCGGGTTGCGGGTACCCCCGAGGTGCGAGGCCATCAGCTTCATCCCCTTGTAGGGAGTGCTCCCCGCCCATGCCCAGGCGGCGTGATACTGGTTGTCCACCAAGGGCGACCCCAACACGTCGAGTCCGCCGAGTTCGTCCAGCGCATCGATGTGCTGCCGGACCGTTGTCGGAATCCCGTTCTGCGCCAGGAGTTCCGAGATCGTGCCGTTCTGCCCCTCGCCGGAAGACCCGTTGTCGCCCCAGATGTAGACGAAGACGGTGTTGTCGGCATACCCCAGCGCTTCGAGCTCGTCGACCAAGCGGCCGACCTGGACGTCGACGTGTTCGCCGTAGCCGGCCGCGACCTCCATCAGGCGGCGCTGGAACGGCTTCTCATCGTCGGGGACGTCGTCCCATCCGGCGAGTTGCTCGTCGCGTTCGGTCAGCTCAGCATCATCCGGGATCCAGCCCTTGGCTTTGGCCCGCGCGAACACCCGTTCACGATAGGCGTCCCAGCCATCGTCGAATTTCCCCGCGTACTTGTCGGCCCACGGCTTCATGATGTGATGCGGTCCGTGGAGGCACCCACTCGCCCAGTACAGGAAGAACGGTTTGTCGGCGTTGAATGAGCGGTGGCGCCGCAGCCACGAAATGGCATCGTCGGCAAGGTCTTCGGAGAGGTGATAGCCCTCCTCCGGCGTCCGGGGAGGAAGTACCTGCGTCGTATTGCGGACCAGGTTGGGTTCGTACTGGGACGCCTCTCCGGCGAGGAAGCCGTAGAAGTACTCGAAGCCCAGTCCGGTCGGCCAGTTGTCGAAGGGCCCCGCCGCCGTCGTCTCTTCCGCCGGGGTGTTGTGCCACTTGCCGAATGCCGCTGTGGCATAACCGTATTGCTTCAGCACCTCGGCAACCGTGGCACTCGACCGCGGGATCTTGCCGGCGTAGCCGTCCCAATCGTTGGCCAACTCGGCAATCTGCCCGTTCCCGATCTCGTGGTGGTTGCGCCCGGTCAACAGCGACGCCCGGGTCGGCGAGCACATCGCCGTCGTGTGAAACCTGTTGTAGGTCACGCCCTCGGCGCAGATCCGATCCAGCGTCGACGTGGTGACCTCGCCGCCGAAGGTGGTGGGCAGCCCGGGGCCGGCATCGTCGATGAGGACGACGACGACATTCGGCGAATCTTCGTGCAGCCGTTGCGGAATGGACCGCTCTTGGTAGGTCGACTCTTGCAGCGTCCGACCGGCGATACTCGCCGAGGGCACCGGCGGAAAGGGCAATACGCCCCCGTCGGGCAACCTCGGCTTGGTGATCGTTTCCCCATTTTGTGCGGCCACCGTCGACTCCTCTACTCCGCAGGATGCGATCACTGTAGGACTCCGGCCGAGTCCGGGTCTTGACAGTTGAGGACCAATAATTGACAGTTCAAGACATGTCGATCATCCGCGGGTCTGCGCTGACCGGATACACCGACCAGGTGCACGCCATCGGCGGGAATGCCCGGGCCTACGCCGACGCCGCGCGGGTCCCGTTTGACGACATCGGCTGCCACGACCGCTACATCCCGCTGCGCAACGGCATCCGGCTGCTGGAGGACGTCGCCGCCGGACTGCGGGTGCCCGACTTCGGACGCCGCCTCGCGAAGCGGCAGGGAATCGAGATCCTCGGCGCCGTCGGGCTCGCCGGCCGCAACGCGGCCACCGTCGGCGACGCCTTCGCGGTATTCGAAACGTTCATGGCCTCCTACAGTCCGGCCATCCACACCCGGATGGTGCCGCACCGCAAGACCGACCTGCGCCGGTTCGGATTCTCCTATTGGCTCGACCCCCAGCCTGACCAGGCCCAGGCCATCGAGCTGTCGCTGGGCGTCGTCCTCCAACTGCTCCGACGATTCCTGGGCGCCGACTATCGCCCCGTAGCCGTACATCTCCCCCATGCGCCGATGACCTCGGAGGAGGACTACGCCGGATACTTCCGGTGCCCCGCGCAATTCCAGGCCCCCGTGGCGGGCTTCAGTCTTCGCGTCGAGGATCTGGCGCGTCCACTGCCAACCGACCACCTCGCCCGACAAACGGCCGTCGACTACCTCACCACCACGCTGGGCGACGTGAGCCCGAGCACCACGATCCTCGTCCGCACCCTCGTACGCCAAGCACTCCCACTCGGCGAATGCGGACTGCCCGGCGTCGCCGGACAACTGGGTCTACACCCCAAAACCCTGCAACGACGACTCGCCGCCGAAGACGCCGTGTTCGGCGACCTCGTCGACGACGTCCGTCGCGAGACCGCACGGCACCTCCTCGTCGACACCACCATCGGATTCGATCAAGTGAGCCGCCAGATCGGCTATGCCGAGCAAAGCGTCTTGACCCGCTCGTGCAAGCGCTGGTTCGGAATGACACCGCGCGACATCCGTCGTACCCGATCAACGAACGGCGCATGAAAGGTCCCGGCTCCTCCCGCTCCCCCATTGCGGTCCCGCTCCACCGGCCGGAGGAGCGCGATCACGGTGAGGGAGCGGGAACCGCGCCACCCGCGGATCGTGCCCGGCGCATGAAAAATCCCCCTGGCCAGCTACGCCAGGGGGACCTTCGTTGGTGGAGCTGCCGGGAATTGAACCCGGGTCCTCCGCCGCTTCACTGGGGCTTCTCCGTGTGCAGTCCGCTATGTCGTTACTCGGATCTCTCGGTCACGCGAACAAGCCGAGAGGACAATCCCAGTCGCTGTGTGATTTCCCGACCCCGCCCGCGACCGGCGGTGTCGGTAAGTCCCCGAAGCTGATGCCGGCATCCGGGTGTGAGGACACCACCCGGGCCGACAGACTAGCCGTCGCTGATTAAGCAGCGAGGGCGTAGTCGCGCTGATTGGAATCGGCGCTTAATTGGTTGCTACGACGCTCACGGTGGTCTCTAGCCTGCACCGACACGCTTCCCCCAACTCGACGCACAGAGTCGAAACCGATCAGCCCCGAGTAGGGATCCACTGCTTTCGCAGCGGACTATTCAGTGTAACCGTCCGCGCGTCGCAAATCATCCCGTTTATTTCGGGGCCCCACGCACCCGACCGTCAAACGATTTCCAGCAGTAGCGAATCCCCCGGCCCGACCACCCCGCCGAGCAACCCGCTGCGCGAGGTGAACTCTCGACCACTCCACGCGTCGATCGCGCGGATCGTCCCGGCCAGGCTGAGGGCGGCGGTGGCCACGACGACGCCAGTCGGCTGATCGCCCCGGTTGGTCAGTGCCACGACCAGCCCCTTCAGGCCGACGGCCCGCGAGGCGATGAACACCCCGGCGTCGTCGCGCACCACACCCCCGACGGCTCCGCGCTGATCACCGGCCAACGCCAGCACGTCGGCATTGGCGACGACGCCGCGCACTCCCGGCGACAACGCCCCCGCCACACCGCGCACCATCCACGGCCGCGCGGCCATCAGATCAGCGGTCAGCTCCGTGCGCAGGGCGGCCTCCGAGGTATCGGCGGCCACGGAGTTCACCACGGCCCCGGCCGGTATCGCCGTCACGAGTTCGATCCCGCGCCCGGCCAATGCCGCCGCAACCGCGAAGCGATGAGGCGAATCCGCACAGGGCGCCACCACCAGCCGACGGTAGCCCGCATCGCGCAACCCCGATCCGACCAGGCCGTCGGCCTCCGCGACGACGGCGGGTACCGAGCAGACCGCCGCCGAACTCACCCAGTGCGGCTGCGGGACCACCGGATCCGGGTCGGGCACCGCACATCCCCCGCAGACGCCGGCCACCAGAACCGCGGCCAGCAATCGGACGGGGCACATCGGTCTCCTACATCCCCTTGACGCGGCGGCCGACTTCGCGCTCGACTTCGCGCTGCGCGGTGCGCTTGGCGATGTCCTGGCGCTTGTCGTGCGCCTGCTTGCCGCGGGCCAACGCCAGCTCCACCTTCACCCGGCCGTCGCTGAAGTACAGCGACAGCGGGACCAGGGTCAGGTTCCCGTCGCGGATCTTGCCGACGAGGTTGTCGATCTCACGCCGGTGCAGCAAGAGCTTCCGGTTGCGCAGCGGCGCGTGGTTGGTCCACGACCCCGAGCCGTACTCGGCGATGTGCAGCCCGCGCAGCCACACCTCGCCGTCGTCGACGGTCGCGAAGGCGTCCACCAACGACGCCTTGCCGTCGCGCAGGCTTTTCACCTCGGTGCCCAACAACGCAACCCCGGCCTCGTAGGTGTCGAGGATGGTGTAGTTGTGGCGCGCCTTGCGGTTGGTCGCGATGGCTTTGCGACCCTTCTCTTTCACTGCGTTTCCCTTCCAGCGGTTTGTGCGGCGAATCGATTCACTCGCGCACGTACCACCGCAGGGTGACATAAGACGTCGCGCTCGCCAACACAATTCCGGTCAGCAGCAGCCACGGTGACACAAAGAGGACGTCCGACGTGGTCACCCGGGCGAGGATGTTGACGCCGTACAGGTCGTTGAGCGCGGCGTCGAAGAAGAACTTCTTGCCGATGAGCAGGCCCGCGACGGCGAGCACCGTGCCGATCACCGCGGCGACCACGGCCTCGATGAGGAATGGCAGCTGGGTGTACCACCTCGTCGCACCGACCAGGCGCATGATCGACACCTCGGTCCGCCGCGTATACGCGGCCATCTGGACGGTGTTGGCGATCAATAACACCGCCGCCACCCCCAGGATCAACGACAACACGAAGGCCGCATTGCGTGCACCGTTGAGGACGCTGAACAGCCGGTTGACGAGTACCCGCTGGTCTTGAACGCCGTCGACGCCCAGGTCTTTGCGGTCGGCAAATTTGTCGATCAGTTCGCCATATTTGTCCGGATCGTCGACCCGCACGCGGAACGACGCCGGCATCGTGTCCGGGGTGACCGCGTCGGCCATCTCCGGGGTGTTCTTGAACGCCTCCTTGGCAGCCTTGTAGGCGTCGTCGAGATTGACCCAGGTGACGTTGGTGGCGCCGGCCTGCTTCAGCTCCTCGCGCAGCTGGGTACACGGCGCCTTCGTACAATCCGGGTCGGCCCGCGCGACCTCCTCGTTGACGAAGATCTGCAGCTCGACGCGGTTGAAGAAGATCTGCTGGCTCTTGTTGGCCATCTGCATGACCAGCAGACCGGCCCCCAGCATGCCCAGGGTGATCGCGGTGGTGATGATCATCGCGACGGTCATCGTGACGTTGCGACGGAGGCCGTTGAGGACCTCGCTGATGATGAAATTGGCGCGCATGTGCTTGCTCTCCTCGATCCGGTGCGTCAGCCGATGCCGTACACGCCGTGCTTGTCGTCGCGAACGAGATGCCCGTTGTCGAATTCCAGCACCCGGCGGCGCATGGCGTCGACGATCTGCCGGTCGTGGGTGGCCATGACGACGGTCGTGCCGCGCCGGTTCACCCGGTCGAGCACCTCGACGATCTCCTGACTCGTGATCGGATCCAGGTTGCCCGTCGGCTCGTCGGCCAGCAGCACCAGCGGCCGGTTGACGATGGCCCGGGCGATGGCGACGCGCTGCATCTCACCGCCGGACAACTCGCCGGGCATGCGGTCGGCCTTGCCGCCGAGACCGACGTACTCGAGCACGTCGGGCACGATCTGGTTGATGGTGTTCGCCGGCTTGCCGATGACCTCGAGGGCGAAGGCGACGTTCTCGGCGACCGACTTCTGCTGCAGCAGCCGGAAGTCCTGGAACACGCACCCGATCGACTGGCGCAGCTTGGGCACCTGGCGCGCCCGCAACGTGTTGACGTGGAAGTCACCGACCCAGATGTCGCCCGAGGTGGGCTTGTCCTCCTTGAGCAGCATCCGGAAGAACGTGGACTTGCCCGAACCCGACGGACCGATGAGGAAGGCGAACTCGCCCTTGCCCACTTCGAGGCTCACGTTGGACAGCGCCGGCCGCGTCGAGGCCTTGTACTGTTTGGTGACTTTTTCCAGCTTGATCACGGGTTGCCAGTGTAGCGACGGGACCTGAGCGGACCTCTCAGGCGCGCCGCTGCGGCGCCTCCCCGGCACCGCCGGAGCGCTACCGCCCCGGTACCGCTGGCGCGACTGTGCTGGTCGGCGTCGATGGCGCGGTCGGCTCCTCCGCGCTGGAGTACAAGTAGAGCGCAAACAGTACGACGAAGACGACGGCGAGGACCGCGGTCACCAGGCGACGACGGCGAGTGCTCCCCATGGCGGTCACTCTACTTCTCGACCAGCCGGCGGTTGGTCGTGTTGCCACCCCAGGTCGGCGCGCCGGAGATCGGCCATGAGGTAGCCGCGCAGCGCGGAGCTCACGTCGAACTGGCGGCCCGGTTGGGTGCGGGCCACGACACGCACCGTGTACGTGTCGGTCCCCATCTCGGTCACCCCGAGGGGCACCGGCGCATCGAGCAGCAGTGGCGCGTAGCGCTTGTCGGCGAAGAACGCCTCACCGGACTTGGTCAGTTGGTCGTTGACCGCGGCCAGATCGGCGTCGTCGCCGACGGTGATGTCGACGACCGCGCGCGCCCAATCCCGCGACCGGTTGACCGCCTCGAGCACCTGGCCGTTGGGCACGGTGATCAGCTCGCCGTCGGCCGACCGCAACCGGGTGGCACGCAGCGTGATGTCCTCGACCAGCCCCTCCGCGATCGCGCCGCCGCTCAGCACCAGCCGCACCCGGTCGCCGTAGCCGTATTGCTTCTCGGTGACGACGAAGAACCCGGCCAGCACGTCTTGGACGACGCGCTGGGCACCGAAGCCGAGGGCCGCACCGATCACCGCGCCCGGGCCGATCAACCCGGAGACGGGGACGCCGAGCAGCGCCAGCACCCGGAGACCGGCGATGAAGGCGATGAGCGAGATGGCGACCCAGCGGATCACCTGGAGCACGGCCCGCCGGTGCTTGGCGTCCTCGGCCAGGACAATCGCGTCCTCGTCGTGGCGTTGTCGGGTCACGCGGTGCTCAAACCACTCGAGGACCGATCCGATCAGGCGCGCGACCAGGATCGCGCCGATCACCCACAGGGCGATGGCGAGTCCGGTCACCGACAGCCAATCCCAGGCGCGCTCGAGCGCGCGGGTCACCGCATCACCCAAGCGATCAGCCCTCGTCTCCGTCGTGATCGGCCATCCGCCAGCGGATCCCGGCCTCGATGAAGTCGTCGATCTCGCCGTCGAGCACGCCGGCCGGGTTGTTGTTCTCCAGGTTGGTCCGCAGATCCTTCACCATCTGGTACGGGTGCAGCACGTAGGACCGCATCTGGTTCCCCCAGCTCGATCCGCCGTCGCTCTTCAACGCATCCATCTCGGCACGCTCCTCGGCACGCTTGCGCTCGAGCAGCTTGGCCTGCAGGACCCGCATGGCCGAGGCCTTGTTCTGCAGCTGGCTCTTCTCGTTCTGACAGGTGACGACGATCCCGGTCGGGATGTGGGTAAGGCGCACCGCGGAGTCGGTGGTGTTGACCGACTGGCCGCCCGGACCCGACGAGCGGTAGACGTCGACCTTCACGTCGTTCTCGTCGATGTCGATATGGTCGGTGGTCTCGACGACCGGCAACACCTCGACCTCGGCGAACGAGGTTTGACGACGGCCCTGGTTGTCGAACGGGCTGATGCGGACCAATCGGTGGGTGCCCTGCTCGATGGAGAGCGTGCCGTACATGTAGGGCGCCTTGACCGCGAAGGTCGCGCTCTTGATCCCCGCCTCTTCGGCGTAGGAGGTGTCGTAGACCTCGACGCCGTAGCCGTGGCCCTCGGCCCAGCGGATGTACATCCGCATCAGCATCTGGGCCCAGTCGGCGGCGTCGACGCCACCCGCTCCCGACCGGATGTTGACCAAGGCGTCGCGCTGGTCGTACTCCCCGGCGAGCATCGTCTTGACTTCCATCGCCTCGATATCCGACCGCAGCGAGGCCCGCTCGGCATCGGCATCGGCGAGAGCCGCGGCACGGTCGTCGCCCTCCTCGGCCTCGGCGAGCTCGTAGTGCACCGGCAAGTCGTCGAGCCGCTGGCGCAGCTCGGTGACGCGGCGCATCTCGGCCTGGGCGTGGGACAGGTCGCTGGTGACCTGTTGCGCGTGCTCCTGGTCGTTCCACAGCTCGGGATCGGACGCCTGCATCTCCAGTTCGTCGATCCGGCGACGCAGTTCGTCGAGGTCGAGAACCTTCTCGACGGTCGTCAAGGTGGCGTCGAGGGATTCCAGATCGGTGGTCACGTCAGGCTGCACAGGGCACCAGCCTACCGGCTCACCTCAAGTCGATTAACCGGTCTGTCCCGGTTCCCACGGGTCGTCGCCGGAGACGATCAGCCAAGACGACTCCACCTTGCGCGGGTCGTAGCGCACCGAGATGTCCTGCCCGACCTGCGGCCACGGCGAGTTGAGCGACCACGCGTACGAGCCGTAGACCTCGGTGGGGGTGATGTCGGCGCCGATGACCGTGCCGGAGATCGTCACATAGGCCGAGTCGTTGGCATCGCCGCGGTCCGGTCGTGGACTGACCCCGGTCACCGTGACGGTGCCCTGACTCATCGCCGCGAGTTTCTCCGCCGATGGCTTGCGCCCTCCGCGCAGGTTGATGATGAGTGCGATGGCGACAGCGGCCAGCGCGATGGCGATCAAGACGCTCAACAACATGCCCGATACCCTATTTCCTCATGGCCGACCTAGCCACTGCTCTCGAACTCGCCGATGCCGCCGACGCCCTCACGCTGCCGCGGTTCGGCGCCCTCGACCTGCAGGTCGATACGAAGCCCGACCTCACGCCGGTCTCCGACGCCGACCTCGCCTGCGAGACGATGCTGCGCGAACGGATCGGCGCGGCGCTGCCCGGCGATCGGATCATGGGCGAAGAGTTCGGCGGCGACGCACTGGCCGTCGGACGGCAGTGGGTCATCGACCCGATCGACGGCACCAAGAACTTCGTGCGCGGGGTACCGGTGTGGGCCACCCTGATCGCGTTGATCGACGACGGCGTGCCCATCGTCGGCGTCGTGTCGGCCCCCGCCCTGGGCCGGCGCTGGTGGGCCGCCGCCGGGCAGGGCGCATTCACCACCGGCCCCGGCGACACCTCCCCGCGCCGGATCGCGGTGTCCTCGGTGAGCGGCCTGTCCGACGCGAGCCTGGCCTTCTCGAGCCTGTCGGGATGGGCCGAGCGCGGCATCCGCGACCGCTTCGTCGACCTCACCGATGCCGTCTGGCGGGTCCGCGGCTTCGGCGACTTCTGGAACTATTGCCTCGTCGCGGAGGGCGCCGTCGACATCGCCGCCGAACCCGAGGTCTCGCTGTGGGACCTCGCCGCCGTCGACGTCCTCGTGCGCGAGGCCGGCGGGGTGTTCACCAACCTCGAGGGCGAAGCGGGCCCGCGCGGCGGGAGTGCGGTCGCCACCAACGGCGCCCTGCACGACGAGGTGGTGGCCGCCCTGCGGCCCGCCTGACGATCAGCGGCCTGGTCAACGGGCGGCGCTAGGGTTCAGGGATGCCCAGCGATACCGTGCAGCAGGTTGCCGACATGATCAGCAGCGCCGACCGCATCACCGTGTTCACCGGTGCCGGGATGTCCGCCGAGAGCGGTATCGCCACCTTCCGCAGCGGCGATGACGGCCTGTGGGGGCGCTTCGATCCGATGATGCTGGCGTCGGTCGACGGTTGGGAGGCCGATCCACACCTCGTGTGGGGCTGGTACGCCTGGCGCATCGGCCAGTTGCGCGACGTCGTTCCCAACGCCGGGCATCGCGCGCTCGCCGATCTCGCCCAACACAAAGTTGTCGACGTGGTCACGCAGAACGTCGACGACTTGCATGAGCGTGCCGGGAGCACCGTCGTGAGTCATCTGCACGGCAGCCTGACGGCCACCCGCTGCTCGGTGTGCCGGGCGCCCTACGACGGCCCGGTCGCCCGTCCCTACCACGAGCAAATCGACGGCGATGATCTGGACTCCCTGCGCCTCGCACCGCCGACCTGCGCCCGCTGCGGCGGAGACGTGCGACCGGGCGTCGTATGGTTCGGCGAGATGCTGCCGGAGCGGGAGTGGGCCAGCGCCGTCGACTCGTTCGACGCCTGCGATCTGGTGCTCGTCGTCGGTACCAGCGGCATCGTCTACCCCGCCGCGGGACTCCCCGATCGCGCCGCGGGCCGCGGCGTACCGATCATCGAGGTCAATCCCGACGAGTCTGCGTTGAGCGGCTTGGCGACGCATTCGATCCGCTCCACCGCCGCCAGCGCCCTGCCGTTGTTGGCGCGGGTGATCGACGGCTGACCAATCATCCATGCGGTCGACTGCCCCGCGAAACCTGTCGGCAGGCCACGACCGGACCGCTAACTTCTTCGTGGTGAGAATCATCCCGCTCGACGTGTTCGACACCGAATCCTGCCGCCGGGCGCACGACGTTGAGGTGGCCAGCGACAACCATCTGCGCCCGTGGAACTCGCCGCCGCCCTTTGACACCGCACTGCTGCATTGGCGCCATACGGACTCGGTGTTCGAGGCCAGCAGGTGGCTCGTCGAGTCCGACGGCGCGACGGTCGCGGTGGATCGGTCGAGCTTCCCATCGCCAGCAATCTCGACACCGCCTTCATCGACGTCGCGGTCCACCCCGAACACCGCGGACGAGGTGTGGGCGGCGCCCTGATCCGACATCTGTTGGACGTCAGCGCCACGGCCGGTCGATCAGCTGTCGTCACCTCCATCGCGACACCGATCGACGCCGGACCGGAACACCCCTACCTCAGGTTCGCCGCCAAACACGGATTCACCGTCGCGGCACCGTCCGTCGCACGCCACCTCGAACTGCCCGTCGACACCGACCGGTTGTCCGACCTGTTCGACGAATCCCGACGGCGTTGGGACGACCGGTACACGGTCTCCACCCACCTCGGCGCCGTCCCCGAGGAACGACAGCAGCCGCTCTGTGAGCTGATGGGAATGCTCGAGGCGGAGGCCCCCACCGGCGCGGTGGAACTCGAGCCGATGCGGATAACGCCGGCGGACTACCGACAAGATATCGCCAATGCCACCCAGCGCGGCAGCCTGCGCGTCACGACACTGGCCGTCGAACGCCGGTCCGGGCGGCTCGCCGGCTACACCGAGATCACCGGTCCAAGCCGCGGGGGGAGGCGAGCCCACCAGGGCGGCACGCTGGTATTGGCAGATCATCGGGGCCACAGCTTGGGAATCGCGTTGAAGACAGCCAACATTCGCGAATTTGCCCTACTCACCGACCGCCCGTGTCTGCTGACGACCACCAACGCCGACATGAATGCGCCGATGGTCGCGATCAACGATCTCCTCGGGTTCCGCGCAGTCGAATCACGCCCGTTATTGCAACGTCTGAACACGTAGCCGACGAAGCCGCCAGGCCACACAACAGGTGTTGCATTAGCACGCGTGTGCGAGTAGTATTGGTTCATGGGAGCCGCCACCAGCACCGACGCCGCCAGCGCTACGACAGCGGCCCGGTGGGCCGAGGTGAGTGCGGCGATGGCGGTGTTCGCCGCAGACCGCACCGCCGGTGATCCGGCCGCCACCCTGGCCGGGGTCGGGGCGTGTGAACGGGCCGAATCCTTCATCGCCTGGCTGCGCTACACCCGCAGCACCGAATTGTTTGACACCGTGTTCGCCGACATGGCCGCCGCCGGCGACGACGAACTCGACCTGTTCGACGCCCACACCCAAACCGCGGCACGACTGGCCATGACCCTGGCCATCTCCCAGGGCTGGGCCGAAAACCTCCTCGGCCAAGCCCTGGCCCTGCGCGACCGACTCCCCCGCGTCGCGGATTGTCTTCGCGACGGACTCATCACCCCCGCCCACACCCGACTGATCATCACCCGCACCGAACTACTCACCGACGAGCACACCACACCGGTCGACACCGCCATCGCCGACGCCCTGCGCACCAAACCCGGCACCTGGACCACCACACGTATCCGCAACCTCGCCGACCGCATCGTGTTCCGCCACGACCCCGACTCAGTCCGCCGCGCCCGAGAACGCTCCCTGGCCGACCGAACAATCTGGACCACCCCCACCGCCAACGGCATGGCCACCATCGGCGCCTCAATGACCGCCGAAAACGCCGCCGTCGCCCACGCCGCCGTCACCGCCCTGGCCGCCACCGCCTGCCCCCACGACACCCGCAGCCACACAGCCCGCACCAGCGACGCCTTCTACAGCCTCCTCGCCGGCGAGGCCTTCACCTGCGACTGCGGGCGCGACGACTGCACCGCCGACATACCCACACCGGGCCGACTCGCGACAGACACCACCGGCCGCATCACCGTCCACGTCGTCTGCGACGAATCCACTGCCGCCGGAACCGGCAACCACCCCGCATTCCTCAACGGCTACGGCATCATCAGCGCCGACCACGCCCGCACCATCATCAACCGCCCCGACACCCACACCCGACCCCTCGCCCGCCCCGAACCGGTACTGCCGCAATACCAACCCGCCAACCCCTACCGGCCCTCGGCCGCCCTAGACACCTTCATCCGCATCCGCGACGGCTACTGCACCGTCCCCGGCTGCAACCGACCCGCCTTTAGCGCCGAACTCGACCACGTCATCGAATACGACCACCACAACCCCGCCGCCGGCGGACCCACCCACCCCGACTGGCTCAACGCCAAATGCAAGTTCCACCACCTACTCAAAACCTTCAGCAACTGGGTCGACGACCAGTCCACCGACACCCACGGCCACACCCACACCACCTGGGCAACCCCCGAAGGCATCCTCATCGACGGCCCCGCCGAAAACAACACCGACCTCTTCGCCGGCCTCAACCACTACCGATGGCGCGCACCCGAGACGAAGCAGGCCGATGCGGCTGCAAACGCCCCAGCCACCGGCGCGGCGGAGACCGCCCGGCCCCGCCGGATCAAGACACGCTCCGAGCGCAAACATGAACGCCGTCGAGCCGAACGAGCCCGCAACCGCCGAAACCGCCAACACCACCCACCCCAACCCGGCGACCCGCCCTACTGAGCGGTCGCTCTCGGGCGCTACGAGAACTCGGCCGATTCCCCGGGGTTGATCACGGTGAACTCGGTTCCCGCTTTGCGCATCTCGGCCAGCCGCGCGTTGTGAATGCCGGCGCCCGCGGATGACAGCACGCCCTGGTGGATGGGAAACGCCTTCGACGGTTCCACCGCGCGCAGATAGTCCACCGACTCGGACAGCTTCATCCACGGCGCCGCACCGGGGATCGCCAGGACCTCGACGGCGACGAAGGGGATGTAGAAGGAATCGCCCGGATGCAGCAGCATGCCCGGTCGTTCCGCAGTGCCGACCAGATAGGCGATGTTGTCGATCACCGGCAGCTCGGGGTGGATGATCGCGTGCCGTCCACCCGTGGCACGCACGGTGAGCGGCCCGATCTCGAACAGTTGCCCGGCGTGCGCGTCGCGCCATTGCCCCTGCGCCGGGTCGTCGTTGAGGAGCACGGCGGTCGCCGGATCGGCCCACCGCTGCGCGTCGGGGTTCGCGGCGACGAGGGCGGGCAGCCGGGCGGTGTCGGCGTGGTCGGGGTGCTGGTGGGTGATCAGGATGGCATCGAGGCCAGTGAGCGACTCGAATCCCGTGGACAGGTTCCCCGGATCGAACAGGATCCGCGTTCCGTCGATCTCGGCGAGGAAGCTGGAGTGGCCGAAGCTGGTGATCCGCATGGTTTCCATCATGCAACGATCTGCCCGGACACACCGGTGTCCGAGGCGGATGGGACAGTAGACGCGACGATCCAGCCAAGACAGATCCCCCAGAAACCGAAGGACTCCGCCATGCCTCCGCGCCGCCGACCGGCAGCCGACTCGTTGACCCCCGAGAACCTCGCGGCACTCGCCACCGCACTCGCCGAGGGCAAACGCGCGACGGTGTACCTGCGCGACGGGATCCCGGGTCTGGGCCTCGCCGCGGGCACCTCGGCGAAGGTCATCTCGATCGACGGCTCGACCGTGACGATCCGTCCGCGCGGCGTCGACGACGAGTTGCCTTACGAGGCCGACGAACTCCGGATCACCAAGGACGCACCGGCCAAGCCCGCACCCGCCAAAGCTGCGCCTGCCAAACCCAAACCCGCTCCCACGCCGGCCGCCCCTCGGTCGACGCCGCCACCACAACGGCCCCCGTCACCGCCCACGCCGTCACCGCCCGCGGCCCCGGCCCGGCCCGCCTCCGGTGCGCGCAAGAATGCCAAACCGAAGTCGGTGACCGTGACCATCTTCGGATCCAGCGACAACGAGTGGTCGGTGGCGGTCACGACGGGTGCGCGCAAACCGAACCAGTCCCGCAGCGTGACCCCGGGGGCGGTCGAGAACGCCCTGCGCGGGCTCGGCGACGAGGCCGCACTGGCCGCCGCGGAATCCGTACTCGCCGCGGCGCGCGAGGAGGCGGCCCGCAAGGTCGAGGAGTTGCGGCGCGAACTCGCCGCGGCACAAGAAACCCTGGCCGCGCTCTCGGGAGACTGACCGGGTTCGACCGACCGTCTTCTAGGTGATGACCGGGAACCACCCGAGGTCGGCGCCGGTCGAGATCATCCGGGCAATCCCGTAGCCGAACCAGGCGGCGACCACCACCAACGACGCCTTGCTGAACACCACCGCCTGCAGCCTGGACAGCGCCTCGTCGCGGCCGGTCACGAGGACCCACACGGCGAGCACGACCGCAACCGCGGTCAGCGCGAACAGCACCGGCCCCATCAGGTTGTAGCCGAAAGCGGCGGAGACGTCCCCGTGGGCGAGCATGACGAAACTGCGGGTCAAGCCGCATCCCGGGCACGGGAGACCGGTCAGATGCCGGAAGACGCAGGTACCGCTGCCGCTGGTGACACCCGACGTCGACCACACGGCGGCCACGCCGAGCACCGAGGCCCCGCCGACCACGGTCAGGAGCGCGGGCAACCGGCGTCGCACCGGCCCCGGCGGCGGGGATTGCACCGCCGCGGCTGGCGGCGCGGGGAACGCTGTCATGGTCCTCAGCCTACCGCCCTATCGACAAGACTCCTTACCGTGGAGTAAGGTCTTTCCTTACTAGCGAGTAAGAAGCTCGCTAAGCGGTCGCGCCCAGGCGCGCAGTCGACCGTCCACAGTTCCTTCGAGACAGGTAGCAGCGTTTCATGACCACCACCGAACCCCGCGACACCTCCGCCGTCGGCAAGACGGGTGACAAGACCTCCCCGATCGGCTACGCCATGCGAGCCCTCTTCAAGGTCACCGGTTCTGACCTCGTCAACAAGTTCGGCCTCCGCGAGCCCCTCAACCGCGTCGCGTACCAGGGCACCAAGACCGGCTTCCAGACCCTCGGCGCCGCCAACCGCGCGTTCACCAAGGCCACCGGCGACGGCAAGCCGAAGCGGCCGGCCGTGTCCAACAAGGGCCTGTTCAACCTGAACCCCGACGACGAGCAGCAGATGATCGCGGAGACCGTCAAGGACTTCGCCAGCGAGATCCTGCGCCCGGCCGCCTACGAGGCCGACGCCAAGGCCCAGGCCCCCGCCGAGATCCTTGAGCGCTCCGCCGAGCTGGGCATCACCATGATCAACGTGCCCGAGGAGTACGACGGCGCCGCCGCCGAGCGCGGCGTGGTCACCAACGCCCTGGTCGCCGAGGCAATGGCATACGGCGACATGGGATTGGCCGTCCCGCTGCTGGCCCCCAGCGGCGTCGCCACCACCCTGACCAACTTCGGCACCGACGAGCAGCAGGCGACCTACCTGCCCGACTTTGCCGGCGAGAACGTGCCGCAGTCCGCGGTCGTCATCGCCGAGCCCAAGCCGCTCTTCGACGCGTTCAAGCTGACCACCAAGGCCACCCGCGTCCCCAGCGGATACCGCCTCAACGGCGTGAAGGCCTTCGTCCCGGCCGCCGGCTCCTCCGAGCTGTTCCTCATCGGTGCCGAGCTCGACGGCCGTCCGGCGCTGTTCATCGTCGAATCCGACTCCAAGGGCCTGATCGTCGAAGCCGATCCCGGGATGGGTCTGCGCGCAGCCGGCATGGGCCGCCTGCTGCTGCAGGACGTCGCCGTGTCGGCCGGTGCGATCATCGGCGGCACTGACGGCGACGACGCGTTCGCCGCCTACCGCGACGTCGTGCGCCTGTCGCGCCTGGGCTGGGCGGCGCTGGCCGCCGGTACCGGCCGGGCGATGCTCGACTACGTGATCCCTTATGTGAACGAGCGCGAGGCCTTCGGCGAGCCGATCTCCAACCGCCAGGCGGTGGCCTTCATGGTCGCCACCATGGCCACCGAGCTCGACGGCCTGCGCCTGGTGACCCTCCGCGGCGCCTCCCGCGCCGAGCAGGGCCTGTCGTACGGCCGCGAGGCCGCGCTGGCCCGCAAGCTGACCATCGACAAGGGCCTGCAGATCGGCCTGGACGGCGTGCAGCTCCTGGGCGGCCACGGCTTCACCAAGGAGCACCCGGTGGAGCGCTGGTACCGCGACCTCCGCGGCGCCGGCATCGGCGAGGGGATCGTCGTCCTCTAAGGGCGGCGAATCGACAAGGAGAGGGCACAGCCATGGCCATCAACCTCGAACTCCCCAAGAAGTTCTCCGCGAATATCGACCAGGCGCGTCAAGCCGCCCACGAGATCTTCCGCCCGATCTCGCGCAAGTACGACCTGGCCGAGCACGAATACCCCGTCGAGCTGGACACGCTCGCCGCGCTGTACGACGGCCTGGCGGCCGCCGGTGCGGCCGGTGCGGGTGCAGCCGGCGGCCGCGGCGACGAGGCGAAGGAGCGCCCGGCGGGCACCGTCGTCAACGGCGGCAACATGTCGTCGATCCTCAACTCGATGGAGGCCTCCTACGGCGACGTCGGGCTGATGCTGTCGATGCCGTACCAGGGTCTTGGCAATGCGGCGATCGCCGCCGTGGCCACCGACGAGCAGCTGGAAAGCTTCGGCAAGGTGTGGGCCGCCATGGCCATCACCGAGCCCGGCTTCGGCTCGGACTCCGCGGCGGTCACCGCCACCGCGACCCGCGACGGCGACGAGTACGTCCTCAACGGCGAGAAGATCTTCGTCACCGCCGGTTCGCGCGCCACCCACATCGTCGTCTGGGCCTCGGTCGACCGCAGCCTCGGCCGCGCCGCGATCAAGTCGTTCGTGGTCCCCCGCGAGCATCCGGGCGTCACCGTGGTCCGCTTGGAGGAGAAGCTCGGCATCCGTGCTTCGGACACCGCGGTCATCCGATTCGAAGACTGCCGGATCCCGGCGGCCAACCTGCTCGGCTCGCCCGAGGTCGACGTCCAGAAGGGCTTCGGCGGGGTCATGCAGACCTTCGACAACACCCGTCCGATGGTCGCGGCGATGGCCGTCGGCGTCGCCCGGGCGTCGCTGGAGACGCTGCGAACGATCCTGGAGGAGAACGGGATCGAGATCGACTACGACCGTCCGGCTATCGACCAGCACGCCGCGGCCGCCGAGTTCATCCGGCTCGAGTCGGATTTCGAGGCGTCGTACCTGCTGACCATGCGGGCCGGCTGGATGGCCGACAACAAGGAGCCGAACTCGCTGGAGGCGTCGATGTCGAAGGCCAAGGCCGGCCGCACCGTCACCGACGTGACCAACAAGGCGGTCGAGCTCGCCTCGACCTACGGCTACTCCGAGCGCACCCTGCTGGAGAAGTGGGCCCGCGACTCGAAGATCCTCGACATCTTCGAGGGCACGCAGCAGATCCAGCAGTTGATCATTGCGCGCCGCGTGCTCGACAAGAGCAGCGCCGAACTTCGGTGATCATCCACCGATAAACGAGGGGTCGACGAGGGGCCGGGAGAATTTCTCCCGGCCCCTCGATGTTTGTCGGTGCTATCCCACCGGCCGTGTTAACCAGTCGGCCGGCTTACCTGGTCGGCTGGGGCTGCGCGGGTGCGCCCGGCGCAGGTACACCCGGAGTGGGTATGCCCGGGGCCGGGGTGGTCGGACGCTGGTCGCGCGGCCCCCAGTCCCCACGGCTGTGCGGACCGCCGCCCTGCCACGAGTCGCGACCGGAGTCGCCCCGACGCGGGCCGTACTCGCTGTCACGGCGGCCGCGGCGATCGTCATCCCACCGGTCGTACCGATCGCCGCCACGGTCGTGGTAGCGGTCGTACCGGTCGTGGTCGTGCCAGTGCTTGCCGTGGTGGTGTCGCGGCCCGTGGTGATCGCCGTCGTGGGATCCACCGGCGCCGCAGAACCCGATCAGGAAACCGGCGAGGAGACCCAGGACACCGGTCAGCAGCCCCACACCAATGACCGTCGTCCACAGGTGCTCGCGCCACCAGCTCTGTTTGGGCTCGGACACGGCGACGGCGACCGGCTCGGCGACTGCTGGCTGGGCGACTGCTGGCTGGGCGGCCGTCGGCTGTGCGGCGGCCGGCTGCGCGTCCGCGATGGGCTCGGTCGGCGGAGGCGGCGGGATCGCGCCGGTCTGCGCCTCGCTCGGGGTTTCGGCCGCGGCGCTCGAGGCCGCGTCGGCGGCGGCGTTGTCGGCCGCGGAATCCTCGGGCTTGTCGGTCATTTGCTGTTCCTCTCGGTTGAGTGCACTTTCCACAATGCCCCCCAAACAGGGGCCGTGCACACAATCCACATCAGACGCACAGAGTCACACATCGCACACACAGGATCGATACGCTGCACCTATGCCACCGGAATCCGCGACGATCACCGTCGACACCACCGTCAGCGCCCCCGCCGATACCATCTACCGACTCCTCACCGATCTCCCCACGCTTGCCGAACTCGGCGAGGAGGTCGTCGACATGCGGTGGGCGAAGGGCGAAACGGCCGCCGTGGGCAACGTGTTCCGCGGCCGCAACCGCAACGGATGGCACCGCTGGACGACCACCTGCACGGTCACCGACGCCGACGGGGCGACCTTCGCCTTTGATGTCTCGTACTTCGGCTTCCCCATCGCCCGGTGGCGCTATGACGTCACGCCCGACGACAACGGCGGCTGCCGGGTCACCGAACGCATGTGGGACCGCCGCCTTGAGCCGTTCAAGGCCACCGCCCACCTCTTCACCGGCGTCCGCGACCGCGTGGCGGCCAACGACGGGCATATGCGAACCACGTTGGCGCGCCTGAAGACTCGCGCCGAAACCGTCTGAGGTGCCGGCGCAGCCACGCCCGACGGACGAATATCGGTGCATCTACCAGCACGAACGCCGATTGTGAGGGTGTTCACCGGCAACCGATTTGCACGGACGTACGACTCGCCGGTAACGTGGTGTTTACCGACGCGGGGTGGAGCAGCTCGGTAGCTCGCTGGGCTCATAACCCAGAGGTCGCAGGTTCAAATCCTGTCCCCGCTACGAGAAAAAGAGACCCTGACCAGCAGAAATGCTGGTCAGGGTCTCTTTCCTTTCCGGGTGCCGCGGTCTTGCAACTACGACGTAAACTACGGTCGAGACGAGGCTCTACCGCATGTCCCACAGCTCGATCGGCATCACGCCGTAACTGATCTCGACGCCGGTTCGACGCACTACCTCGGCTGCGAACTCGGTGGCCAACTGATCAGGCAGGGGGCTGAGCCCGAACGGGACACTGCCCGTCAACGTTCGACTGCTGCTGCTATGGCGAAAACGGCGGGTCACTGTGACATCGCCGGCCAGGTCGAGGATCAAGCGGGAGTCCAGCCAGACAATCGTGGGTTGGTCGACTTCACGGACCCAGACCAGCACGCCGTAGTCGACGATGTGGGCGAAGCTCCTGCCGGACACCTCATACCGCGACTCCGCGAACGAGGCGAGTACCAGAACTATGGACAGCGGAAACCCGACGATCACGATCAACGGAGCCCGCCAATGATCCAGCATCAACGCCGCAAAGGCGGTGAGCGCAATAGCCACCGCGATGGGCATAGCGGAAACCGCGAAACGGCCACGTGGAAGCGCCACGAGCGTCAGTGTCGCCTCGGTCCGATCGGCCCGCGGCTGACGGATGGGAAATAGTCGGGTCGCCACCGGGATGAGCGCGATCGAGAGAACCAGCCCGCCACTGGCGAATCCGAAGAAGCTGAACTCCCAGTCGGTGTCGTAGGCAGAGACGGCAATAAGGGCACCACCCAGCACACCCAGACCCAGCGAAATCCAGAGCATTCGTCTCCGGTGCGCTTTCAGGTGCTCACGCCACAGCCGTTCATCCATGGCCAGAAGCCTACGTGGGCAGATCGGCCCGACCTGTCCTCTCCTAGGCCGTGCGCTGCCCGGGCACGACGACCGGTGTCAGATCAGGGCGTTTAGGCATGCGGCCGTCGCCGAGCGAAACCCCGCGGACCTTCCGGATCAGCCACGGGGTGAAGAACTGCACGGCCCAGTTCGCGTCACGTGCCGCACGGACCACGCGTCGCGGCTGCGGCAGCGGGTCGAGCGGTGCACCCCAGTCGGCGGAACTGCCGGGCAGTCCGAGGGCATGGGCGGCACCGGCCGCGAAACGCTGGTGGCCGATCGGCGAGGCATGCAGGCGGTCGGCCGACCACGCCCGCAGATCGGTGAGCACCGGCGCCGCATATAGATCGACGAGGATGAACCCGTACTCGTCGGCGAACTCGCGCATCATGTCGTTCAGTGTCAGCAGCCGCGCCTCCACGCCGCGGACGAACGGAATGGTGCGCGCCACGTTGGGGAAGGTAGACACCACCACCGTCGCACCGGAATCGGCCAGCCGGGCGTAAATCTGGTCCAGTACCGGCCGCACCGCGACACGCAGATCGGCCCGTCCGATCACGTCGTTCATCCCCAGCGGCGCCGCGACGAGGTCGGGCTCCAGGCTCAACGCCACGTCCAACTGCTCGTCGAGGGACTGTCGGGCATTCTTTCCGCGGACGGCGAGATTCGCGTAGCGCAGGTCCGGGTTGAGTGCGGCCATTTGTTCGGCCAGCCGGTCGGCCCAGCCGCGGCACTCGTACAGCGGATGGGGGTCGCCCATCCCCTCGGTCTGACTGTCGCCGATCGCGACGAACCGCGAGTACCGCACGAATCCGATACTAGAACCGAATCGGCCGTTCAGCGCGGGCGACGCTCCAGGATCAACAGCGGGATCTGCCGGTCGGTGTTGTGCTGGTAGGCCGCGTACCCGCGATACGCCTTGACCACCTGCGGCCCCAACGCCCGACAACCCGTACTGGCCGCGAAGTCGGGAATCTTCATGGGCCTCAGCGTACGCCGCGGACCACGCTCAGCGGCCGGTCCAGATTGGATTGCGCTTCTGCGCGAACGCCGTGGTCCCCTCGATAAAATCGGCGCTGCCGGCCAGCCCGATGAGCTCCTCGGCGTTGCGCTGCCACAGCTCCTCGGCCCAGTCCGACGCTGCGGCACTGTCTTTCATCAACCGCTTGCTCGCCCGGACGGCCAACGGCGCGTTTGCGGCGACCGCCTCGGCTAGCTCGACCGCGCTCGCGAGCACCTCGTCGTCGGGCACCACGCGGTTCACCAACCCCCACTGCAGGCCCTCCGCCGACGTCATCGGCCGACCCGTCATGACCAGTTCGGCCGCAATCTTCGGCGGAATCTGACGGTGCAACCGCAGCAGACCACCGGCCCCAGCAATCAGACCCCGTTTGACCTCTGGCAGGCCCAACGTGGCGCTCTGCGCCATGACCGCCAGATCACAGACCAACACGAGTTCGGTGCCGCCGCCCAGCGCGAAGCCGTTGACTGCGGCGATCAGCGGCTTGTCGATGAAGAACTGGACCATCCCGGCGAATCCCCGCTCGGGATGGTCGGGATCGTCGATCCCCTCCCCCGAGGCAAGCGCCTTGAGGTCGGCACCCGCACAAAACGCCTGCCCCGTGCCGGTCAGCACGCCGACGCGCTGCTCCGGATCCGCGGCGAATTCGGCCAGCGCCGCACCGAGTTGCGTGGTGAGGGCCCGGTTCACGGCGTTGCGCGCCTCGGGTCGGTTGAGCGTGAAGATGGTGACCGGTCCCTGCCGGGACACCTCGACGACATCGCTCACGACGGATCCACCACCGGGAACACCCCGCTGGGTGTCTCACCCTCGTCGTAAACGTCCTTGGGCGAGCCGATGATCTTGGGGTCGGGCTTGCCGACGACGCGGTGGTCCTTGTTCGGATAGTCGAACTGCGAGAGCACCCACCGCATCGCCTCGAGGCGGGCGCGCTTCTTGTCGTTGGACTTCACCACCGTCCACGGCGCCTGCGGCATGTCGGTGTAGAAGAACATCGCCTCCTTCGCCGCGGTGTAGTCATCCCACTTGTCCAGTGAGGCAAGGTCGGTCGGCGAGAGCTTCCATTGCTTGACCTTGTCGGTGGAGCGGGAGACGAACCGGGAGTGCTGCTCGGCCCGGCCCACCGAGAACCAGAACTTGATCAGATGGATGCCCGAATTCACCAGCATCTCCTCGAACTGCGGCGCCGAGCGGGTGAACTCCAGGTACTGGAGCGGTGAGCAGTAGCCCATGACGCGTTCCACCCCGGCGCGGTTGTACCACGACCGGTCGAACATGACGATTTCGCCACCGGCGGGCAGGTGCTGCACGTAACGCTGGAAGTACCACTGGGTCAGCTCGCGCTCGGTCGGCTTCTCCAGTGCGACGACGCGCGCACCGCGGGGGTTGAGGTGTTCGGTGAACCGCTTGATCGACCCACCCTTGCCCGCCGCGTCCCGACCTTCGAAGACGATGACAATCTTCTGGTCGGTCTCCTTGACCCAGGCCTGCAGCTTCAGCAATTCGATCTGGAGCAGCCGTTTCTGCCGCTCATAGGTCCGTCGCGACATCTTCTTGTCATACGGGTAGCCCTGGCGCCACGGGGCATCCGGTCCGTTGTCGGCGGGCTGCCGGTGCGCCGCGCGCTGCAACTCGGCGAGCTCGTCGATCTCGGGGGTGACGTCGATCTGGTCGGGTTCGGCCATCTGGAAATAGTCCTCGATCGAGGAGTCCTGCTCGATGCCGTCGGCATGCGGTTCTGTCGCCATGAAAGCAGTCTAAAGCGACGGCGGTCGGGCTTCTCGGCGAGTGCACAACCTGGCCGTCCGCCGCAGCGCTGACATACTGGGCGGGATGACTCACACCGCACCCCTCGCCTTGCGCGAACCGGCCAACCAGGTGGAACCGCGCGCCAGAACGCTATGGCGCATCGTCCCCCTCGTCGTCGGAATCCCCGCCTTCCTCATTGCGACCATCGTCGCGCTGGCCGTTCCGCAGGCGCGGGCCGCGGCCATTGCCGTCGCGGTCGCCGCCCTCGTCGCCACCCTGTTCTTCACCGTCGTCGTGCCGGAGTGGCGCTACCGCTTCCACCGCTGGGAGGTCAGCCCGGCGGCGGTCTACACCCAATCGGGATGGTTCCGCCGGACCGCGGTCATCATCCCGATTGCCCGCATCCAGGTGGTCGACACCGAGGCCGGCCCGATCGAGCAGTTGCTGCGGTTGGCCACACTGACCGTGACGACGGCATCGTCGGCGGGCACCATCCGCATCGTCGGGCTGGACGCCGAGACGGCCCGCCGCATCGCCGCCGACCTGACCACCACGACCCAGGCGTATCCCGGTGACGCGACCTGACGCGCCGCGCGCCGACCACCCCGACAAGTGGCACCGCCTGTCCCCCTGGACCATGGCCGTGCGCCCCCTGGCGCAACTGCCCCAACTGATTCCGATGGTGATCGCCATCGTGATCGCCGGGAGCAACGCCCCCGTGTTCGGGTTGGGACTGACCGTCGTGGCGCTGATCGCCGTCTCGGTTGTCCCGTGGGCGACCACGTTCTACCAAGTCACCGACACCCACGTCCGACTCCGCACCGGCGTGCTGAACAAGAAGGTGGCCACGGCACGGCGCGACCGGATCCGCAGCGTCGATCTCACCGCGTCGGCCCCGCACCGCGTGCTGGGCTTGAAGAAGGTCCTGATCGGCACCGGCAGCGACGGCAACCAGGTGGAACTAAACTGCGTCGCCGCTCCCTACGCCCAGGCCCTGCACTCCTCCCTGATGCCGACCGGGACCACCGCCGACGCCGGCGCGACGGTCGACGACCAGGTGCCGCCGCAGGTCCTGGCCCGCTTCCGACCCGACTGGCTCCGCTATGCGCCGTTCTCACTGGGCGGACTCGCGGTCGCCGTCGCCATCGGCGCCTTCGGTGCGCAGTTCGCGAACGAACTCGGGGCCTTCGACCGTCTCCGACGCACCGGTGACACCCTCCTCGGGTGGATCGACGACGCGCCGCTCGGGCTCGTCGTCGCGGTCGCCTTCGTCGGCGTCGTGGTCCTCGCCGCGGTCCTGTCGGTGGTCGGCTATCTCCTCGGCAATTGGGGATTCACGCTGACCCGCCATCCCGACGCGACGCTGCGGGTCTCCCGGGGCCTGATCAACACGGCCGAGACAAGTCTCGACGAGAAGCGGGTCCGGGGCGTCCACCTGCACGAACCGATCCTGATGCGCCCGGTGCGCGGTGCCCGGCTGTTCGCGATAGCAACCGGGTCGTCACGCCACCCGATGCTGCTGCCGCCCGCTCCGCTCGACGACGCGGTGGCCGTGGCCGCCGAGGTCGCCGATTCGGCCGCAGACCTCTCCGCCCCCTTGGCCGATCACGGTTCCGGCGCCCGTCGGCGCCGGATCTCGCGCGCGGTGATGAATGCCATCGTCGTCGCCGCGGTCCCGCTCGCCGCGGCCGGGTTCGGTTGGGCCTCCGCCGAACTCGCCGTCACGGCCGCCGTCGTCCTCGCGGCCGCGGCCCTTCTCGCCGCGTTGCCGCGCATCGCCCACCTCGGCTCCGCGGTCACCGACACCTCGGTCGTCGTGTCCCCGCCGACGATCGCCCGGCACCGCTACCTTGTCGGCCGGGGCGGGGTCGTCGGGTGGTCGTGGTCGTCGTCGCCGTTCCAGCGAAGGCTGCGCGTCGCCACGCTCACGCTGGCGACCGCGGCCGGTTCGCAGGCCTACGAGATGGTGGATCTGCCCGATGCCCGGGCGGTCTCGGTCATGGCGACGGTGTCGCCGGACTTGGTGCGCCCGTTCCTGGTCGATCCGGGGGCCGCGAACCTATCGGGGGTGCACGCCCAGTAGCCAGGCCAGCTGCCAGGCCAGCGGGTTCAGATCCAGACGGTCCGGATCCTTCTTCGGCTTGTTGTCCCACGGCTGCGGGA
Source organism: Gordonia crocea (assembly GCF_009932435.1). Classification (NCBI taxonomy): domain Bacteria; kingdom Bacillati; phylum Actinomycetota; class Actinomycetes; order Mycobacteriales; family Gordoniaceae; genus Gordonia; species Gordonia crocea. The sequence continues at coordinate 112,580 of NZ_BJOU01000011.1, forward strand.
TGTTCGGATTCGCCAGGGTAGCGCGTGCCGCACCGCGCACGCTCGTCGGCGACCCCTGCGGCACCGTGCACCGCGCGTTCAGGTTCAACGGGAAATCGTCATAGTTGATGTCGAACGTCGGATTCTTGCGCTTGATCGCCGCGATCATCTGCTGCGTCGACTCATACCCCTGCGTACACGCCGCCGGGTTGTTCGTCTCCAACACCACACCGAAGTGGATCTGCCCGTCACCGGGTGCGGGCCCGTGGGAGCTGGCCGACAACTGCGACACCATCGCCAGCAGGGCGTTGGTCGACCAGCCGGTCGGCGCGATCGCCGTCTTGGCCACCGACCCCAGATCCTTGACCACCTTGGTGATGTCGGCACCCTGCTTCTGCAACAGATTCGACAACGCCGTCGCCGAGGTCTGCCCCGTCGTCAACAACCGGCGCACATCCGGATCCGCCGACGCCAACGTCGCCGTCACCACATCCAGATTCTTCGACCACGCCAAAATCGCATCCGACTGTTCGGCCTGCGTCGCCAACACCCGCGACGAATGCGCCAGCAACTCGATCGTGTCGCCCAACGAGTCATAACCCGCCTTGGACAACGTGTTCAACGACGTCACCAACTTCGTCAGGTTCTCCCCCTGACCGTTGAACGCCTTGCCCAACTCCTCCACGATCGTGCGCAGATCATCCACCGGAACCGACTCGGCGAAATCCAACGCCGTGTTCACCACGTCCTCGAGCGGAACCGGGATGGACACCTTGTCGATCGTCGATCCGTCACGCAGGTAGGGCCCCGCCGCCGACGTGGGGCGCAGGTCGATGTACTGCTCGCCGATCGCGGAACGGTTGGCGACCACCGCCACCGCCGAATCGGGGACCCGCGGCCGCGATGTCTCGAGCTGCATGACCGCGTCGACGCCGTCGCGGGTCAGCTGCAGCTTCGACACCCGGCCAACCGGAATGCCCTGGTAGGTGACCTCGGCGTTGGTGAAGATGCCCCCGGAAGCCGGCAGGTGCGCGGTGACGTTGTAGACGCCCGCGCCGAAGTGGCGGTCGACGTGCACGACGCGCAAACTTCCGACGACCAGCGCGATCACGCCGATCACGACCGTCGCGATGAGCTTGACGAGTTCGGCCCTGGTGAGCGGTGGCATCGGTCCGACTGCCTTCTTCCTCCGCCACGTCGACGACGTGTGATCGGGACCTCCCCGGTCGAGCTGACTTTACGACCCGGCTTGCGCCCGCGGCCAGTTTCGGCGGACAGCACACATCCTCGGCCCTATGTGCGCCACGTCACATGTGGGTACTATCGGGGTGCCAGCTAGGTATGACAAAGGAGGTCGTCATGACCACCACCCATGTGGTGCACCACCACGAAAGCCACGGCAACCACCCCTTGAGCGTCGCCGCCTTCTGCCTGATGCTTGCCGGCATCGGGTGCGCGGGGACTTGGCTCGTCCTGTTGGCGAGCGGACACGCGGCGGCACTGATATTCGGCATCGCCGCCGTCGTCCTGTTCCTCGGCGCGATCACCGCCTTCCGGATGGTGACCACGCACTCCGCCCACGGTCCACTCCAGCCGGAGAACACCGAGACCGAGACGGGGCGCTACCTCGACGAGTACCGCCACGCCTGATCCGGCGCTACTTCGGCAGTGACTCGTACTTGTCGACGGCCCGCTTCAGACGGTCCAACGCCTCGCCGTAGGCCTTGAAGTCCCCGGACTGCTGGGCGGTTCGCAACTGCTGCAGTGCCGAGTTCAACTCCGCCACGGCGGCATCGCGCGCCGCGGACGGTGCCGGCGGCTGGTCGGCCGCGGGTTGCGGTCGGTTCTCCGCCGGCGCCCCGGGGGCACCGTGCTCCGGCGGCGTCACCGCCGCCGGGTCGATGCCGACCTGGCGCAGCGCCCCCGCAAGCGTCGGCGCAAAGGCCACCTTGTCGTTGTAGGACACCATCACCCGGTACAGCTTGGGCACCGCCGAATCCGCGTTCTTCGACTGGGTGTAGAGCGGCTCGACGTAGAGCACGCCGTTGCGCCCGACCGGCAGGGTGAGCAGGTTGCCGAAGGTGGTGTCGACAGTTCCCTCCAACAGCTTGCGCTCGTTGGCCGTCGCATTCTTCATCTTGTCCTGTGCCTGACGCGGGCCGATGTACTGCTTGTTCACCGGGAGCATCTTCACCGTCAGCTTGCCGTATGAGCCGGGATCCGACGACGCCGTCACATAGGCGGCCAGGTAAGGGTTGCGCAAAACGGTGAGCACCGTCGTGAGCTGGAACTGCGACTGTCGCTCATCACCGGGCGCCGCCGCGGTGAAGTAGTAGGGCGCCTGAACCTCCGGCTGCGGTGCCGCGGCCTGGCGGCGCAGATCGGCCGGGGTGGGGTTGGCCGGGGTCTGCGGCGTCGACGTCGTCTGGTCGGCCGTCGGATCAGCCGGAATCGACCAGAAGTCGCTGCCGCGGAAGAACTCCGTCGGGTCGTCGACGTGGTACTTCGCCAGCAACGCGCGCTGAATCTTGAACAGGTCCTCCGGGTACCGCACGTGGTTGCGCAGATCCGTGCGCTTCTCGAACTCGGCCAGCGGCTTCACCGTGCCCGGGAAGACCTTCATCCACGTCTTGAGCACCGGATCAGCACCGTCGACCTGGAACAGCTCGACCTTGCCGGTGTACGCGTCCACCGTCGCCTTCACCGAGTTGCGAACGTAGGAGACCTCGCGGTCGGCCTGCACCCGGGCGGTCTGGCCGGCCGTCAGGCTCCGGACATCGGTCGTCGCATTCTGCAGCGACGTCGGCTGGGCGTATGGGTAGCGGTCCAGGGTGGTGTACCCGTCGACGATCCACTTGATCGACCCGTCGGCCATCACCGCCGGATAGGTCTTGGAATCCACCGTCAACCACGGCGCGACGCTCTTGACGCGGTCGCGGGGGTCCCGGTTGTACAGGATCTTCGAGTTCTCGTTGATCACCGACGACAGCAGGATGTTGCGCTCGGCGTATTTCACCGAATAGAGCAACCGGCTGAACCAGTTGCCCAGGGACACCCCGGACCCGCCGGTGTAGGTGTAGGTCTTGCCCTCCTCGTCGTACTCCTTGGGGCCGCTGGACGAGCCGACGATGGCGTAATCCGGGCGCTGCTTGGCGATCAACTCGCCGAAGTAGATACGGGGCTGCTTCACCTTGATCGGCGCGGTGGCCCGGTAGGCGGGGGTGCCGATCGTGTCGAGGTCGCTGACGAGGAACACCGGCAGGCCACCGCTGTCACTGTCGGCGGTCGACGCCGCCGAGTCGACGGTGTTGGCCTGCGCGGCGATGAAGCCGTTGCCGTGGGTGAACACGGTGTGCTTGTTGATCCAGTCGCGCTGGTTGTCGGCCAGGCGGGACGGGTCGAGTTCACGCGCGGCGACGATGAAGTCGCGCGACTGCCCGTTCACCGTGTACCGGTCGATGGCCAGCTGCGACGGGAACCCGTAGAAGTTGCGCAACCGGTTGCGCTGGGCGAAGGCCGGCTCGACCACGTTCGGGTCGAGCAGCCGGATGTTGGACAGCGTCGCCTCGTCGGAGTTGACCGCTGCCGGGTCCGGCGGAACCGAGGTCCAGTTGGGCTCGTAGGTGACCGATGCCTTGTCGATGCCGTACGCGTGCCGGGTCGCCGCGATGTTGCGGGAGATGTACTCGGCTTCCTTCTGCTGGGCGTTCGGCTTCACCGAGAACTGCTCCATGACCGCGGGCCAACCGACGCCGATCAGCAGCGACGACAGCAGCATCAACGCCGTGGCCAGTGCCGGGATGCGCAGATCCCGCAGGACCGCGCCGGCGAAGAAGGCCACCGCGCAGATGACCGCGATCGCCAGCAGGATGAGCTTGGAGGGCAGCACCGCGTTGATGTCGGTGTAGCCGGCCCCGGAGAAGATCTCGGCGCGGCGGTCGCTGGACAGCAACGTGTAGCGGTCCAGCCAATAGCCGAAGGCTTTGAGGATCAGGAACGAGCCCGCGATGATCGCGAGCTGGATGCGCGCGGCCGAGGTCAACCCGCCGCGGACCCCGTTGCCGCCCAGGCGGACCCCGCCGAACACGTAGTGCGTGGCCAGGTTGGCGATGAACGCGATGATCACCGTCATCGTGAGGATCGACAGCACCATCCGGTAAAAGCCGAGGTCGAAGGCGTAGAAGCCGATGTCCTTGCCGAACTGCGGGTCCTTGACGCCGAAGTCCTCACCGTGCAGGAACATCTGCACCGTCGACCAGGACGCCTGGGCGAGCAGGCCGGCGATCAAACCGAACGCGACCGCGGGGATCAGGGCGAACAGCTTCGGCCGCAACGACACCGCGGCCCGGTAGTTGGCCAGCGGGTCGGCGGCCCCCAACGAACTCACCACGATCGGCCGACTGCGGTAGGCCGCAAACACCGCCGTGGCGATCAGCGCCGCCACCACCAGGGCGACGACGACGAAGATCGCGACGCGCGTCCAGAAGATCGTCGTGTAGGTCGACCGGTAACCCAAATCGCTGAACCACAACCAGTCGGTCGTGACGCCGACCAGGCGCGGACCGACAAGCAGCAGCGCGAGAATGCCGACGCCGACACCGATCAGGATCTTTCCGCGGCGCGTCAGCGTCGGCAGGGTTGGGCTAGTCACGAATCGCTCTTCTCCGTTGAAAGGTCACACCACATCGCCGCGGTCCGCGGCACATGTCCGATTTCCACCATCACTCTATCTACGACCGACGATGCCGAACAGTTCCCGGTGGGCAACAATGAGGGGGTGACCGATGCCAGTTTGTCCCAGGACGCCCTGGGCCGCGCGCTGCGCGAAGTGGCCGAATTCGTCGATGACGGCGGTTGGGAACAACCGCCGATGCTGTTCGCACTCGTCTCCACCGCGGTTCTCGCGCAGACCGATCCGGGCCTCGTCGACGAATACGACGACTCCGAACTCTCCCCCATCGCCCAGGAACAGTTGGAGCTCTCCGACGACCCGCAAACCCAGGCCCAAGAGCTCGAGCACCTGCTTGCGACGACCTCGTGGCCGTCGGCGGTGGCCGGGTGTGCCCTGGTCCAGGAGATCATCGTGCTGCCCCCGCAGGCATCCGACGACCTCGACGAGGCCTTCGAGCCGTTGCTGGCCGATCCCGAGGCCGCCGACGCCGCCGCCCGCGAGACCGCGCACCGGCATCCCGAACGGCAGCGCGCCCGGCTCCTCGTCGGGGCGTTGCGAGACGGTCCGCGGCTGGCCCTGCTCCACCTGCGCGACGACGACTCCGATGCCGACGCGCTGGGCGGGCGCCTGGATCTGCGCTCCCACCCCGACCTGGCACCGGGCCTGCTCGAAGCGCTCGCCGCAACACTCGACGCCGGCGAGGATTTCTAACGCCCCGCGACCTCTGCTAGACCTATACGGGTGAGATCTCGCCAGGTAGCAGCCCGATTCGTCGCCCCCGTGGCGCTCGCCGCGGTCCTCGTCGCCGCCGATGCGACGGCCTTCGCCGAGCCGCCGACCCCCGCCGCCCCGGCGCCGGCACCGGCACCGGCCAAGCCACACCTGCCCACCGGGGCGCCCTACACCCACGGAACGTATGTCGCGATGGGCGATTCCCGCGCCGCCGGCGGATCGGCGACGCTCACCGTCGACTACCAGCTCAACCCGTGCCGCCGTTCGGGGGACAACTACCCGTCGATGGTCCGCGACCGGATCCGGCCGCGCCAGTTCACCGACATTTCCTGCATCGGTGCCGAAAGCGCCCACCTGCGCCACTATCCGCAGGTGATGGGGATGAACGCGGGATCAGTCGGATCCGGTTCGGCCTCGTTCACCATCGCCCCGCAACTGGGCCAGGTGCCGCCCACCACCCAGGTGATCACCGTCAGCACCGGCGGCAACGACCTCGGCTGGGCGGAGATGCTCAAGAAGTGCAACTTCCGCCAGCACCCCAACTGCCGGCGCAACCCGAGCCAACAGGCGCGGCTGGCGCGCGGACTCCACCGCCTCACCATTCAGTCGACGACGACGATGCGCGCGATTCGGGCCCGCGCCCCGCAAGCCCAGATCTTCACCGTCGGGCTCGGCGGATTCATCGGCTCCCACGGCTGTCACCAGGTGCAACTGCGCAACGGCGACGCCAAGTGGTTCCGCGAAGTATTCGCGAAGGCCAACGACCGGCTGCGCAAGGCCACCGAGGCGGTCGGCGGCAAGTTCATCGACATCGCCGATCCCGGCCACGACGCCTGCTCCGGCCGTCCGTGGTTCTACGGCCGCCACGCACCGGCCGGGAACATGGCCTTCCACTTGAACACCGTGGGCCGGGCGGTCCTCGCCAACCGCATCGCCGCCTCGATCCGACGCTGAGGCGCCCCGACTCGGCGCGGGTCTACTTGGTGCAGGTCGGGGCCGGCCGGCCGGCGACGACCGCGTTGAGCGAGTCGATGGCGCCGGGCAGCGTGTCCACCTTGACCAGGGTCAAGCCGTCGGGCACGTCGGTCAGCGCCTCGGCGCAGTTGTCCGCCGGCACCAGGAACACCGTCGCCCCCTGACCGCGGGCGCCATCCATCTTGTGCAGGATGCCGCCAATCGGGCCGACCTTCCCCTCGTCGCTGATCGTGCCGGTACCGGCGATGAACTTGCCGCCGGTCAGACTGCCCGGACTGAGCTTGTCGACGAGCGCCAGCGACAGCATGAGGCCCGCCGAGGGACCGCCGATGTTGCCGACGTTCATGGTGATCTTCATCGCAGGATCGGCGTTGACGACCACCGGCGTCACCCCGAGGTAGGTGATCGTCGTGGGCGTCCCCTCGGCGTCGGTGCCCTCCACCTTGCCCAGCGTGACCGACACGCGCTGCGGCACACCGTTGCGCACGATGTCGAGGTCGACCCGCTCCCCCGGCTTGTGTCCGCGTACCGCTGACTGCATCTGCTCGACGGTGGCGACCGGGGTCCCGCCGACCGTGCGCACCTCGTCGTTGTCGCGCAGCACCCCCGCGGCCGGCCCGTCCTTGCCGACGACGGCGAGGACGAGCTTGGTGGGCCGGTTGAGCTGGCGCAGGGCCGCCGCCTGGGCCGTGAGTTCCGACCCCGACATCTGCGCCTTGTTCTGCTCGCGGACCTGGTCGTTGGTCTTCCCCGGCGGGTACTGCGTCTCGCGCGGGGCCAGCGAGTAGCTCCGCGAGGCCCACCGGCTGATCGCGTCGAACAGCGACAGGCCGTCGGTGACCGAGACGGTGGTCAGGTTGAGATGCCCGTCGGTCTTGTCGGTGGGCACCCCGGCGATCTCCACCACGGGCACCGTGCGCTCCCTCGGCTTCCCGTCGGGCGACTTCCCGTCCTCGATCTGCACCGTCCCCAGCGTGTTCACCGTCAACCCGGGCCCCATCGCCACATAGGGCACCTGGACGAAGTTGCCGAGGTACACCAGTCCCCCGAGGAGCAGCACGGTCACCGCCAGGGTGAGGATTCGGCGGTAGTCGACGGAAGCATTCACCTGCGCCAGGGTAATCGGTCGGTACGGTGGAACCATGAGTGATCTCCCGTTCGGCTTCTCCGGCAACGACCCGGACCGCGACGACGACGACAAGAGCCGCGGGACCGGCAAGGGCGGCGACCAGCCCGGCGGTTCCGGCGACCCCAACCCCTTCGCCTTCGGATTCGACCCCTCCCAGCTCGGCGCGATGGGTGCCGACTTCGACCCGTCGAACCTGAACCCGGAGATGATCGGCCAACTGTTCTCCCAACTGGGCACGATGTTCAGCGCGATGGGGGCCGGCGGCGGCACGTCGTCGTCGGGCGGACCGGTGAACTACGAGCTGGCCAAGCAGATCGCGCGCCAGGAGATCGGCGACTTCACCCCCGTGTTGGACACGGAGACCCGGGCCGTCGCCGACGCCGTCCACCTCGCCGAGACCTGGCTCGACGACGCCAGCGCGCTGCCCAGCGGCGTCACGACGGCGGTCGCGTGGACGCCGGTGCAGTGGCTCGAAGAGTCGCTGCCCACCTGGGCCACGCTGTGCGACCCGTTGGCCCGTCAGCTGTCGCAGGCCTGGTCACAGGGATTGCCCGCGGAGGCCGCGGCGATGGCCGGCCCGCTGATGGGGATGATGGGCCAGCTGTCCGGGTCGGTCTTCGGCTCCCAACTCGGGCAGGGCCTCGGCAAGCTCGCGACCGAGGTACTCACCGGAACCGATATCGGGCTCCCACTCGCCCCGGCCGGCACCGCGGTGCTGCTGCCCCAGGCGATCGCCGCCTTCGCCGACGGACTCGACCTGCCCGCACAGGAGATCATCGTCTACCTGGCCGCCCGCGAGGCCGCCCACGTCCGGCTGTTCACCCACGTCACGTGGTTGCGCCAGCGCCTGCTCTCGTCGGTGGAGCAGTACGCCTCGGGGATCACCGTCGACCTGTCGGGCCTGTCCGACTCCTTCGGCGAGGGCATCGACCCCGAGGAACTGATGGCCAACCCGGGACGCATCGAAGAGCTCCTCGGCTCGGCCGCGTCCTTCGAGCCGACCACCACGCCGGAGCAGCGCGCCGCCCTGGATCGGCTGGAGACGCTGCTCGCCCTCGTCGAGGGCTGGGTCGAACACGTCGTGACCCGTGCCCTCGGTGACCGGATCCCGGCCACCGCCGCACTCACCGAGACGGTGCGCCGCCGTCGCGCCTCGGGCGGACCGGCCGAGCAAACCTTCGCCACCCTCGTCGGGCTCGAGCTGCGTCCGCGCCGCGTGCGGGAGGCGACCGCCCTGTGGGACCGGCTCCTCGAGGCCAGCGACGTGACGACCCGCGACCGGATCTGGGACCACCCCGACCTGTTGCCCGACGGGGAGGACCTCGACGCCCCGGCCGCGTTCATCGACCGGTTCGTCGCCGGCGACGACGGGGATCCGCTTGAGGCGCTCAAGCAGGTGCTCGCCGACGAGGAACGGGCCGGCGAAGCGGACCGCCCCGACCCTGAGGGCAAGGACACCGGCGGCGGGGATACCAACCAATCCTCTTAAGAGTGGATCGTCGCAGGCCAACCCCCATCAGGGCCTGTGGATAACCAGGTTTCGGAGCCGCTCTGCGTTCGGTCGGCGCGCCACACTGGTCCCATGACGATCGGGGGATCGGCCTTGGTGGGGCGTCCGGCGCCGGGGAACACGGCGGCGCCGATACTGGTGCGCGGGGACCACCAACTGCAGATCGGCTGCGACCCCGAGCACAGCCTGCTCGTCGACCTCCCGGCCCACGTCGCGGCACGTGCCGTCGTCGAGCTGCTCGACGAACCGCCCGACTCCCGGCAGCTCCCCGCCCGCCTGGCCGAGATCGGACTCGACCGTGGCGAATTCGACGAGATCGCCGCGCGCCGCCGCGCCGTCGATGCGGCCGCCGACCCGCCGGCCACCACCTTGCGGGTGTGCCTACACGGGGCCGGGCCACTGCGCGACGGCCTCGAATCGGCGCTCGACGGCACCGGCCACACGATCGCGCGCAGCAGCACCCGGCGCGCGCGACCCTGGCGGTCCGGACCCGACCGCCCCACCCTCGTCGTCCTCTCCGACTTCGCCCTGCACGACCCCCTCGTCGTCGCCGACCTCATGCACCACCGGGTGCCCCATCTGCCGGTGGTGCTGCGCGACGGTGTCGGCGTCGTCGGGCCGCTGGTCCTGCCCGGGCGGTCGAGCTGCCTGCGCTGCGCCGATCACCACCGGGCGACGATGGACCCGCAATGGCCGCTGGTCTCGGCCCAACTGGTCAACCGCGCCGGTACGGCCGGCACCGCCATCACCCGGCTCACCGTCGGGGTGGTGCTCGAGCAGATCGAGCAGATCGCCGCAGGTCTGGCCCAACTCGCCAGCGTCGGCGACGCCGGCCCGGCACCGGATCTGGTGGACCGGACCATCGAGATCCACCCGCGACCGCTGCGACTGCGCCACAAACCCTGGCCGGCGCATCCGAACTGCCATTGCGGATCTCATTGGCGCATGGGGTCGTACCCCCGTCCGTCGACTATCCTGGCCACATGAGCGAAATCACACGGGGGGCCAGTCGTCGCAACGCCAAGTTGGCGGCACTGCCGATCGGAGTCGCCGGGCGTGCTGTCGGAGGTTTGGGCAAGCGCATCGCCGGCAAGAGCAAAGACGAAGTCAACCAGGAGTTGATGGAGAAGACCGCCGAGCAGTTGTTCGCCGTTCTCGGCGAGCTCAAGGGCGGCGCGATGAAGGTCGGACAGGCGCTGTCCATCATGGAGGCGGCCATCCCCGAGGAATTCGGCGAACCGTTCCGCGACGCGCTGACGAAGCTGCAGGCCGAGGCCCCGCCGCTGCCCGCGGCGAAGGTGCACGCGGTCTTGGACCAGCAGCTCGGCACCAAGTGGCGCGAACGGTTCCGCGAGTTCAATGACGAGCCCGCCGCCGCGGCGAGCATCGGCCAGGTGCACCGTGCCGTGTGGTCGGACGGCCGCGACGTCGCGGTGAAGGTCCAGTACCCCGGTGCCGACCATGCGCTGCGCGCCGACCTCAAGACCCTCGGGCGCATGTCGGGGCTGATCCAGAAGCTCTCCCCCGGCACCGACGTCAAAGCCATGGTCGACGAGTTGATCGACCGGACCGACGATGAGCTGGACTACCTGGGCGAAGCCGAGAACCAGCGCGCCTTCGCGAAGGCCTTCGACGGGGACCCCAACTTCCTCGTCCCCAAGGTCGTGGCGAGCGCGCCGAAGGTCGTCATCTCCGAATGGGTCAACGGGATCCCGCTGTCGCGGCTGATCACCGAGGGCAGCCAAGAGCAGCGCAACCAGGCCGCGGCGCGCATGGCCGAGTTCGAGCTCTCCTCGCCGTATCGCGTCGGCCTGCTGCACGGTGACCCGCACCCGGGCAACTTCTTCATCGCCGACGACGGCCGGTTCGGCGTGCTCGACTTCGGCGCCATCGGCCGCTACCCCGACGGCCTGCCGGCCGAGACCGGCCCGATCCTGCGGCTGGCCCGCGACCGGGACTACGACCAACTGCGCGATCTGCTCGTGGCGACCAATTTCATCCAACCCAGCCATGCGTCGAAGGTGACGGCCGAGGACCTCGAGGCCTACCTGAAGCCGTTCGTCGACCCGCTCTACACCGACGAGTTCCACTTCACCCGCAAGTGGTTGCAGCGTGCCGCCGGAAACGCCACCGACCTGCGGGGCGACGTGTACAAGACGTCGCGCAACCTCAACGTGCCGAAGAACTTCGTCATGGTCTTCCGCGTCCTGCTCGGTTGCGTCGGTATCGCCGCGCAGCTCGAGGCCCACGCGCCCTACCGTTCGATCATGTCGGAGTGGGTGCCCGGCGTCGACTGATCGCCTCCTGCCCGAACACAAGAATCCGGCCCGACGAGCATCTGCTTGTCGGGCCGGATTCTTAGCTGACGACCTTCTTCGGTCGGCCGCGTGGGCGCTTGCGGGCCACGATGCGGCCGCGCTCGAAGATCTCGCCGCCCCAGACTCCCCAGGGCTCGGCACGCTCGATCGCGGTCTCCAGGCACTCCCGCTGAAGCGGGCAGCCCTGGCAGAGGACCTTCGCGGCCTCCAGGTCGGTGGGCGACTCGGCGAACCACAGGTCCGCGTCGGACTCCCGGCACGGCAGGCCGAGAGAGTCGAGGCCCCTGGTCGGCGACGGGCCGTCGATCCAGTCGGTAAGGCAGGTCATGGGATTCTCCACGGTTTGGGTTGGTCAGATCGGGTGTGACAACGAAAAAGGCCACGGTTGTCGCGTTTCGCGATTCACCGTGGCCCAGGGGTCCGAGGAGGGTTATGTCACATCGGATGATCCGGTACGGGGAATCGCCAGAGAGCTCGTGCTGCTACCGCCTGGTAGGCGATCGCCTTGTGCGCTGCGTCGACGAGGACGGCAGGGTGCAGGGCAGCATGGCCCCACGGGCGCGCGACAGCGACGGCATGGCCGGCGAGCTCATGAGTTGAGTTCACTGTCCGCACTCCTTCCGATTCGTCCGTGCGCACAACGGAGCCGTTCCCCGTTGCTATGACCTGATCCAGGCTACGGGTCGATCAACGACGGCACAACCTATTTTCTACCTGGGCTTTTGCCGCTTCTCTGGCGGTGTCAGCCGTCAGCGGCCTTCGCCACGATCGCCACCACCGCGTCGCCGTACCGCTCCAACTTGGCCGGGCCGATGCCGCTCACCCGCTGCAATTGACCCAGGTCGGCGGGGCGGTCGGTGGCGATTTCGCGCAAGGTCTTGTCGGCGAACACCGTGTAGGCCGGCTTCTCCTGGCGATTCGCTTCCGCCGAGCGCCACTCGCGCAAGGCGTCGAAGAGCTCGGCGTCGGCCGGCGCCAGCGGCATCGTCGTCGTCGACCGTCGCGTCGTCGTGCCAGTGGCGGGGCGCCGGTCGCCCGAACACGAGTCGCAGATCCCGGTGCGCAGGGCGCGCGCGCCGATGAGCGTCGACGAGCAGCGCTCGCAGGTCGGCAGCAGCCCGTTCAGGAAGCGCGATTTGCGCCGGCCCCGACGGCCGCCCTCGTTGCGCGACAGCGCCCACGAGAGCCGCAGGTGTTCACGGGCGCGGGTCACGCCGACGTAGAACAGTCGGCGCTCCTCCTCCACCGCGTCGGGGGAGGCATCGATGGCGTGGGAGATCGGCACCGCCCCGTCGGTCAGGCCGACGAGGAACACCGCATCCCACTCCAGCCCCTTCGCGGCGTGCAAGGAGGACAACGTGACGCCGCGCATCGTCGGGGGGTGTCCGGCCTGCGATCGCGAGACCAACTCGGTGGCCAGCTCGCGCATGCCGAGTTCCGGGTTGTGGCCGAGCAGTTCTTCGGCGAGCTCGATCAGGGCGGTGAGCGACGCCCACCGCGACCGGGCCTCGGCGCCGGACGGCTCGTCGGGGGTGAGCCCGAGCGGGAAGAGCAGGGCGCGCAGCGACTCGACGAGGTCCGGTCCCGACGGCGGATCGTCGGCCCGGGCGGCCGCAGAGACTTCGCGCAGCGCCTGGCGGATCTCGGTCCGCGCGAAAAAGGCGTCGCCGCCGCGCACCTGGTACGGAATCTGGGCCTCGGTCAATGCCTGCTCATACACCTGTGATTGGGCGTTGACGCGGTAGAGCACCGCGATCTCCGAGGCGGGCACGCCGTCAGCGATCAGCGCGGCGATCTCGGCGACGGCGGCGGCCGCCTCGGCCGGTTCGTCGGGGTACTCGGCGAAACGCGGCCGTGGTCCGGAGGGGCGTTGCCCGACGAGTTCGAGGCGCGTGCCGGCCGCCCGTCCGCGGGCGGCGCCGATCACCCGGTTGGCCAGGTCGACCACCTCGGGCGTGGACCGGTAGTCGCGCACCAGGCGGACGACCTGGGCGTCGGGATACTCGCGGGAGAAGTTGAGCAGGTACTCCGCCCGCGCCCCGGCGAAGGTGTAGATGGTCTGGTTCGCATCGCCGACGACGGTCAGGTCGTCACGGTCGCCGAGCCACGCTTTGAGCAGGCCCTGCTGTACCGGGGTGACGTCCTGATACTCGTCGACGACGAAGCACCGGTACCGCGACCGGAACTCGTCAGCGATCCCGGCGTCGTCGAGCAGGATCTGGGTGGTGAAGATCAGCAGGTCGTCGAAGTCGAAGAGGCGGTCGCCGTCCTCGGAGATCTTGGCCGCCTCATAGCCGGCGAAGACCTTGGCGACATCGTCGGCGGGTGCCGGGAGGTCTCGCCCGGCGCGCGCGGCGGCCTGCGCATAGCCGCTCGGACCGATCAGGCTCGCCTTGGCCCATTCGATCTCCGAAGCCAGGTCGCGCAGCGACTCGGTCGAGGTGTCCAGCCGTGCCCGGCGGGCCGCCCGGCCCACGAGGGGCAGCTTGGAATCCATGAGTTCCCACCGCGTGTTGCCCACGGCGCGCGGCCAGAAGTAGCGCAGTTGTCGCAAGGCTGCGGCATGGAACGTCTGCGCCTGGACCCCGGCCGATGACCCGGCGCTGCCGATGCCGAGCGCTCGCAGCCGCGACCGCATCTCGCCGGCCGCACGGGCGGTAAAGGTGACGGCAAGGACTTGGTCGGGATTGACCTGCCCCTGGTCGACGAGGTGGGCGATGCGCCGGGTGATCGTCCGGGTCTTGCCGGTTCCCGCTCCCGCGAGCACGCAGACCGGCCCGCGCGGTGCTGTCACCGCGGCGAGCTGTTCCGGGTCGAGGTCGTCGAGATGGTCCCCCACGGCGTCCACTATCCCACCCCGGTCCGACAGTTCCCGACGCCCCTCCCCGTCGTCGAGTGGGCCCTCATCTCCGCCGACTGGGCCCTCTTTCCCGCCGAGTGGGCCCTCATCCTCGTCGACTGGGCCCTCTATCCCGCTGACTGGGCCCTCTATCCCGCTGACTGGGCCCTACTTCCCGCCGACTGGGCCCTCGATCCCGTCGACTGGGCCCTAATCAGAGGCCCAGTTTCGCGCGCACATCGGCGATCGACGGATTGGTCGCGGTAGATCCGTCGGCATATTTCACCGTCGGAACGACGTGGTTTCCGTTATTGACGCCGCCGACGAAGTCGGCCGCAGCCGGATCCTCCTCGATATTCACCTCGTCCCACGTGACCCCAAGACTCTTCAGGCCGGTCTTGAGTCGGTTGCAGTAACCACACCAGGTCGTCGTGTACATCGTCAGGGCTGGAGCATCGGTACTCATGCCATTGATAACACCACATGGGCAGCCAGTTGTTCCCGCCGTCCAGTTGGCACGATCGAGGGCCCAGTCGACGAGATCGAGGGCCCAGTCGACGAAATCGAGGGCCCACTCGACGAGAAAGAGGGCCCAGTCGGCGGTTAGGAGGCGGCGGCCCAGGTCTCGACCATCGCGCGGGCGATCGAGACCGAGCCGGGCAGGCGCAGCGGTACCGACGCGGCATCATCGTCGTCGGGCGCCGCCCACTCCCCCGCCGCGAGCGCGTCGCGCACCTGCTCGCGGGTGAACCAGACGGCATCGGCGATCTCGCCGTCGAGGAACTGCAGCGGCTCGTCGGGGTCGCCGATCGCGGCGAACCCGACCATTAGCGACCGCGGGAACGGCCACGGCTGACTGCCGAGATAGCGCGGCTCGGTGACGGTGATGCCGACCTCCTCGCGAACCTCGCGCACCACGCACTGCTCCAACGACTCCCCCGGCTCGACGAATCCCGCCAGCGTCGAATACCAGCGCTCGGGCCACATCGCCTGCCGTCCGAGGAGAATCCGGTCGGCGCCGTCGTGGACGACGGTGATGATCGCCGGATCGGTGCGCGGGAACTCCTCCCGGCCGCATGACCGATCACGCCGGACCCATCCGCTCTTCTCCACCGAGGTCGGCGACCCGGTCGTTGGCGAGAACTCCGCATGGTCGTGCCAGTTGAGCATCCCCAGCGCGGTCACCAGCAACCCGGCATCGTCGCCGCCGAGGTGGTGGCCGGCCGATCGCGCGTCGCCGAGCGGCTCGGCCACGTCGTCGACGCGGCGCGCCCACAAGAACACCTCGCCCTCGACGCCGAGCAACACGAGGTCCTCGGGCGGCGACGGCGCGACCGTCGGCCCCGACACCCAGCGCAGGCCACCGCTCTCGCCGACGCCGAACCGGCCCCGACGATCGATCAGCAACACCCGGGCACTGTCCCAGCCCTGCACCGCGGCCCCGCGGTTACCGCGGAACTCGCCGCCCCGGTCGACGGTGGAGCGGGAGAACAGCGGTGGCTGCGGCATCTCGAATGCCATTGGTCAGCGGTCCTTGTCGGCGGGACCGCGGCGGACGTAGAGCAGGCGGTCGCCGAGCTCGATCGCCTCGACCCCCGGTTCGCCAATGCGGTAGAGCTTCCCGTCGCGCACCAATCCCAGGACGATGTCGACGGTGTGCGCCGGGGATCCGCCGACTTCGGTCGGGTCGACCGGCCGCTCGGCGATGGCATATCCCTCGTCCGGGGTGAGGAGGTCCTCGAAAACCTCCACGACGCTGGGCGACTGGGTCGCGATCCCCAAGAGTCGGCCCGCGGTCTCCGACGTCACGACGACCGAGTTCGCGCCGGACTGTTTCATGACGTGCGTGTTCTCCGAATCGCGGATCGACGCGACGATGGTGGCGGTCTTGTTCATCTCGCGCGCCGACAGCGCGGTGAGGACCGCCGTGTCGTCACGGCTCGTCGCGATGATGATGCTCGCGGCGTGGGCCGCACCGGCGAGCCGCAACACGTCGGACTTGGTGGCATCGCCGCGCACCGTGACCAGGCCGTGTGCCTCGGCGGCGTCGAGTGCGGCCTGTGACGGGTCGACGACGACGATCTCCGACGGCTTGACCCCGTCGCCGATCATCGCGTCGACGGCGGTCTGGCCCTTCGTGCCGAACCCGACGACAACTGTGTGGTTGCGCAACGTAGCCCTCCAGCGTTGGATTCTCAGCGCCTGGCGCGACCGCTCGGTCAGCACTTCCAGGGTGGTACCGATCAAGACGATCAGGAACAGGACGCGCAATGGGGTGATGACGATGATGTTGACCAGTCGCGCGCCCGGCGAGACCGGCGTGACGTCGCCGTATCCCGTGGTCGACAGGGTCACCGCCGAGTAGTAGAGCGAGTCGAGGTACGACAGCGGGTTGCCGGTGGCATCGCGGTATCCCTCACGGTCGATGAAGACCACCAGCGAGGTGAACAACAGCGCCAGCAGCGCGAACAGCACGCGCCGCCCGATCGCGCGCGCCGGACTCATCTGCGCATCGGGGATGCGCACGATGTTGACGAGCGCGTATTCCGGCTCGGTCGACAGGGCGCCGCGGGTCCGGCGCCGCAGGCGGGCCTTCACCCGGCCCTTCGCGAACATCACGTGTGGGAATCTAGCACCGCTATCGCGCGAGCAGTGCGGCCAGCGAGGTCGCATCGGGCAAGTCGTCGGGCTCGAGCGTGAAGTCCGGCCGCACATAGTGGAAGGCTGCGCGGACCTGATCGACGTGCGCGCCGACGAGTTTCGCCCATGCGATCCGGTACGCGGCCAACTGGATGTTGAGGGACGCGCGCTTCGCCGGTTCGGGCACCGCGCCGGTCTTCCAGTCGACGACGATCCACCGCTGCTGCCCGTCGTCGCCGCGTTCGGCGAAGACCGCATCGATGCGTCCGCGGATCACCGTGGACCCGATCACCGTCTCGAACGGCACCTCGACTTCGACGGGCGTGCGATTGGCCCACCGGGACGCCTCGAACCGGGTGATCAGCTCGGCGAGATCCTCGTCGGGAACCGCGGTCTCGTCCGCCGCACCGGGCAGCTCGTCGATGTCGAGCAGGCTGGAGGCGCCGAACCGCCGTTCCACCCACGCGTGAAACGCGGTGCCGCGGCGGGCCAGCGCGTTCGGTTTGAACGGGACCGGCCGCCGCAGCCGTTGGGCGAAGGTGGCCTCGTCGGTATCGAGGTCGACGAGCTGGCTGACCGACAGGTGAGCGGGCAGCGCGACGTCGACGCCGGCCTGGTTGGCCGCGGCGTGCTCCGCGAGCAGGACGTCGACCTCGGCGCGCCAACGGTCGACATCGTCGTCGACGGAAACCGGTTCGGCGGCCTCGCCGACCCCGTCGAACAGCGACGGCTGCGCCCGGGCGGTCAACCGGTCGAGGACCAGCGCCGCGGCGGCGGTCTCGCGCGGGCGCCGCTCACCGAGGTGGTCGGCCGGCCACTGGGCACTGATGACGTGGGCGGCCAAGGGGTTCTCCGCCGACGGATCGGGTTCCGGCGCGGCGATGTCGACCGACATCCCGGTGGAGTCGACGCCGGGATCGGCCATGGTGCTCGATACGACGTCGAGCAGCTCGGTATAGAACTCGGAGATTCCGCGCGGTTTCGACGACCCCATCGACCAGTGGTGCGCCGAGATGAACAGCGACGCCTTGGCGCGCGTCAGTGCGACGTAGAGCAGCCGACGGTCCTCTTCGAGGCGGCGTTGGGCAATGGCCGCCTTGTGGTCCTCGAGCGCCGACTCGAGTTCCTTGCGGTCCCCGGCGGCGTCGAGGGACAACCGCGGGAACCCCTCGCCGGACCCACCGCCCCGGTCCGGGTCGGCGAGATCACCGCGCAACTCGGCGGGCAACTCGCGCGCACTGCCGAGCCACGTCCCTTCCGATCGCCCGCTGGGGAAGATCCCGCCGCACACGTGCGGGATGGCGACGACGTCCCACTCCAGCCCCTTGGCGGCGTGGACGGTCAGGATCTGCACCCGCTGCTCGGCCACCTCGACCCGACCGGGTTCCAGGCCTTTCTCGATGGTCTCCGCGGTGTCGAGGAAGGCCAGGAGGCCGGGCAGCGTCGCGCCCGGCTTGTCGGCGTAGGCCGCGACATAGCCGGCGAAGGCGTCGAGGTGTTCGCGGCCGGTGGTCGCGCCCCGCATTCGCCGGGCGCGGATCTGCGCCTCCACCGCCACTCCGATCGTCTGCTCGACGTCGGCGACCAGCTCCGGGAGGGGCTGTCCGATGCGCCGGCGCAGCTGTTCGAGCTGCCCACCGAGGCGACGGATGCGCGTATAACCCTCAGTGCTGTAGCGGGCCGGGTCGCCGGGGTCGACGAGTGCGTCGGCGATCCCGGCGTCGTCGACCAGTTCGTCGGGGACCGTTGCCGCCAGTGCCTGGGCCAGCTGTTCGGGGGTGTCCAGCGGCATTTGCGCGACCCGGCTCCCCGCCGCCAACTCCCGGGCGCGGCGCCACAGTGCGGCGATGTCGACGGCACCCAGTTGCCAGCGCGCACCGGTGAGCAGCCGCATCGCGGCACTGCCGGCCATCGGGTCGGCCATGAGCCGCAGCGTCGCGACCACGTCCTCGACCTCGGGCACGTGCAGCAGCCCGCCGATACCCACAACCTCGGCGGGGATGCCCAGCGCCTCCAACTCGGCGGCCAACGGCGCCGAATCCTCGTTGCGGCGCACCAGGATCGCGGTGGTCGGCGGCGCAGTGCCGGCCTCGGCCGCGGTCCGGTACAGCTCCGCGATCCTCTCGGCAATCCAGGTCCGCTCGTCCAGGACGGTCTCGGTCAGTGCCATGGCCACGGTGCCCAGCGGGGCATCGGGCCGTGGCCGCAGAATCGACACGGGCACCCCGCGGCGGCGCAACTCGTCGGAGGCGGAGTTGGCCAATGTCAACGCATGTGCCGCGTTGCGCCAGCTCGTGAGTAGTTCGAGCCGCTGCGCCGGCGTGCCGTCGGGCCGCGGGAAATCGGTGGCGAACCGCGGCAGGTTGGCCGCCGACGCCCCGCGCCAGCCGTAGATCGATTGGATCGGGTCCCCGACGGCGGTCACCGCGACGGGTCCGCCGCCGCTGCCGAACAACGCCCGCAACAGGATCCGCTGGGAGTGGCCGGTGTCCTGGTACTCGTCGAGGAGGACGGCGCGCACCGACGCCCGCTCAGCGGCGACGACCTCCGGGTGCCGGGTGACCAGGCGCGCCGCCAACGACATCTGCGACCCGAAGTCCAGTGCGCCCTGCTCGCGCATCCGCCGCGACAGTTCCGCCACCAGAGGGAGCAACGCGCGGCGCTCGTCGATGACCGCCTGCACGTCGCGCAGCTTGCGTGACGGCTCGTCACGCTGGCGCAGCCCTTTGGGCAGGGTGTCGACGAGGTCGTAGAGCCGCTGTCCGGCGCTCGCCAGCGAATCCGGGTCGACGAGGTGCTCGGCGGAGTCGGAGTACAGCTTCAACACCGCCTCAGTCACCCCGGACGGCACCTTGTTGGTCGCCAGGTCCCCCGGGTGGTTTGCGACGACCGAGAAGGCGAGCTGCCACAGCTCGGTTTCGCTGAGCAGCGTCGACGTCGGTTCCACCGGCAGCAGC
>NZ_BJOU01000012.1 GCF_009932435.1 Gordonia crocea
GGTTCCCGGCCATCGCCCGGTTTACGACAAGTGGTTCCGCGTCGAGGTCACCGGCGCGGAGAACCTGCCCGAGACGGGCGGCGCACTGCTGGTCGCCAACCACGCCGGCACCATTCCCATCGATGCCCTGATGACGTCGATCGCGGTCCACGACAACCACCCGTCGGGGCGCTACCTGCGGCTGCTGGCCGCCGACATGGCCTTCGACTCGCCGGTCCTGGCGAGGTGGCCCGTCGCATCGGTGCAACCCTGCCTGCTCGAGCGACGCGGAGTACCTGCTGCGCGCCGGCGAACTGACCGCGGTGTGGCCGGAGGGCTACAAGGCATCGGCAAGCTCTACAAGGACCGCTACAAGCTGCAGCGTTTCGGGCGCGGCGGCTTCGTGACGACCGCGATCCGCACCGGCGCCCCGATCATCCCGGTGTCGATCGTCGGCTCCGAGGAGATCTACCCGATGCTCGGCGACCTCAAGCCGGTGGCCAAGGTTCTCGGTCTCCCGTACTTCCCGGTGACCCCGCTGTTCCCCTGGCTGGTCCGCTCGGCGCGATTCCGCTTCCGTCGAAGTGGCACATCCACTTCGGCAAGCCGATCGCCACCGACTCTACGACGACGAGCCGCCGCCGACGACCCGCTGGTGGTGTTCGACCTGACCGACCACGTCCGCGAAGAGATCCAGCAGACGCTGTTCCGGATGCTCAGTCGTCGTGGCGGCGTCTACCTGGGCTAGCGCCCGAGTCGGTATTAACCAGCGGTTTCCCAGTGCCGCCGGTTCCCAGTGCCGCCGTTTCTCAGTGCCGCCGTTTCTCAGTGCCGGCGACCGCGCCGCAGCGCTGCCGCGGCACCGCCGCCCACGCGCGCCGAGGGCAATGGCCGTGGGCACCCGTATTTGGCGGCCTTGCGCGCAGTCCGGAATCGTAGCTCTCCCAGCCGCGCACCTTGGCGATCTCCTTCAGGTCGGAGTCGGGGTTGATCGCGACGGCGGTGCCGACCAGTGACAGCATCGGCACGTCGTTGTGCGAGTCGGAGTACGCGGTACACCGCTGCAGGTTGAGGCCCTCCCGGATCGCCAGCGAACGGACCGCGTGGGCCTTGCCCAGGCCGTGCAACACGTCGCCGACGAGGCGCCCGTGAAGATCCCGTCTTCGCTCTCGGCGACGGTGCCCAGGGCGCCGGTCAGACCGAGTCGGGTGGCGATGGTCTGCGCGAGTTCCACCGGGGTCGCCGTCACCAGCCAGACCTGCTGCCCGGCGTCGAGGTGGCGCTGGGTGAGGGCGCGGGTGCCGGGCCAGATCTTGTCGGCAGATGTACTCGTCGTAGATCTCCTCGCCCAGGGCGACCAGTTCGGCGGCTGGGGCGGCCGGCGATGAAGGAGAGGGCCTGTGTCGCGGCCCTCGGCGACGTCGTCGGCATTCTCCTTGCCGGTTGATGCGGAACTTGATCTGCGACCACATGGCGGTGGCGATGTCGCCGTAGGAGAAGTACTTGTGCGCGGCCAGGCCGCGCGCGAAGTGCACGATGGAGGCGCCTTGGACGAGGGTGTTGTCGACGTCGAAGAAGGCGGCCGCGGTCAGGTCGGCGCCGTCGGGCCGGGTCTCGGCCCGCGCGGCGAGGGATTCGAGGGCGGCTTTGGCGGCGGCCTCGCCGGCGAGGTTCTGCCGCAGTTCCGCGGCGGTTTGGCGGAACCGGCCGCTGGCGGTGGACACCCAGTCGCGGACCCGCCGGTCGATTTCGGCCTCATCGGGTTCGTCCCCGTCGGCGGTGCCCCCGTCGGTGTGCTCGTCGTCGGCGTCCCCGCCGGTGTCCTCGTCGTGGTCGGTGTGCACCGCGTCGGGGTCCGGTTCGTCGGCGTGGGGGTCCGGCTCGAAATCGGGGTCGGAGTCAGGGTCGTAGGCAGGATCGGACTCGGGCGTCAGGTCCCGGTCGCGGATGGGGAAATCGCCCTGCGTCCCATTGGGCTCGTCACTCACGTTGGCTCACTCCGGTGCTCGCTGTGGCTGGCAAGGTCAAGATTAGCGGCCGGGCGCCGGGAGCGGCAGTGAGCGGGCCCAATAGGAGCGCAGTCGCGTTGATGTGGGCGGTGGCAGACTGGGCGTGTGGAGGAGGTCCAGATGCGAATCGTGTTGCTGACCCGCGCCGGGTGCGCCGCGTGCGGAACGGCCCGCACCGATCTCGGTCGGATCTGCGGGGAACTCGGCGAGGGATTCGACGAGGTCGACGTTGACGAACGGGCCGCAGCCGGCGATCCGGCGTTGCGGGGCGAATACGGCGACCGGTTGCCCGTGGTGCTGCTCGACGGGGAAGAGCACAGCTACTGGACCGTCGACGAGCCGCGCCTGCGTGCCGATCTGGCACCGTAGCCGCCTGCGCCGGTGACCGGGCCCGGGTACCTGGCTCGGGTCTGCGAACCGGTGCCAGATACCCTGGAACAATGACTTCGCTGTCTGCGAGAAGGCCGGCGGCCAGGATTCCTGGCCCGTCGGTCGCCCGCTTGGCGACCTACCTGACCGCCTTGCGCGAGCGCGCAGCCACCGGCGTCACTGTCATCTCCAGCGCCGAACTGGCCGCGGCCGCGGGGGTCAATCCGCTGTTGCTGCGCAAGGACCTGTCCTACGTCGGCGGTCACGGCGTGCGGGGTGTCGGGTACCAGGTGCACAAGTTGATCGCGACCGTCGCCATGGCGCTGAACAGCGACAGTGCGCAGGTCGTGGCCCTGGCTGGCGTTGGTTCGCTCGGTCGGGCGCTGCTCGCACACACCGGTCGCGACCCGCGGTTCAGCCTCGGCGCACTGTTCGACGACGACCCCGGCCTCCTCGGCGCGCGGCTGTCCGCGGACGGTCCGGTGATCGCCCCGCTGCACGAGATCGGCGGGACGGGCGACGACGGCGAACCGTTCGACATCGGGGTCATCGCGACCCGTGACGATCTCGCCCAGGACGTCTGCGACGCCTTCGCCAAGGCCGGTGTCCAGCAGATTCTCAATGTCACGCCGGTGTCCCTAACGGCGCAAGAAGGCGTCTCGATCCGCCAGATTGACCTAGCCTTGGAATTACAGTTGTTGTCGTTCGCGGCGGCGGGGAAAAGGTGATCTCGTTGTGAGTGTCCTGCTATTCGGGGTATCGCACCGCAGCGCGCCCGTGCGCGTGCTGGAGCGGTTGGCGATTTCTGAGCACGACCGGCCCAAGATCGTCGACCGGTTGCTCGCCTCGCCGACGGTGTCGGAGGCGATGGTCGTGTCGACCTGCAACCGCATCGAGATCTACGCCGTCGTCGAGGCCTTCCACCCGGCACTCGAGGCCGTCGGCAACGTCCTCGGCGACCACTCCGGGATGACCATCAACCAGATGACCGCGCACGCCTACGTGCGCTACTCCGAGGCCGCCGCCGAGCACCTGTTCACCGTCGCGGCCGGGCTGGACTCCCTCGTCGTCGGCGAGCAGCAGATCCTCGGCCAGATCCGTGGGGCTTACGCCAGTGCCGACGCGCACCGGACGGCTGGCCGGGTGCTGCACGAGCTGGCACAGCAGGCGCTGCGGGTCGGCAAGCGGGTGCACACCGAGACGGGAATCGACCGGGCCGGCGCCTCTGTGGTGTCGGTGGCCCTGCACCGCGCGCGCAGCGTCCTGGCGGCGTCGGGCACCGAGGCCCGCCACGGCGTGGTCCTGGGTGCCGGCGCGATGGGCGGCCTGTCGGCGGCCCACCTCGCCCGTGAGGGCGTCGGGCAGATCACCATCGTCAACCGCAGCGTCGAGAAGGCCCAGCGCCTGGCCGACAACGTCAGCGCCAACCATGCGGGCGTCACCGCCACCGGTGTGGGCCTCGACGAGTTGTCCACCGCCATGGCCAACGCCGACGTCATGATGACCTGTTCGGGCTCGACCGGATCGGTGGTCAGCGTCGCCGAGGTCCACCATGCGCTCGCCGCGCGCACCGCGACGACACCGCTGGTGATCTGCGACCTGGGCCTGCCGCGCAACGTCGACCCGGCCGCGGGTCGGCTGCCCGGTGTCGAGCTGATCGACATCGAGGGGCTGCGCGGCGACTCCCAGACACAGGCCGCCGAGGCCGACCTGGTCGGCGCGCGGGGCATCGTCGCCGCCGAGTTGGCCGACTACCTGGCCGCCCAGCGACGCGCCGAGGTGACCCCGACGGTGACCGCGTTGCGCCAGCGCGCCAACGAGGTGGTCGAGGCGGAGGTCATGCGGCTGGAGTCGCGTCTGCCGTCGATGACCGACGCCGAGCGCGACGAGGTCGCCAAGACCGTCCGCCGGGTCGTCGACAAACTGCTGCACGCCCCGACCGTCCGGGTCAAGCAACTCGCCGCCACCGCTCACGGTGACCAGTACGCGGAGGCATTGCGCGAGCTGTTCGAGTTGCGCCCGGGTGCGGCCGAGTCGGTGGCGGTCCCCGACGCCGATGCGCTGCGCCTGCCCGACCCGGTCGTGCGCGACGCCTCGGGCGGGGCCCGGTGACGCCGCCGGTACTGCGCATCGGGACCCGCGGGTCGCTGCTGGCGACCACGCAGGCCGGCCACGTGGCGCAGGCGCTGACCGACGCCGGACACCCCGCCGAACTGGTCATCATCAAGACCCAGGGCGACAAGTCGGCGGCCCCGGTGACCGAGATCGGCGTCGGCGTGTTCACCACCGAACTGCGCGTCGCGTTGCGCAACGACGAAATCGACGTCGCGGTCCACTCCTACAAGGATTTGCCGACCGCGCCCGAACCGGACCTGGTGATCGCGGCCGTTCCGCCGCGCGAGGATGCCAGAGATGCCCTGGTCAGCAACGGAAACCGGGTTCTCGGCGCCCTTCCCGTCGGTGCCACGGTGGGTACGTCGGCTCCCCGTCGGGTCGCGCAGCTTAGAGCATTGGGTCTCGGTTTGGAAATTCGCCCCCTAAGAGGCAACCTTGATTCTCGGTTGGGCAAAGTCGCCAACGGTGAACTCGACGCAGTCGTGGTCGCCCGGGCCGGGTTGGCCCGCATCGGCAGGACCGAGGTCATTGCCGAAGCGTTCGACCCGGTGGTGCTGCTACCGGCACCGGCCCAGGGTGCCCTGGCCGTCGAATGCCGCGCCGACGATGCCCAGCTGGTGAGTACGCTCGCCACTTTGGACGATCCGTCCTCTCGTGCGGCGGTCGATGCCGAGCGCGCAGTGCTGGCGGCCTTGGAGGCCGGTTGCACCGCGCCGGTAGGGGCCTACGCGGAGGTCGTCGAGTCACTCGACGACGACGGTCGGATCTTCCTCGAGCTGTCGCTTCGCGCGGCGGTTGCGGCTGTCGACGGATCCGATGTGATCCGCAGTTCGGCGGTCGGACCGATCGAGCAGGCGGCGCAGGTGGGGCGCGCACTTGCCGCGGAAATGCTGGAGTCGGGAGCCGCATCGCTTCTGGCCTAGCTGACTGACTACCACCCCTGCGGGGGTAGGAGAGTGCGAGTGATGAGCCGGACGAAGAAGGCCACCCCGGGTCGGATCCTTTTCGTGGGCGCCGGTCCCGGTGACCCCGACCTGTTGACTATCCGAGCGCGCAGCGTGTTGACCAATGCGACAGTCGCATTCATCGATCCCGACGTGCCGTCCGGGGTGGTGTCGCTGATCGGGGCCGTGCACCGGGCCGAGGCCGCGCCGACGCCGCGCCGCGCGAAGGCCGCGGAGTCCGAAGCCGTCGAGGCGGAGACCGTCGACGAGGCGGTCGAGGACCCGGTCGACGTGCACCCGGCGCTCGGTGATCCCGCCGACGTCGCCAAGACCCTCGTGACCACCGCGAAGACCGGGGTCGACGTGGTTCGCGTCGTCGCCGGCGATCCGCTGACCTCCAATGCGGTGCTGGCCGAGGTGACCGCCGTCGCGCGCACCGTCGTGCAGTTCGAAGTCTTGCCGGGCCTGCCCGCCGCCGCGGTCGTCCCCAGCTACGCGGGGATGCCGCTGGGCTCGGGCTACACCGTCGCCGACATGCGCGGCGACGTCGACTGGGCCGGCCTGGCCGCCGCGCCGGCGCCGCTGGTCCTGCACGGCACGGCCAGCCACCTCGCCCAGGTGGCGGCCTCGCTGATCGCCCACGGGCTCGCGGCCACCACCCCGATTGCCATCACCATCAACGGCACCACCTGCGCCCAGCGGACCATCGAGGCCACCCTGGAGACCGCGGCGGAGAAGGGCGGCGAACTCGCCGGTCCGCTGCTGCTCACCATCGGCAAGGTCGTCGCTCAGCGCGGCAAGCTGTCCTGGTGGGAGTCGCGGGCGCTGTACGGCTGGACCGTCCTGGTGCCGCGCACCAAGGAGCAGGCCGCCGACATGAGCGAGCGCCTCGTCGGGCACGGCGCCATCCCCAAGGAGGTGCCGACCATCGCCGTCGAGCCGCCGCGCTCGCCCGCCCAGATGGAGCGGGCCGTCAAGGGCCTGGTGGATGGCCGCTACCAGTGGGTGGTGTTCACCTCCACCAATTCGGTGCGCGCGGTGTGGGAGAAGTTCGCCGAGTTCGGCTTGGACGCCCGCGCGTTCTCGGGCGTGAAGATCGCCTGCGTCGGGGAGGCCACGGCCGACAAGGTCCGCACATTCGGCATCGAGCCGGAGTTGGTCCCCTCCGGGGAGCAGTCGTCGCTGGGCCTGCTCGAGGACTTCCCGCCATACGACGAGGTGTTCGACCCGGTCAACCGGGTCCTGCTGCCGCGGGCCGACATCGCCACCGAGACCCTCGCCGAGGGCCTGCGCGAACGCGGTTGGGAGATCGACGACGTCACCGCGTACCGCACGGTGCGCGCGGCCCCGCCGCCCGCCGAGACCCGCGAGATGATCAAGACCGGCGGATTCGACGCGGTGTGCTTCACGTCGAGTTCCACGGTGCGCAACCTCGTCGGGATCGCGGGCAAGCCGCACGCCCGGACCATCGTCGCCTGCATCGGCCCGAAGACCGCCGAGACGGCGATCGAGTTCGGCCTGCGGGTCGACGTCCGGCCGGAGACCGCGTCTATCCCCGACCTGGTCGAGGCGCTGGCCGCCCACGCCGCCCGTTTGCGGGCCGAGGGCGCGCTGCCCCCGCCGCGCAAGAAGTCGCGCCGCTCGCGGTCCTAGCCTCATCGGTTTGCTGTTGTGCTCGGAATCCGAGCACAACAGCAAACGGAATGATAGCGGGGAACCCGGTACCTAGCCCGCTGCGTCTAAGGGGAATGGATCTCGATGAATTCCTCATCCGGCACGACGGGGTGATCAGCCGCCAGCAGGCTCTTGGCCTGGGTATGAGCAGTGCGGCCATTTCGCGCCGGGTCGACTCCGGGCGGTGGCGGGGTGTGACCCGCGGGGTGTATCTCGCGGCCGGTCATCCCCGTTCGGCGCGGGCACAGGCACGACTGGCGGTCGCCGCGGTGGGTCCTACCGCGGTCTTGGGTGGGGCCGCTGCCGCCTGGTGGCTCGGTTTTGTTGCCGATGAGCCGCACAGGCAGGTTGTTTTCACGTCGGCGGTCGGTGATCACCGTCGACGGACCTCGACCTCGCTCGTCCGGCACCGCCGCCTCTGCGCGGAGGACGTCTCGATCCATCGCCACCTGCGGGTGACCTCGCCGGCCCTGACGGCTCTCGATGCGGCCGAAGAGATCGGCCTCAAGGCGCTCGACGCGGTTCTGCTGCGCCGGTTCACCACCGTCGACGGGTTGCTGCGAGCACATGCGCGGTACCCCACGGTGCGCGACAAGTCGGATCGTGGCTGAAGCTGCTCGGCGAGGGGACACGCTCCGAGGCCGAGCGGATCGTCGCCCGGATCTTTCGCCAGGCGGGTCTGTCCGGCTGGGTGGCCGGACCTACGGCGACATCGTCGAGCGCCCTCAGATGGTTGTCGAGCAGATCCTGATGGTCCTGCGGCGGGCGGCGTGATCCCTGAGCGGTTGTGCTCGGAATCCGAGCACAATCGCTAACAGACGACCGACGACCCCCGATTCGACGTTCGACCCTAGACTCGACGGTGTGACTCCTCCGGACAGCAGTTCCGCCCCCTGGGTGCGGCCGCGTCGGTTGCGCTCCACGTCGGCCATCCGGCGCCTCGTCGCGCAGACCGACGTCGAACCGCGGCACCTGGTGTTGCCGATGTTCGTCGCCGACGGGCTGACCGAGCCCAAGCCGATCGACTCGATGCCCGGCGTGGTGCAGCACACGATGGATTCGCTGCGGCAGGCGGCACAGGCGGCGGTGGCCGCCGGCGTCGGCGGGCTGATGCTGTTCGGGGTGCCCAGGGCCGAAGACAAGGACGACATCGGGTCGGGTGCCGATAGCGCCGACGGGGGTGCTCAACCGCGCGTTGGCCGCGGTGCGCGCCGACCTCGGCGACGACACGGTCCTGATGGCCGATACCTGCCTCGACGAGTTCACCGACCA